>JBFRWK010000182.1:0-33721 GCA_051439545.1 Xenococcaceae cyanobacterium | reverse complement strand
GTCTTATTTTTTCGTCCTTGTGAGGACAAAATCCTCATTTTTTAGTATTTTTGTACTGAAAAATGAGCCGAAATGGGGAGGATTTTGTCCAAGACTGTCCATCTTTGTCATATTTTTTTGTAACCCTTTACCTACTAAATCTGGTCTTATTCCCATAAGAATATCAAGAGCTTCGGCATGGTAGCAACCACCAGCTACTTTACCATCTTCTCCAAAAGAACAATATCCCTCAAGTTCTTCTTGCTGGTTTAAAATTGCAAAAAAGGCGTTTTTTCTCTCAAGCAGATAACACAAGTCTTCTGGTAAATTATCCGCATGAAAGTTGTAAAAATCATAAGGAGAAGGATAACGCCAGTCCAGAATTTCTATTGCCTGTTGGCGATCGAGTTGTTGTAATTTTAGAATCAATTTTAACTTTAAAAGGAAAAAGCTGAATTTATTCTAATTCCATGGGCAAAGGCAAACCTCGATTAACCAAAACTAAAAGCTACAAACTAAAAGCTAAAAGCTAGCACGATCGAGATTTTCAATTTATACTCATAGTTCTTCTATTTCGACAAATCATAAGAAAAAGAGGAAATAGAATTAGTAGTAGATATATCCCAAAACTTTAGTACTTGTCTGCCGACTTCTTGGGGATAAAAATAATGGAAGAAATGATAACCTTGAGGACATTCCCATAAAGTATCTTCTGGTTTAAGATAGTTTTGCCAACCGTTTAAAGCGTTAATATCCACGATCGAATCATTTCTACTACCACAAACCATTAAAGGCACGGATACTCTTTCTGGTGCAATACTATATCTTTGATGGAGAGAATGAGGAGAAGGAGATGTATCTAAATCTTGTTTGAGAATATTAATTAAGCCCTGAGTATTATACTTATTTTGATAGCCAAATATTTTTTGTACCATTTGTGCCAAAACAATGTCTTGACTACAAGGTAAAAGCTGTCTCAATGCGTAATAATGAGCTTGCCAGTCTACTGCGGGATGAACGCCTACTCCCAGTAAAGTCAGAGATTTAACTTTATGAGGATATTTACGAGCATAGAATAATCCTAGTAAACCCCCCGTACTATGACCGATTAAATTTATTGGTTGAGCTAAAGATTTAAGATAGTCGTGAAGTAAGACTAGGGCAATATCTAAAGAACAAGGCTCATCTCGATTTTGATAGTATTCCCATCTAGCTATAGTTGTCCCTTTGGATAGGTAGCGAATTAGAGAAGACTCGAATCTCTGGAAACTAGGATTAGTATTAATCCAAATGCTTTCTATTTTTTGGCTCATTTTTTTATTTACGAAGGAATAGTTTTGAAAATTAACTTAAATTAATCAAAAATACTAAAATTCTTGGTTTAATTTATTACAATTGCCATATTGTTTCTGTATATTTTTTTTCCAAATATGATTCTGGCGAGAAGAACATAATTCAAAGTCTCGACAATCGATCGCTTTTTCTGACAAAGCATTAGATGGATTGACCGTACATTTTAAGTTATATTCTCCTGTAAAATACAGGCATTTAGCACAAGGTATTTTGTGTAAGCGTTTTAGGTGGTTAATAGCTTCTTTCACTGTTTGACAACTTCGCCAAATCATTAAGCTAACCACCATAGTCCAAATAGTAAAACAAATAAATAAGTGCATTGCTCTTACTTTTACTAAGGTTAATAATTAATAATTAATTGTCGATCGCGATCGACAATTAACTAAGAGAATGAAACTAGTTTAAATAGCTATCAAACTCCAAATTCAGATTTTAGCTTTCCGACCCATTCTTTAATTCTGGATTCGGTTAGTTCTGATTGGTTATCATCATCTAAAGCAAGTCCTACAAATTGACCGTTTTTTTCAGCTTTAGAGGCTTCGTGTTCGTAACCATCTGTAGACCAATGACCTACGGTTTTACCTCCTAAAGAAGAAATTTTTTCTTCCAACATTCCCATGGCATCTTGAAAGTTTTCTGCATATCCAATTTGGTCTCCCGTACCGAAGTAGGCTACTTTTTTACCACTGAAATCTACCTCGTCTAGCTCGTCAAAATAACCTTGCCAGTCTGCTTGGAGTTCCCCAATATCCCAAGTAGGACAGCCGATAATAATATACTCGTAGTCGGCAAAATTACTATTTTCGACATCGGCAATTTCATGCAAAGTAACCACGTCTTCACCGCCAAATTCAGCTTGAATCATTTCTGCTGCTGATTCGGTTTTACCTGTAGTGCTACCGTAAAAAAGACCAATTTTAGACATATTTATTTACTCCAATGCTTAAGTTATTTGTTTGAGTTGAGGCTTCAAAAGAGTTGGCATTTTTTGTCTGCATTCGCTGCAAAACCAATAAATACCTTTTCTATCTACATGGCGTAGTAATTTATTAGTGAGGGGCTGACCCCGCCCTCGAAGGGCGGGGCTTGTACGCCCCGTAAATTAATAGAAAAGTTTCGTCAATAGCCGAGGAGGCAATTTTCTGGGATACTCTCATGGTTGCAATTCTGAATAAATGAAAGAAAATCTTGTAGATAGATAAACTCTCTGTAGAGAAGCCTTTCGTAAAAAACCCGAGCCTAATACTTTTCTCAACTTATCACTATTGCTAATCTTTGGCAATAAATTGGAAAAATTTTTAGCTAGAAATTGCCTCCAGCAATATTTTTCAGTACATCTAGGTTATCGTAAATGAGGTAGGCAAAAAATGCGCCACCAACACCGCCAACAAAGAAAGCAGCAGCGAACTGACTCCATCCATCTACAGTTTTCAGGGACTCAGGCACAACTGGATTGGCGGTACTATAAGTAAGCCTATCGGTTCTAAATTCCTTCCGAAAAGAAACCGTACCGTAAATAGAAAGGCAAATAGTCAGAATCAAAATCAACCCAGACGCAGCAAGTAAGCCAATCAAATTGGCATCATCAGAATTTCTTTGAGGGCCTAAAAGAGCAAAAGGGCCAAAAAGTAAATAGCCATGAGCCATACCAATTTCTAGCCCTCGAAATAAAGGAGATAAACCAGGACGATAAATCGGTAAATATTTCAATAACCACAAAGAGAAGTCAGAGGAATTAAGAGGAGTTTCCAAATTACCAATTTGAGGATTGCCTGCATATTGAACTAAGGTATCACCCCGACGGAAATCAAAGCCAGCAGCAACAGCCCTAGCTCTTAATGCGTGCCAAATATGCCCAAAAAGAAATACAGTGGCGAAAGCAATATGGAAGGCAGCCAACCAACTCCTAGCAGTAACAATCCCCGTCTCTGTCTCGGTTAAACCCACAGGGCCATAAAATACTTCGGGGTAGGCAGTAGAATTAACCGTACAAAAATAAGCAGCGAAAAAACCCATATAGGCGATCGCGCCTAAACTGTAAGATAGATATGCCTCTCCAGAATAGACTAAGGCTTCTCTTGCCCAACTCAGAGGTCTAGTTGCCATATGCCAAAAACCCCCCAAAATACAAAGAGAGCCAATCCAAATATGACCGCCAATAATATCTTCTAAATTATCCACGGCTGCCATTCCCTCTTTACCAGAAGCCCCAACTAGATAGCCAAAAATAGTAGCAGGATTAATCGTCGGGTCAGTGACAATTCTTACTCCTCCAGCCTCGCCAGCCCAGGGGTCAAAAATCCCCCCCCAAAACATCGCCTTAAAGACTAATAAGAATGCACCTATGCCCAACAAAACCAAGTGAATACCAATAATGGTAGTCATCTTATCTCCATCTTTCCAGTCATAGCCAAAAAAGCCCGCAAAGCTATCATTTTGGTCTAAAACTTCTGCACCCAAAAGGGAATGATAGATACCACCAGCCCCTAAAACTGCCGAAGAGACTAAATGTAAAACACCGATAACAAAATAGGGATAAGTATCGATAACTTGTCCTCCATCCCCTACACCAAAGCCCAAAGTCGCCAAATGGGGCAACAAAATTAGACCTTGTTCGTACATTGGTAAATCGGGATTGTAGCGGGATATTTCAAATAAAGTTAATGCTCCCGCCCAAAGTACAATTAAGCCAGCATGGGCAATATGCGCTCCAAGTAACTTTCCTGTTAGATTAACAAAACGGGCATTACCAGCCCACCATCCCACCTGGGGAATCTTATTTTTATTGGGACTTTCTGCGATTACTGCTGTCATAGTTTGACCTCGTTATTTCTTCTGTGTTGCTCAATTAGTTATTAGCTGTTAGCCCTTCGGGTGCGGGCTACTCGCGCGTTCCCAAGCTGCGGAAACCGCAGCGGGGTCGCTCGTCAGCATTCTGAGGTTTCCTCAGAATTACGCCCTTACTTTTAGCTAACTAAAAATCGGGTTCGGGAGGAATCAAACTAGCTTCAACTATTCCCTTGCCAAAATCAAAGCCAGCAGCCTTTAAAGCGTGAAAAATATGACCCTGGAGAAAAAAGAAAGCTAGCCAAAAATGAGCATTGGCTAGCCATATACGCGACGAAAGTAAATCTGTGTTATCTGAAGAGAAATAGGGAAAAATACCTAACTTAATTGACAAAGACGAACCGTAAAAAACTTCTGGGTAGACTGTCGTATTCACTGCACAGAAGTAAGCAGCGATAAATCCCATTAAAGCTAATGCACCCAAACTGTAAGAAAGATAGGCTTCTGCCGACCAAACAAATAAATTTTTTGTCCAGGCAAAAGGTTTAGTGACAATATGCCAAAATCCGCCAACAATTAGGATTGCACCTATCCAAATATGACCGCCAATTAAATCTTCTAAGTTATCGACACCAGCAATCCAGTTTTTCCCCACTGCACCAAACACATAGCCAAAAATAATACCAGGATTTAGGGTAGGATTACTTACAGTTCTCACATTTTCAATGGCTGGATCGTAAATACCACCAACAAACATTGCTTTAGCTACTAATAAAAAAGCTCCTAACCCTAGTAAAATCAGGTGAATGCCGATAATAGTAGTCATTTTGTTCGTATCGCGCCAATCATAACCAAAGAAAGAATATTTATTTTCTAAATATTTCAGACCAAAAAGACTGTGATAAATTCCTCCAAAACCAAGGAAAGCAGAAGAAATTAGATGTAATGTACCGATTACAAAGTAGGGATAAGTATTAACTATCTCTCCTCCTGTACCTACACCCCAACCCAAACTAGCTAAATGGGGTAGCAAGATCAAACCCTGCTCGTACATGGGTTGAGTAGTATCGAAGCGAGATAATTCAAATAAAGTAATTGCTCCTGCCCAGAAAACAATTAAGCCTCCATGAGCAACGTGCGCCCCTAAGAGTTTACCAGACATATCTCGCAATCTGGCGTTGCCAGACCACCAGGGTATATCTGTTGATTCCATAGTTCCCTGAGGACTATCCATGATAGCTGTCACGGTGACTAACCTCCTGTGTGACGTAATTGAAAATTAAAATCAATAATTTGCTGTCTAGCTTACAGCAAAAAAATAGTTTATTGCAAATATTTTTCTTTTTTAATAAGAAAGTCAAGCAAAAATAGCTAAATTTACAAGTAACTTAAATCAAGCAAGGTATTTGGTATTAAGTAGATACTGGACAAAGATTCTATCTCGAAATCAAGCGATTGCTTTAAGTTTTGTTAACAAAATACTTGCAAAAAATTATTGTTAATGCAAAATAAATTTATTGGCTGACTATTGAGAATAGTTAGTAATTAACTAATTAATTTAGGAGGTTTTACATTGCAAACCTACGATAAACCTAAAGTGAGGTATGATTGGTGGGCGGGCAATGCTCGTTTTGCCAACCTATCAGGCTTATTTATTGCTGCTCATGCAGCCCAAGCAGCATTAATCGTTTTTTGGGCAGGAGCATTTACCTTTTTCGAGCTTTCTAAGTTTGACCCTAGTTTACCCATGGGAGAACAAGGCTTAATTTTGTTACCTCATTTAGCTACTCTGGGTATAGGTGTTGGCGCGGGAGGAGAAGTAGTTAATACTTATCCCATGTTTGTAGTGGGGGCAGTACATCTAATTTCGTCTGCCGTCCTTGGTGCAGGGGCATTATTCCATACATTTAAAGCTCCTAGCGATCTCAAAGAAACTTCTGGACAAGCTCGCAAATTTCATTTTGAATGGGACGATCCCAAACAACTCGGTCTTATTCTCGGTCATCATCTACTCTTTCTTGGTGCAGGAGCATTACTTTTAGTTGCTAAAGCCATGTTTTGGGGCGGATTATATGATGCAACCATTCAAGATGTCAGAATAGTCACCGATCCTACTTTAAATCCTTTGACCATCTATGGATATCAAACTCACTTTGCTTCTGTAGATAACTTAGAAGATTTAGTTGGCGGTCATATCTATGTTGGCATTTTGTTAATTGCGGGTGGTATTTGGCACATTATTACTCCTCCTTTAGACTGGGCAAAGAAAGCATTAATCTTTTCTGGAGAAGCTATTCTTTCTTATTCTCTGGGTGGAATTGCCCTAGCTGCTTTTGTCGCTTCTTATTTCTGTGCGGTCAATACCTTGGCTTATCCCGTAGAATTCTACGGACAAGTACTAGAAGTTAAGTTAGGAGTCGTTCCCTACTTTGCCGATACCGCAGATTTACCTTTGGGTACACATACTGCTCGGTGTTGGTTAGCTAATGCCCATTTCTTCCTAGGCTTTTTCTTCTTACAAGGTCATCTCTGGCACGCCCTCAGAGCTATTGGCTTTGACTTCCGCAGAATTACTCAAGCATTAGACAATGCAGGAACTCCCAAAGCAGGTGAGCCAGTAGTTAGTATGGCTAAACCACAGGCTGCAACTGCCGAATAGGGAAACTCCCACATTGTGCAATCGTGTTCTCTCTCTCTCTTTACAGCTTAGTGCAATTTCAGCTTTGCATTAAGCTTACTTTTTATTTTGGTCGCAAATATTCAAGAAAATTATTATGACAGCAACAACATCAATAAAAACATCACCAACGGACTGGAGTTGGTTATCTGGTAATGCCAGATTAATTAATTTATCGGGTCAACTATTAGGTGCGCATCTCGCTCATGCAGGATTAATTATGTTTTGGGCGGGTTCGATTACCCTTTTAGAAGTAACTCGCTTTACTCCTGGTATACCCATGTACGAGCAGAATTTACTTTTACTCCCTAACCTTGCCCGTTTGGGTTGGGGTATTGGCGCAGGAGGAGAAGTAATAAATACTTACCCTTATTTTGTCATTGCCATTTTACATTTAGTTGCCTCTGCGGTATTAGGTGCAGGAGGACTATTTCATGTTTTTCGTGGTGCTGCGGTACTTAAAGACGGACAATGGCGCGCTCCCAAATTTCATTATGAATGGGACGATCCGAAAAAGTTGGGTTTTATTCTCGGACATCATCTAATTTTTCTGGGTGTAGCAGCATTACTGTTTGTAGGTAAAGCAACTTTATGGGGTGGTATTTATGACCCTGCTATTGCCGATGTGCGAACTATCACCAATCCTACTCTGAGTCCTTTTACTATTTTCGGTTATATTTTTGGTTTCGATCGTGGTAGTTGGAATCCTTTGGGTATGGCAGCAGTCGATAATTTAGAGGATGTCATCGGCGGACATATTTGGATTGGTTTAATGTGCATTGCTGGTGGTGCATGGCATATTACTACTGAACCGTTGGGTTGGGCAAAAAAAGCTTTTACTTATAACGGACACGCTATTCTTTCTTATAGTTTGGCTGGTGTTGCTTTAATGGCTTTTACTTCTGGCTATTTTGTGGCTTTTAACGATTTGGTTTATCCTGAAGTATTTTATGGAGAGGATTTAACTCAGTTTGCAGCAGTTCAATTTAGTTTATGTGCTATCTTTTTGGGCGGTCATGTTTGGCACGCAATTAAAGGTAAGTCTGAGGGGAAAGCTTTAGCAGAAAAAGATAAGTTTTCGGCAATTATGGCTGGATTTTTAGTTTTATCTGCGATCGTCATTAGTTTGGTATTGCTTTCGGCTAAACCTTAGTCGTTAGTTGTTAGTTTTTAACTAATAAATCTACGGGTCAACTGCCGTTGACCCCTACTAATGACTAATAACCATAGTAATTTTCACTCTCTTCAATATCTTCGACACATAGAGCATCAGCTTCGGATTTTGATAGTTTGATAATTCCTTTTTTTAATAAAATTTCTACAGCACCTGCCTCGCAAGTATTACAAAGAACGACGAATTCCGTATTGGGTTTTAAACCCATCTTGATTAATTTACCCATGTATCCGCCGTAAGCTTGGGCATAACCAACTATAATCCCTACTGAACCAAGTTCTAATTCTTTGATTTGTGTCCGAATTTTCATATCGTTGTACTTGCTTGAGGTCATTTAAGCGTCAGAGACTAGAGAAAACGCCTATATATTGGTAGGCTTATTTGAACTCTTATTTAGAATTATTTGCACTTAGATATTATTTACGATTTCGATCGCAATTTCAAGTTATTGATAATTTTTTCAAATAGATTTAAAGATTTTCTCTTTTTTAATCCGCTAAAGAGGTAATTGTAACTAGTTTTCTCTTGAATCCCTAATTTAACTGTTATGGTAAATAAAATATATTTTCAATAGCTAGAAGCGATCGCTTCATCTAGTTTGAATCGATCTATATTTATCATGAGCGATCGAACAAGAACTTAAAATTTCCGTCAATGTTTTGCACTACGCCAGTTATCAAAGTCAGTATAAATTAGGTCGCGCTGTAGTTTAACCCAACTTAATTTTGTCTCGATCGACAATAATCCAAAATTATCGATACATTAAAAGAAAACATCAATCCACTAAATAGCGATCGTCTTAAATAAAAATAAGAAACAAAAGACAGTATAAACCTGGCAGGGATACTATAACTGTACGGGTCAACGGCTGTTGACCCCTAACAACCAACAACTAACAACTAACAACCAAGATTTTAAAGCTTATTTAACAGAAAAGTTCTCTCTGCCAACAATGATTGAGGAAAATCGATGAGAGAATATATACTCTGCAATAAATCTATAGATAGAGAGGAGATCGAATGCTAGAAGCCTATCGCCAACATAAAGCAGAAAGAGAAGCTATGGGGATACCACCTCTTCCCCTAAACGCAGAACAAACATCCCAACTATGCGAACTCTTAAAAAATCCACCAGAAGCGGAAAAAGCGGAACTCTTGATGTTACTCAGAGATAGAGTCCCCCCTGGTGTAGACGAAGCAGCGTATGTCAAAGCGGGATTTCTTACTGCTATTGCCAAAAAAGAAATTAAATGTCCTTTAATTTCCCCCCAAGGTGCAGTAGATTTACTAGGCACAATGGTAGGAGGCTATAACGTTCAGTCTTTAGTTAGTTTGCTTAAATCTAACGATCCTAATATTGCTGCCGAAGCTGCTAGTGCTTTAAGTAAAACTTTGCTAGTGTTCGATGCTTTTAATGATGTTTTAGAACTTTCTGACGTTAATCCCTATGCCAAACAAGTAATCGACTCTTGGGCGAATGCAGAATGGTTTATCAGTCGCCCTAAGTTAGCTGAAAATATTACCGTAACTGTTTTTAAAGTACCAGGAGAAACCAACACCGATGACTTATCTCCTGCCCCCCATGCAACTACTCGCCCCGATATTCCTCTCCATGCTTTAGCCATGCTAGAGTCGAAAATGCCTGGAGGGTTAGCTACTATCGTTCACCTTAAAAGGAAAGGGCATCCCGTTGCTTATGTTGGGGATGTTGTCGGTACTGGTTCATCTCGCAAATCAGCAATTAACTCCGTACTCTGGCATTTAGGAATGGAAATACCGTTTATTCCTAATAAAAAAGCTGGTGGCTATATTTTAGGTGGTAAAATTGCGCCTATTTTCTTTAATACTGCGGAAGATTCTGGGGCATTACCCATCGAGTGTGATGTTTCTCAGATGAATACAGGAGATGTAATTACTATTCATCCTTACAAAGGAGAAATTACTAACGAAAATGGCGATGTTATCTCTACCTTCACTCTCAAACCCGAAACTATTTTAGACGAAGTTCGTGCAGGGGGTAGAATTCCCTTACTTATTGGTAGGGCATTAACAGATAAAACCCGTCATGCCTTAGGATTAGAACTTTATCCCCTATTCGTTCGTCCCTCTATGCCCGAAGATACAGGCAAAGGCTTTACCCTAGGACAAAAAATTGTAGGCAAAGCTTGCGGTTTACCTGGTGTCCGCCCTGGCACATCTTGCGAACCCATGATGACGACTGTTGGTTCTCAGGATACCACAGGCCCGATGACTAGAGATGAATTAAAAGAATTAGCTTGTCTCGGTTTTAATGCGGATTTAACCTTACAAACCTTCTGTCATACCGCAGCCTATCCCAAACCAGTAGATATCAAAACCCATAAACAATTACCCGACTTTTTCTCTACCCGTGGTGGGGTAGCATTACGCCCTGGCGATGGGATTATTCACTCTTGGTTAAATCGGATGTTATTACCCGATACCGTTGGTACTGGTGGTGACTCCCATACTCGTTTTCCTTTAGGTATTTCCTTCCCTGCGGGTTCTGGTTTAGTGGCTTTTGCAGCAGCTTTAGGAGTAATGCCTCTCGATATGCCCGAATCTGTTTTAGTTCGTTTTACGGGAGAATTGCAACCAGGAGTTACCCTCAGAGACATTGTCAATGCTATTCCCTGGGTAGCCATCCAAGAAGGAAAACTAACCGTTGCCAAAGAAAACAAAAAAAATGTTTTTAACGGGCGCGTGATGGAAATGGAAGGTTTACCCGATTTGAAAGTAGAACAAGCCTTTGAACTTACCGACGCTACCGCAGAACGCTCTTGTTCTGGCAGTACAATTAAACTAAGTGAAGAAACCGTAGCAGAATACTTGCGATCGAATATTTCTTTACTAAAAAATATGGTAGCGCGGGGCTATCAAGATGCCCGTACTCTCATGCGTCGTGTAGCTAAGATGGAACAATGGTTGGCTAATCCCCAATTAATGTCTGCCGATGAAGATGCAGAATATGCAGATATTATTGAAGTTAACCTCAACGAAATCAAAGAACCTATCGTTGCTGCCCCTAACGATCCCGATAACGTTAAACTCATGTCAGAATGTGAGGGAGACAAGATAGATGAAGTATTTATCGGTTCTTGTATGACTAATATCGGACATTATCGCGCTGCTGCTAAAATCCTTGAAGGTGCAGGGGTAGTTAAAGGGCGTTTGTGGATTTGTCCCCCCACCCGTATGGATGAAAAACAACTCCGCGAAGAAGGAGTTTATGGTATCTTCGCTGCTGCTGGCGCACGTACCGAAATGCCTGGCTGTTCTTTATGTATGGGTAATCAAGCCCGCGTAGAAGATAATGCTACTGTTTTCTCTACTTCTACCCGTAACTTTAACAACCGCATGGGTAAAGGCGCACGGGTTTATCTTGGTTCTGCTGAACTCGCTGCTGTCTGTGCCTTGTTAGGTAAGATTCCGACAGTAGAAGAATACATGGAAATCGTCCAAGAGAAAATTAAACCCTTTGAAGGAGAATTATATCGCTATCTCAACTTCGACCAAATTGTAGGTTTTGAAGACGAAGGAAGAGTAATTCCTTTAGAAGAAATGCCCAAGATTGAAGATATTTTAGGTATGCCTGTTTAACTTCTCCCCCAGCCCCTCTCCTACAAGGAGAGGGGAGTTTTTTTCTAATTTCTAAGTTTCAAGCAAAAAACCTGAATATCTTGATATTTTGAGCAAAAGAGTGGGAATGATTATATAAAAATCCAAAAACCTACTCTTAATATGAAAGCAGCAGAAACCAATCTCCGTAATTTACTAGAGGGAACAAAACAATTCAGAGTTCCTCTTTTTCAAAGACCATATTCTTGGAAGAAAGAAAAATGGCTTCCCGTTGAAACAACTTTCAAAGACAATAATCCAAAAGAAGAAAAATATTCAGAATTAATAACTGATTTTTTTTGGTTTTATCTTCGTAAAGATGGAAAATCAATACCGAAAAAAGAAGTATATCAATCTATTAAAAGTCAAATAGATAGTTCTAATAATAATATAGAAGATGAAATAAATACAATCATTAGATTTGCCCAATATTATCAGTGCATAATATTTACTAATTTAGAAGAAGAAGCTATTTTAAAAAAATACTTTGGCTATTTTCAAAAGCTAGATTTTAGTACTTGTCATATTTTTCGACTAAATATCTATAATGACTATGACAGAAATATTTTATCTCTTGAAGACTTTAAACAAATTTTGCTCTATTTAGAATCTTATTTTATTAGAAGATGGTTTGCTGACATTCCTCCAAATACTTTAGGTAAAGTATTTGATAATCTTTATGAGGAAGTTAAAAAAAATAATCCTAATGATTTAGTCAAAGGGCTACACACTGTATTAAGCAAGTATAGCGGTAATAAAATTTGGCCAGAAGATGATAAGTTTCGGAAAGGAATTATTGAAAAAGTTATATATAAGAAAAATGATGCTCCAAGAGTAAAATTTATTTTAGAGCGTTTGGAAGAGTCATCATATCAAAAAGAAAAAGTTAATACTGATAATCTTACGATAGAGCATATTATGCCTCAAAGTTTAACTTCAGAATGGAAAAAAGATTTAGGAACTAATTATAATGATGTCAAAAGAAAATGGTTGCATACTTTGGGTAATCTCACCTTGACTGGTGATAATTCAGGGCTTTCTAATAAACCATTTGAATATAAGAAAAAAATATATCAAGAATCCAAAGTTTATTTAAACAAATATTTTCAAAATGTCGATATATGGAATGAAAAGTCTATTGAAAAACGTGCAGAATATTTAGCTGATATAGCAGTTAAAATATGGCTAAGATAAAAATAAATTATTTACCTTTCCTAGTATAATAAAGTATATAGGTTTCAAATTTCACCGTCAACCAATTATAGAAAGATTTATTTTTAATTTATATTGCCACTTTCTTTGTTTGGTAATTAAAAGTGACTGCAAAATTCATAATAAATAAAAAGAAGACGATCGCCAATTAGATCGAGAACTACTTTTAGTTTTTCAAGACAACACAACTTATTAATCTGTATTTTTCTTAGCTAAGGCTAGTTCTAATTCTTTAATCCTCGCTTTCAAGGGTGCAATCTTAGCTTGAACTTCTGCTGCTGAATAGAGTACGGGTATATGTTGCGGACAGTTCCAACTCATTGCTTCAATGGTAATTAAGATACCTCTTTCTACCTCAGCAGGATAATTAGGTACTATTAGCTGTTGTAATAATTCAGGATCGCTATCTACTACTTTTCCTCTTCCCCATATTTTTAAACGACGACGATGAGCATAATCCATTAAAAACAAAAAAACGCGCCCAGCTTGACTAGCGGGCTTCGCCCGATCGCTGTCTGCTAAATTACCAACACTAATATATTGTAAATTGCCTTTAAAATCGGCAAAACCTAAAGTCTTATTATCAATAATTTTTAAAAAACCTTTTGCTCCACCTCTAAACTGAATGTAGGGATATCCATTACTGCTTACTGTCCCTAAATAAAAACTATCTCGTGCTTGAATAAACTCAATTTCTTCTTGAGCAAGAAAGTCTTCTTCAATATCCCCTCTAACAAAATTTTCATAGATTTTGCGAGTACCATAACGAGTTTGAGCAGCTTTCACACTAGGAGTAAAAGCAATTTCAGTAAATTTTTTTCTCATCATCTTTTCCTATTGGTTTATTTATAGAATTACAATCCGCCCATACTCACAAAACCAGATAGTTTTTTAAGGCGATCGATCCATGCTTGAATATGAGGATATATATCTAAAGCAATTTTTCCATCAGGTGCAAGAGCTACATAAGGGAATACTGCGATATCGGCAATGGTAGTACGCTCTAATTCTAGCCATTCTCTATCTGCTAAATGTCGCTCAATTTGCTGAAGAATAAAAGTAGACTTTTGGGTTGCTATTTCAATATCGATCTTTGTATCATTCAGTAGATAAAATCGCCTTGCTAAGGCTAAACCTTGACTAATTTCTCCTGCGGTAATAGATAGCCAACGGACAATACGACTAAGAGACTCCGCATCGTTGGGCAGCCAATTTTCATCTCCATATTTCTGCGCCAGATAAACTAGAATTGCTTGTGAGTCCTGAAATACTCGCTCTTTGTCTACCAATACGGGAACTTGACTAAAAGGATTGATTTTTAAAAACTCAGGAGATTTATGTTCTCCTTTCATTAAGTCAACATTTACTATTTCGTGTTCTAAACCTAAGAGGGAAAGTAATAATTTTACTTTGTAGCAATTACCCGATAGTTCATGAGCAAAAAGTTTAATCGTCATTTTTTTTACCGAACGTTTGGTAGATAAAGTTACTTTACCGATTGTTCGGTATAATGTCAACAAAGAAAAAAAATACAGTTTATGCCAACAGAAAAAGAGCGATCGCTCAGTACTCAAAAGGCGATAATCAAATTAATTCCCGTTTTCAGAAAATACGGCTATGAAGGAACTACCCTATCGATGCTTTCTCAAGCTAGTGGTTTAAGTAAAGCTAGCCTTTACCATCACTTCCCCAAAGGTAAAGAAGAAATGGCTGGTGCGGTTTTTGACTATGTAGGCAGTTGCTTTAGAGATAAAGTTTTAAAACCTTTATGGGAGCAAGGTGAACCTGTAGAAAGAATTCAGGCTATGTGCCATAGCTTGCAGGAATTTTATGATAACGGCAGAAATACTTGTTTTTTAGCAATTATGTCTTTTGGTGAAGCGGATAATTTATTTCATGATTCTGTTAAGCAGAGACTGCAAATATGGATCGATACTCTAGCTCGGGTATTAATTGAAGCGGGAATTGAACCAAATAAAGCCAAAGATCGATCGATCGAAGCGATTATGCAAATTCAGGGAGCATTAGTCTTAGTCAGAATTTTAGACGATTTTACTATCTTTAAAAAAGCAATTGAAGATTTGCCAAGAAAATTATTTAATAACGATAGGAATGAATCTTAAGAAATAAAGTTTATATTGGAATTATATTAGAAAGCTATTGCAAAATTTATCTCTTTCAATCTAAATTTTTCAGCAAGCTTGAATTATATTTCTGCCAAAACTCCGCAAAAACTGAAATAAGGTGAGCATTACCCACCTTACTATCGCTTATTTGTCTTAGCTTTAAGCCTATTAATAAGCGTCTTGTAATTCGTAAAAATCGGGAGAGATATAATCTTTGCGTAAAGGCCAACCAACCCAGTCTTCTGGCATTAAAATCCGTTTGAGATTGGGATGCCCTTCATAGATAATACCGTACATATCATAGCTTTCCCGTTCTTGCCAATCCGCCCCTTTCCAAATCCAATAGACAGAAGGCACTCTAGGGTTATCTCTAGGTAAAAAGACTTTTAGTCTTACTTCCTCAGGAGAAGTGATATCGTCACCTACTTTGATCAGATGATAAAAACTAACTAGTTCTTTCCCAGGGCCGAGATCGTAAGCTCCCTGACATTGCATATAGTTAAAGCCATAAGCATATAGGGCAGTAGCAATAGGAATAAGAAACTCTGGTTCTACTTTAATTAGCTCTACCTGACTATGGTCTGGTGCTAGAGGCTCATTAGTAAAATCATTTTCAGTTAACCAGCTAGAAACAACCCCTGCGGGAACTAACTCGGAAGCCTCATCATTTTCTTCAGGGGTATTATTTTCTACTTTTTGCTCTTCAGTCACGGTCTACCTCCTCTTCTGTTACTTGTTGTAAAGCTGGTGGTACTGGCATACCCATAGCTTCAGTTAATTCTTTTGGAGGAGCTTGACGAGTTGGGGACTGTAAATATTTACCATCCAGAATTGGGGCAACAGCTTTCATATTGTGGGTTGTGCTGTAATAGCGATGAGTTTGTTGCAACACAGAAGCTCTTTCTTGGATAGATTCGTTAGAAACTTTTTTACGCAACTTGATAATCGCATCAAAAATAGCTTCGGGGCGAGGAGGACAACCAGGAATGTAGACATCTACAGGAATTAACTTATCTACACCCCGTACCGTACTATGAGAGTCCATGCTAAACATTCCTCCAGTAATAGTACAAGCACCCATAGCGATAACATATTTAGGTTCGGGCATTTCTTCATAAAGACGAACCAAAGCAGGTGCCATTTTCATGGTAACTGTTCCTGCTGTAATGATTAAATCTGATTGACGTGGACTAGAACGAGGAACTAAGCCGTAGCGATCGAAGTCAAATCTAGAACCGATTAAAGCAGCAAACTCGATAAAACAGCAAGCTGTACCGTAGAGCATCGGCCAAAGACTAGATAGTTTTGCCCAATTGTATAGATCGTCTACGGTTGTCAAAATAACGTTTTCCGATAAATCTTGAGTTACCTGAGTAGGGGCGATCGGGTTGAGAATTTTTTCTGTTTGTTGTTGTTCAAAAGTTTTAGAAGTCATGACCACTCAAGAGCTCCTTTTCTCCATGCGTATACTAAAGCAACTACTAAAATAGCTATAAAAACTAGGGCTTCGACAAAAGCAAGTAACCCCAAACTATTAAATGCTACTGCCCAAGGATATAAAAACACTGTTTCTACATCAAAAACGACGAATACTAGGGCAAACATATAATAGCGAATGTTAAATTGAATCCAAGCACCACCGATAGGTTCCATCCCAGATTCATAGGTCGTGCGTCTTTCTGGCCCACCCTCACCAGGTCTTAAAAGCTTAGAGGCAGTTAAAGCCAGAACGGGGACAGCACCACAGATGAGCAAGAAGCCCAAAAAATATTCATATCCATTAAGTACAAACAATGTTTTATTAATACCTCGTAAATTGAAAATACAACTTTTTAATAGGGTCTTAGATTTATTGTGTCTAATAAATTAAGAATTTACAAGTTTATGGTTGCTTATCACTTAATTATGACTACAATAATTGTTCGACCTCAAATAGTATAAAAAATAATTGTTATAAATTTGATAGCTGATAGCTATAAACCTGCGAAGCGAGTTTTAAGTAAATTAAATGAAGGATGAAGGACGGGGCACCCGCCCAAATACTCACTCATGAAGGAGTTTGCAGTTTTAAAAGAAAAAAAGAAAGAAGTTTTTTTAAAAATCCCTTCTTCCTTCTTCCTTAAGGGCGAAGCCCGTTAAAGTTTTGAGGTAGAGAAAAGGCAAGACCTTTTCCCTACTTTATTTAGCTTTAACTGTTAGCGCGAATTCCTACAGTTTTTTGATTGTAGGTGTCTATGTTGATTTTGACTGGTTTTAACTTCCAGATTTCTTGGCAATATTCACTAATAGTTCGATCGCTGGAGAATTTACCCATCCGTGCAGAATTGAGAATAGACATTCGAGTCCATTTTGCCTGGTCTTTATAAGCTTGAGAAACTTCTTCTTGACAGTCAATATAGGCTTGAAAATCTGCTAGCAGCATATAAGGGTCGTCATAGAGTAAAGAATCGACTATCGGTTGGAATAATCTGGTATCGCCGTGACTAAAATAGCCTTTGGCAATGCGATCGAGTACTGCTTTGAGGTCTGGATTATTCTCGTAGTATTCTCTTGGTTCATAACCTTGGGCTTTCATTTGATAGACTTCCTCGGCAGTCAAACCAAAAAGGAAAAAGTTTTCTGCGCCTGCTTCTTCCCGAATCTCGATATTAGCCCCATCTAATGTCCCAATAGTCAAAGAGCCATTCATGGCAAACTTCATGTTACCAGTACCCGAAGCTTCTTTACCCGCAGTAGAAACTTGTTCGGATAAATCCGCAGCAGGATAGATTTTTTGTCCTAGAGAAACATTAAAGTTAGGCAAAAAGACTACTTTAAGGCGACCTCTAACATCTGGATCTTTGTTAACTACTTCGGCGACGGCATTAGTTAGTTTAATAATTAATTTAGCCATGAAGTAGCCAGGGGCAGCTTTTCCTCCAAAAATAAAGGTACGAGGTACTATATCAACCCCAGGATTCTTTTTAATCTGATTGTAGAGATGAATAATGTGCAATACAGCTAAATGCTGACGCTTATATTCGTGAATCCGTTTTACTTGTACGTCAAAAATCGAGTTAATGTTGACATCAATATTGCGAGTTTTTTTGATGTAAGCTGCCAAATTAGCTTTATTTTGCTGTTTTATTTCCCGCCAACGGCGACAGAATTCAGGATCGTCAATATATTTCTCAATCCCTCTCATCTGGTCTAAATCTTTTAACCAACCATCGCCAATTTTCTCTGTTACTAATTGAGAAAGAAGAGGATTACTTAGAAGTATCCAACGACGAGGAGTTACCCCATTAGTTTTGTTGAAGAATTTTTCGGGCCAAAGTTGAGCAAAAGCTTTGAGGGTATCTTTTTTCAAGAGTTCGGTATGTAATGCAGCTACCCCATTAATGGCATGACTACCGATACAAGCCAGGTTGGCCATCCGTACTTTTTTTTCTCCACCCTCTTCAATAATAGAGAGTTTACCTAACAATTCTTCATCGTCAGGAAACCAAACTTTAATATCTTCCAGAAAACGGTGATTGAGCTCGTAAATAATCTCTAAATGTCTAGGCAAAAGCTTGGCGAATAGTTTGACGGACCAACGTTCTAGGGCTTCTGGCATCAAGGTATGATTCGTATAAGCTAGGGTTTTTTGGGTAATATCCCAAGCCTGATCCCAATCCATACCATGTTCATCTATAAATAAGCGCATTAACTCCGCTACGGCTACTGCGGGATGAGTATCATTGAGTTGAATAGCCGAACGTTCATAGAAATTATCTAAACTGGGGTGAAGATGAAGATGAATACGGATCAAATCTTGTAAAGAGGCAGAAACAAAAAAGTATTGTTGTGCCAATCTTAGTTCTCTTCCTTGAGGTGTGTTGTCATTAGGATAGAGAACTTTAGAGATGGTTTCCGAACTCATCTTTTCTTCTACTGCACGGTCATAGTTACCAGCATTAAAGGCGTCAAAGTTAAACTCTTCACTGGCTTCTGCTTTCCAAAGACGGAGAGAATTTACTGTATTAGTCTGATAACCTGGTACTGGTGTATCATAAGGAATGGCTTTAACTGAGCGATCGCTAATCCAGCAAACTCGATAATTACCTTTATCGTCGTGATAGGTTTCCGTATGCCCTCCTAATTTTACTTCTACAGAATCTTCAGGGCGAGCAATTTCCCAGGGGTTGCCAAATAACAACCAGTTGTCAGGAATTTCTGCTTGCCAGCCGTCTCGTAAGGCTTGGTGAAAGATGCCAAATTCATAGCGAATACCGTAACCAATAGCAGGAATTTCTAAGCTAGCGAGAGAATCGAGAAAACAAGCAGCCAACCTGCCCAAACCACCATTACCCAAACCTGGATCGGGTTCTTGTTCGATTAATTCTTCTAGATCGAGACCTGATTCAGCTACTACCTGGCGTATCTTATCGTAAATACCCAGATTGACTAGATTATTACCCAGATGACGACCCATCAAAAATTCTGCGGAGAAATAGGAGACAACTTTGACGTTTTCTTCGTAGTAAGTTCGTCCTGTTTTGACAAAGCGGTGGAGTAATCTATCTCTAATGGTATAAGCCAAAGCATTATAATAATCCCGAAGTGTGGCATTAGATTCGTCTTTGCCCAGGAGATAGAACAAGTGATCGGCAAAAGCACGTTTAAGAGTTTCTATACTCATACCCGTGCGATCGTCTTCTATTTGTACATTCCCTTGAATGAGAATATCCGTAGAAGCCTGAACTGGGGCAGTTTGGTTAGGAGTTTGACTGCTATTTTGTTGAAAAACATTCATGGTCTATTTGGTGATTCTGGTGTTAACGTTACGGGGTTAAAAATTAGTTCTTGCTGTCCACTATTTTAACCTTGGGGTCCAAGACCGATTTTGCTAGCATAAATGGCGCGATCCCCTAATTCTTCTTCTATTCTGAGGAGACGATTATATTTTGCTACTCTTTCACTACGACAAAGAGAACCAGTCTTAATTTGTCCTGCGCGAGTTGCCACCGCGAGATCGGCAATGGTAGTATCTTCTGTTTCTCCCGAACGATGGGAGATCACGGAACGATAACCGCTTCTGGTTGCTAACTCAATAGTTTCTAGGGTTTCAGTGAGTGTCCCAATCTGATTAAGTTTAATCAAAATAGCATTACCCACTCCTGATTCAATGCCTTTTTGTAGTCGAGTAGGATTGGTAACGAAGAGATCGTCTCCTACTAATTGAGTGCGTGAACCTAATTTTTCTGTAAGTATTTTCCAACTACTCCAATCTTCTTCATGGAGTCCATCTTCAATAGAAATAATGGGATATTGACCTACTAATTGCTCTAGATAATTAATAAAATCTTCAGCAGTATGGGGTGAACCATCATAAATATACTGTCCATCTTGATAAAATTCACTAGCAGCCACATCCATAGCTAAAGCTACTTGTTCTCCTGGCTTGTATCCAGCTTGTTCGATCGCGGTAATAAGTAAATCTAAAGCTTCTTGGTTAGAACCCAAATTAGGGGCATAACCCCCTTCATCTCCTACTCCAGAAAGCAAGTTTTTCTCTTTCAACACTTTACTCAAAGATGCAAATACTTCTGCACCCCAACGCAATGCTTCTCTAAAAGAATCTGCCCCCACTGGCATAATCATAAATTCTTGGAAGTCTACGTTATTATCTGCGTGCGCCCCTCCGTTAATTACATTCATCATGGGTACGGGTAACACATTGGATAGGGGACTACCGAGATAGCGATAGAGAGGAATTTGCAACTCTTCTGCTACTGCTTTGGCGGTGGCGAGAGAGACTGCCAAAATAGCATTCGCACCCAAATTTTTCTTATTAGGAGAACCATCGCGATCGATCATTTTATAGTCGATGGTTGTTTGGTCTAAGGCATCGAGGTCTATAAGTTCTGGGGCAATTTTTTCATTAACATTTCTGACGGCAGTAAGTACGCCTTTACCACCGTAGCGATGCTTATCTTCATCTCTTAATTCATGGGCTTCAAATGTCCCTGTGGATGCCCCACTGGGTACTTGGGCTAATCCTACTGCCCCAGTTTCGAGTCTTACTTCTGCTTCTACGGTAGGACGACCCCGAGAATCGAGAATTTCTCTGGCTTTAATGGCTTCGATGGTTACTTCTGTTTGATTAAGCATAGGTTTTCCTTTTGGTTATGATTGCTATGGATAAAGACGGGCAGTACATACTTTAAGGTATTTTTTGGTATTTTTTCGAGATCCTCAATTGAGCGCGATCGCCCACACTAGGCACAGAAATCGTCTGCTACTTATGTAGTTGCTACTCAGCACGGTTACTACTTAACTCAACCTATTGTGCCATTAGAATTACTGATGACCGTGGCTTTAAGATATATTTTGTTTTTTGAATTATCTTGGCAGTTTCTGGAGGGGAAAAGTCTTCTGGTGTCGGCAAAGCTGTATCGACAATACGATACCAATTTAGTTGAAGATTGCCTAGATCGGGCAGGACAAATTCTGTAGGTTGCCAGTAATTATTAAGCATGACATATAAATATTCGATTTTATTTGGATAATTGAGACTAAAAGCGAGGCAATGCTCCTTTTTTTTCCTTTTTACTCTCTCTTTTCCCTCCATTATCTGGAAACTATTCTCGTACCAACCGATATAGGGTTTTCTTTTTTGTGTAGTAGCTAAAAAGGATTCAAGCTGAAAAAGCTCTCTATCTTGGATAAAATGAATCAAACCTTTGGTAAAACGCAATATATCTGAATTTTTCTCCACCAAATCCCAATCAAACCAATTCAGCTTGTTATTCTGACAGTAAGTATTGTTGTTACCTTTCTGCGTGCGTCTTACTTCGTCTCCCATCAATAACATTGGTGTACCCTGAGAAACAAACAGAATTGTCAACATATTCTTAATTTGTTGAATCCGTAGCTGTTGTATTTTAGGATCGTTAGTTTCTCCCTCTTCGCCACAATTCCAACTAAAATTATGATTAGCTCCATCGCGATTATTTTCGCTGTTAGCCAAATTATGCTTATGGTTGTAAGAAACTAGATCGTTGAGGGTAAAACCATCGTGACAGGTAATAAAATTAATACTCCGATTTGGTTCTCTTTCTGGTTGAGGATAAATATCAGGACTGCCCATAATCTTATTTGCCACTTTATCTTTTACCCCCGCATCACTTTTGACAAAACAGCGCACGTCATCGCGAAATTGTCCATTCCATTCAGCAAAGCGATCGCCGACAAAAGAGCCAACCTGATATAATCCTCCTGCATCCCAGGCTTCAGCAATTAGTTTTGTTCCCGCTATTATCGGATCGGAATCGATCGCCCAAACAATGGGAGGATTGTCTAAGGGCATACCTACATAATCTCGCGACATCACCGAAGCCAGATCGAAGCGAAATCCATCTACGTGCATATAATTCACCCAATAGCGCAGACAATCCATAATCATGCCACCAACTACAGGATGATTGGCTTTGATCGTATTGCCACAACCACTATAGTTGGTATAAAAGGCAGGAGCATCTTGTTCTAAAATATAGTAAGTGTTATTATCTAAACCCCGAAAAGATAGAGTAGGTCCTTTGTGATTCCCCTCGGCGGTATGATTAAATGCTACATCTAAGATTACTTCTATTCCCGCTCGATGTAAGGCTTTTACCATATCCCGAAATTCATTTATTGCTCCGAGGGGATCGCGATTAGAACTATACTGACCATGGGGAGCAAAGAAAGCCAAGGTACTGTAACCCCAATAATTACTTAAGGAAGGGGAAATGACATCTTGCTCGTCAAACTGCTGGATGGGCATTAATTCTACTGCGGTAATCCCCAATTCTTGCAAATAAGGAATCTTTTCAATTAAGCCTGCATAAGTACCTCTTTTGGCTGGCGTTATCCCCGAATTAGCATTACGAGTAAAACCGCCGACGTGAAGTTCGTAAATTACACTTGTAGCATAAGGTATTTCTAGAGGGCGATCGTCTTCCCAATCATAAGCCATAGGATCGGCAACTACTCCTTTGAAAGCAGAGGCACAATTATCTATGCCATGACGACTGGCAGCCTCGCGACTATAATTTTCTTGATTGACTACCGCATGAGCAAAAGGATCGAGTAAAACCTTAGAATGGTCGAAGTAATAGCCCCGTTCTGGTGCATATTCTCCATAAGCCCGATAAGCATACACCTGACCAGCACCAATCTTAGGGACAAATACGTGCCAATAATAGTAAGTTTTATTAAGTTTCGGATCTAGTTGAATAATCCTTTCTGGTTTGGCTGCTTCTGGGGAGTCGAATAATAACAACTCAATTAATTGCGCTCTTTTAGAGTAAATACAGAAGTTAACACCATCGGGATATACAGTAGCACCTACAGGATGACTGATACCAGGTAAGACACTGGGATTCATTGGTTATTTGCAAGAATATGAAATGGGCAATAGATAATTGGTAATAGGTAATAGGTAGTGAGTAATAGGTAATAGGAATTAACTCTAACTTTGCCAATTCCTACTCACTACTTACCCTTCGGGCGGGGCGCATTCGGCTCGGGGCTGTCACCTGACTCGAATTCAGGTGACAGCCCCCCGCTACTCACTACTTATTTTTAGGCAGGAATACTGGCTTCTGCTTCTTTTTTGGCCATGGACAACATGAGATCGAGCATACGCTTAGAATAACCCCATTCGTTGTCGTACCAAGCAACGACTTTGAAAAAGTTGCTATTTAATTCCATACCTGCTCCTGCATCAAAGATACTAGAGTGAGGATCGCCTGTAAAATCAGTAGAAACTACTGAATCTTCGGTATAACCTAAAACTCCCTTCATATCTCCTTCCGCAGCTTGCTTCATGGCTGCACAAATTTCTTGGTAACTAGTAGCTTTTTCAGTACGGAAAGTTAAATCTACCGCAGAAACATCTGGGGTAGGCACGCGAAATGCCATACCTGTCAGTTTTCCTTTAAGTTGAGGTAAAACTAAGGTAACTGCTTTGGCTGCCCCTGTAGAAGCAGGAATGATATTTTGGGCTGCACTGCGTCCCCCCCGTAAATCTTTTTTACTAGGTCCGTCAACAGTGGGCTGAGTAGCTGTCATGGCATGAACTGTGGTCATTAAGCCTTCTGCTAAGCCAAAGTTATCGTCAATTACTTTAGCAATGGGTGCAAGGCAGTTAGTGGTGCAACTGGCATTAGAGACAATTACATCTTTACTGGGATCGAAAGTTTCGTGATTAACTCCAACTAAAAGAGTTTTAATTTTATCTGGGTCTTTAGTGGGCGCAGATAATACTACTCTTCTCGCTCCTGCTTGCAGATGTTTGCTTGCTCCTTCTTGAGTAGTAAATAAGCCTGTAGCTTCAACTACATAGTCTACTTTATATTCTTCCCAGGGCAATTCTTCAGGATTTTTGACGGAAATACAAGGAATAAATTTACCATTAACTACAATGCCATCATCTTTTGCTTCTACTGTGCCAGGAAATCGACCATGGGTAGAATCATATTTGAGTAAATAAGCAATATTTTTTGGTGGTACTAAATCATTGATACAGACAAATTCGATCTCGGGATTATCTAAACCAGCACGAAATACTAATCTGCCAATACGACCAAAACCATTGATAGCTACTTTGATAGTTGCCATAAATTATACTCCTTCTCGAAACTATCGAGTTTATTAGTGTAGGTGTTTTAGTGAAAAAAAAAATTTAATTTATTTTCTTTTGTAGATTATTTTGATTGTAGAGGATACTTATCTTTATTAAATCTGCAAATTCTCTATTTTTAAAGTGGGTAAAGTTTAAGAAAGAATTAATTATATATATTTATATGTCGAAAAATAGTATTAGCTATTTTCGTTTTCCTATTTTTGACAGCCATAACCAACCCAACCAAGAGCCAAGGGCATAATGGGGAAAATCCCACCAGACAAAGGTGCTACCGAATAATAGTTTCCAAATTAAGGAAGTACGGATAGGTGCGGGAACTAACTCGAACCATAATTGAGCAACCTCGATCGCGCAAGTAACCAAGAAGACATACCAGGGGATCTTAACAATAGCTCGTTCGCTGGGAAAAAACCAAAAGAAGAACAAGCACCAAAAAATTTCATACAAAATTGCTCCTGCATAATCGTTAACCCAATTTTGGGCTACTCCCGTGTAAACTTTAGTCAATAAGCCCAGAGGGACGATAATTAATAAAGAAATAATAATTAGTATTCTTGGTCGATCGAAAGTCATCAAGAAGGCAAAAGATTGGTAGCAAAAAGTATTCCGTTTATAACTTAACTTTTCGCTGCCAATTTCGATTCAGGCGCGGGTAAACAAATGGTAAAGATACTTCCCTTACCTAATTGACTTTCTACTTGAATAGAGCCTTGATGAGCATGAGCAATAGCTTGGGCGATCGACAATCCCAAACCAAAGCCACCAGTATTACGGGAGCGATCGCTTCTTACCCGATAGAAACGAGCAAAAATCTTGTGGAGATCTTCATTGGCTATGCCGATGCCCGTATCTTGGATGTGAAGGAGAGCATATTTATTACGGCGAGCTAAAATTAACTTGACCTCACCTCCTGGGTTGGTATATTTCAGGGCATTGGTTACTAAGTTAGAGATTAAGCGATACAGTTGCTCGTAATTACCCATAATTATCAAAGGCTCAAATACTAAAATTTGCGTAACTAGTTTAATCTCAGACTTTGTCGCTAAAAAGGTGAAATCCTCAGCAATATCCTTAGTTAAATCCGCCCAACAAATTGGTTCTTTTGTACCATTCAATGAGTTAGTTAGACTTAACTGCCGATCCATCCGAGACAGCATTAATAAATCTGCTACTAAATTAGAAAGGCGACCATTTTGACGACCAATGATTTGTAAAGTTTCTCTGGCTTCAGTTTCAGTAATTGTAGACATCATTAAGGTTGATTCTACCGTTGCACAAATTGCTGCTAGAGGTGTTCTTAATTCGTGGGCAGCATCGGCGGTAAACTGTTGTAAAAGTTGATAAGATTGATGCATTGGCTGCATTGCTTTTCCTGCTAAGTACCAACTGAGGAAAATTAAAATAGCTATAGTTACGGGTAAACCAATTAAAAATAGCGATCGCCAATAGATAAGATAAATTTCATATTCTGGAAAGCTACGTCCGACTTGAATATAACCCCAGACTTGAAAATCTTGGGTGTGCAACATCAGAGCATTGTGCTGATAATAAATCGGCTCGGCATCAATCCCTAATTGCCAAGATTTAGGTGTTTTCTGCGTAGGCAAATCCTGAAGCTTTCTGCCTGCTATGGCTACCAAATTTTTCTGGGGATCGAGTAACCGAAAAGAGTAGCGGTGATAGGGAAAATGTTTCTTTTCCTTATCTTCAGCCACTTCTGGTACACAATTAGTAGTTATCAAACAAAGATTAGGTAAAACTTTTGTTGCCTCTGCTGGTAGCTTACCTGGTTGGTAGAGGATTGGTTCTAAAATTTCATGCAACTCATTGGCTACTGAGTCTAATTCATGACTAATATTCAAGCGATAAGCATAAATAAGAGCTTTATAAACTCCTAATCCGCAAAAAATTAAAACCGCCCCCATAATTCCTGCATACCAAATAGTCAACCGCCATCGAGTTTGCCGAAAAAGTTCCTGTCGATCGTCTTTAGAGATAAACATTGCTCACACATCTAATACTGGGGGGTTAAAACGATAGCCAAGACCGTATACGGTTTCGATCGAGCAATCCGCTTGGGCAGAAGATTGGCAACCCAAAGCATTTAATTTTCGTCTTAAAAGCCTAACTTGGGCAGCCACCACATTACTCATCGGCTCTGCTTCTAACGACCACATTTGGGCTAAAAGCTGCTCGCTAGTAACAATTTGTCGTGGATGACGCATAAAATATTCTAAAAATTGGAATTCTTTGGCTGTCAGAGAAATAGTTTGTACGGAGACTCCTCCTTCTATCAGACATACCGAGTTAGTTTGATAGTCTAGAGCAATATTACCCACTTGTAGCTGTTGGAGATGAATTTGAGGCGATCGCCTTTGCAATGCTCGCAATCTAGCTAATAATTCAGCCATTCCAAACGGTTTAACTAGATAGTCATCTGCACCAGCATCCAAACCAATTACTTTATCTTCCATGGTGTCTTTGGCGGTTAGCATTAGTACAGGGAGTGAGTTATGTTGCTGACGTAGACGTTTTATTAATTCTAATCCCGATATTCCAGGTAATAGCCAATCAAACACGCCCACCGTATAGTTTGTCCAGCAATTTTCTAAATAGTTCCAAGCTTTATTGCCGTCTTCTGCCCAATCTACGATATAAGATTGTCGTGTCAACGTACTTTTAATGGCAAAACCCAAATCTGCTTCATCTTCTACTAATAGGATTCGCATAAGCTCGCCCAGATTGCTTATTTTTTTTTAAGGTAGTGCAAACTGAGGGTTAAAAGCTACAATTGTGACCACTGACGTAATAAATTGGCATGGCTTTTAGAGATCAGATCGAACTCGATAGTTTTACCTTGTTTCTGAAAAAGCGATCGCCTGACCGTATCTAAATCGAATAAAATTTCTCTTCGACCAGGATCGCTCACTAAACTCTGAACCCAAGCAACAGCAACCAATCTCACTCCTTTAGTTACTTCTCGGACTGAATGTATAGTACTAGAAGGATAAACAATAGCCGAACCAGCCTCAAGCTTAAAACTACGTTCGCCATCTATATTCTCAATAATTAATTCTCCTCCCTCATAGGTATCTCGATCGCTGAGAAACACGGTTAAGGAAATATCAGAACGATAATAAGTATTGCCATGACTCATCAAGGCATTATCAACGTGGGAACCATAAGCCATTCCCGTAGTATAACGACCGATCAGCATTGAATGAATAATTTTTGGTCGAGCAGCAACTTGAAATAGGGGGTTTTTTTCTAGAGCTATTCTAATTAAATCTTTAATTTCTTTGGCATAGGGTGCTTTGCTAGAAAGTTGAGTATTTTCTTTAACCGTACGTGCGTGCCAACCCGCCGTAGTTTTACCGTCAATGAAATCTTTGGTTTGTAAACGCTCGGAAATAAAAGCTAATTGTTCTGAGGTAAGTAAATTTTCAATGGTGAAAATCATATTTTTCACCTAAATATATTTTCGTCAAGATTTTTCTATTTTCATATTAAGTCCTTAAATAAGAAATTCATCCTAATTTCATATTTATGACTGAGAATTAATCCAGTTGATACAATGTCTATTCCTATGAAAATTGACAATTTTAGAAAAGAAAAAAAAAACAATCTAGTTAGAGTTACCGCGACAATGACTTGGGAAGACCGAGACAGACCATCGGAAGACCTTTATTTTGAAACTACGTCAGAATACGGGGACGATCTTTTTTGTAATCCTAACTCTTTCTTATTAACTTGTACCCTTGTAGCAATGCGCTATGGAGAAAAAAGAATCACAATTGATGCTCCTATTTGTCCAGAATTAAAAGATGGGTTAATTACTGCAATGAATTATTTAATCCATTGGCACGGAGGCGATCGCCGAGTAATTCCCATCGAAGCTCCACTTCAGTCTCAGCCTTTATTTCCTCATAAGCCTCTGCGAGCGGGTTGTTTCTTCTCTGGCGGTATTGATGCTTTAGCTATGGTAAGAGATAACCATTCTAATTTTCCTCCAGGACATCCCCGCTATATCCAAGATGGAATATTAGTTTATGGCTTGCTTAAAGGAGAAGATGAATTTGACCCCAGTTTCCACAAGGTCATCAATGCTATCTCAATGATGGCTAAAGATGCAGGGATTAATTTAATTCAAGTTAATACCAATACCAATGCTCACTTAAAAGATTTGGACTTCGACTATAATTTCTGGAAATTGGAATATCAGGGTTCTTGCCTCGCAGCGATCGCCCATGCTTTTGCGCCTAGACTAAGTACAGTTTCCATTGCTTCTACTTACGATATACCTCATTTAGAACCCTGGGGTTCTCATCCTCTGCTCGATTCTTTGTATAGTAGTACAGGTTTGCGGATTCGTCATGAAAATGCAGCTTTGTCTCGGTTAGAGAAAACGAAATTAGTGGGAGAATGGGATGTAGCGTTAAAGCATCTGCGAGTTTGTAATAAAAAAGAAAGCTACAGTCAGGGGAATTATAACTGTGGTAAGTGTGAAAAGTGTGTCCGCACAATGACTGCGCTTCTAGCCTTGGGTCTCTTGGATAAAACATCTACTTTTAAGGAGAAAGATGTTTCTAAAAAGTTATTACTGGAAACTTGTAATCTGACCGATTCTTATGAAGAAAGCTGTTATCAGGAGTTGATAGAGCCTTTGAAGCAAATAGGTCGCGATGATTTAGTAACTGGAGTTAAACAAGTAATTACCAGATATCGCGAGAAAGACTTTCAAGGCTTAATTAAACGTTTAGATCGCGCCTTTTTTAATGGTAATTTACGCAGTTATTTTAGAGCCAAAAAAAAAGGTGAACTAAGTTTGAGATAATTTCATTCTGATTTCATATTTGAGTGCCAAGATAATCACCATAACTTTAACCGAACTTAAGGTTCTTTCACGAAATTATTGATTATGCCAGACAAAAAATTGAAATTATCATCTTTAGCTTTAGCAATGTCTCTTGGTTTAATGACCACTCTAGCTGGTTGCGAAATTAACCCCGATGGCGGTGGTGAAGGCGGTGAAGGTGGTGAAGGCGGTGAAGGTGGCGAACAAGGCACTGTTATCGATCGATCTACTTATCTATCCCTAGAAGAAAAATCAAATGAGGTGGATTTCTGGGAAAGTTAAATATGAAATTTAAATCGATTCAAATTAGGCAACTCCATCAGGTACTTGCACCGATTATGGTAATCCCAATTTTGTTTACAGTGATTACAGGAGTAATTTATCAAATTGCTGAATTAGGTGGCTTTGAAGACCAAGTGCGCTTTATCATTCATTGGCACAAAGGAAATTTTTACTATATTGATTTTCAGAAAAGTTTTCCGTTCCTTAATGGCTTAGGTTCGATCGTATTAGCCATTACAGGGTTACAAATGTGGCTTAATACCAGACGCTCTCGTAAAAGTATCTCAAAATAATCGACAGAGATATTTTTGTCTAGAAATTTGCCCCGAAAAACAAAATAAATCCGAAAACTTTGCTGAGTGAGTTTATGGAAACTTTTGCCTTGATTTTTGTTAGTGTTATTTCGATCGCTGCTAACTACATAATTGAGGATGAATTAACATAAACAGAAAACAAGAGTCGAGCTAATTTATGCTCTGCTTAAATAAAATAATTACAACCTAATATCCTGTAATATTAAGTTCGGATAATAGTTAACCCAAATTGAATCGTAAAATCCCCTTATTTCAAAAGATTAATCCCACATACATAGCAGTCTTAAAAATGATTTCCAAGTCTTTTTTCAGATGGTCGCGAGCTAAAACTAAACTGGTAACTAGACTACTAGGATGGATTCCTGACTTACCAGGTTTGGGCATAAGATACATAATCTACCGTATCCTCTTTAAAAAAATGGGTCGTTCCGTCAGAATTTATTCTGGAGTTGAATTAGACGATGCAGGATTTATTGAAATAGGCAGTGGAGTTATTTTTCGTCGCGGAGTCAATTTCCAAATAGAACAACCGAGAAAAGTTAAAATAGGTTCTAGGGTATCGTTCAAACAAGATGTACATATCATCTGTAGGGACAAAGGAAGCAAATTAACCTTAGACGATAATGTCTGTCTAGACCGTGGTGTCGATCTTAAAGTTGCTCAAGGAGGTCAGATCGAAATAGGAAGAGGCACTTATATCGGCCCTTATACTTGTATATCTTGTTACGGTCAACTCAAAATCGGTCAAGATTGTTTAATTGCTTCTCATTCATCTATCTATGCCCATAATCACATTTTTGACGATCCTACTCAAAAGATCAACAATCAAGGACTTGCCAGCAAAGGAATTGTCATTGAAGATGACTGTTGGTTGGGTACTGGAGTTAGAGTAGTTGACGGAGTTACCATTGGTAAAGGTAGTGTCATTGGTGCAGGAGCAGTAGTAACCAAAGATATACCCCCTTATTCTGTTGCCGTTGGCGTGCCAGCAAAAGTTATTTCCAATCGCCAAAATAAGCGTAGATTAATTAACAATTAATGAAAACCTATGGTTTTAGAGATTTTTAGAACAAAAGTCTAACTTATCTCAAATATACTTATTTTTCTAAGCCTCCAAAAACAACCTCGATCGACTCGTCCACAAATTTATTGCTTAATGCTTGATGTTTTAGTAATAAACGATAAAATAACGGACTATACAAAGCATCGATCGCTACTTCTACATCCACATCATCTTTCAATTCTCCTCGCTCTACTCCTCTTTGAAATATTCGTTTTGCATCTTCTCTCCTCGGAAGTAACCAATTTTTACGAAATGCGGTTATCAAATCGTCGTTTGCTTGTCCACAGCCAATCACATTAGCTAATACTTCTCCTCTAGGACTATTCATCAGCTTAACTACCTTTTGCATTTGTTCCCTAAAATCCTCTTTTGCCGAACCCGTATCGGGGAAAGCAATCTCAGGGTTAACGGCTTCTAAAAAAGCATCCATCGCTAATTCCGCTTTACATTTCCAACGACGATAAATAGTAGGCTTCCCTACTCCTGCTTTCGCTGCGACTCCTTCGATGGTTAAATCCATAAACCCAACTTCAATTAGCATTTCATAAGTGGTAAACAACGTACTGAAGTGTGGGAAATCTTTCCTGGTTCGGGTTATCAACTGGTTTACTGTGAAGATCCTTGGGGTAATGTAATCGAAATTTATTCCCACAGCTACGAAATGACCTGGAGTTATCCCAAATCGTAAACCGAAATGAAAAGGAAATAACATCATGAATAACCAACAAGCTATTTTATTGGTTCAATTACAAGCTAAAGCAGACAAAGTCGATCGACTCAAACAAGAAACTCTCAAGGTAATCTCTCAAGTGTTAAAAGAATGGGCGTGTGTGAGTATCAAGCTACATCAAAATCCCCAAGATCCTACTCAACTTATGCTCTATGAAACTTGGGCTGATAAGAACTTTCTTCTCAGTGACAAACACAAAAATTCACCGTACTTGAGTGATTATTTTCGGAATATCGAACCTTTACTTGCCGAACCCGCTCAATGGACAATTTGGGAAAGTATTAGCGAATATAAGGGCGCATATTCTCTACAAAACTCATAATTTGTAGGATACATCAAGAAGGAATCTTTTTGCCCGAAGTAATGGATAAATCCTATCTAATTTATTTAATATTTCGCTATTTTAAAAAGTTAAAAACTATGAACAATACAACATCACGAACTCAAACCTTTACTATTGGTGGAGACTTAGTAGTTAATCGCCTCGGTTATGGTGCGATGCGTCTTTCTGGACAACCAGGAAACTTCGGGGCATATCCCAACTGGGAAGGAGGAAAACAACTTTTACGTCGTGCAGTAGAACTAGGAGTTAACTTTATCGATACCGCCGAAGCTTACGGATCGGGGTTTAATGAAGAGATAATTGCCGATGCTTTATATCCCTACCCAGAAAATTTAGTTATCGCTACTAAAGGAGGAATCAACAAACCCGCACCAGACAAAATACTAGCTGATGCTTCCCCAGAATTTCTGAGAAAAGGTGTAGAAGGAAGTTTAAAACGGCTGAAACTAGAACAAATCGACTTATATCAATTACATCGTCCCGATCCCAAAGTTCCCTTTACCGAATCTATCGGTGCGTTAGCCGAATTACAACAAGAGGGAAAAATCCGCCATATTGGAATTTCCAACGTAACCCTAGAACAAATTGAAGAGGCAAGAAATATTGTCGAGATAGCTTCAGTACAAAATCGCTTTAGTATCAGCGATCGCACTAATCAAGATATTTTAGATTACTGTACTCAGAATAATATTGCTTTTATACCTTATGGTTCTCTCGGCGCACACCCCCTAAGACGTGGCGCACCTCTAGCTAAGGCTGAGGGAATATTAGCCGATATTGCCCGAAACAAAGGAGTAAAACCCAATCAAATCGCTTTAGCTTGGTTATTGCATTATGCACCAAATATTATCTTGATTCCTGGAACTACAACTATTGTCCATTTAGAAGAAAATATCGCTGTTGCTTCTATCACTTTAACTTCAGAAGAGATAAATCAACTCAATCAAATTCAATAAATATCCTTAATCTACATTAGAAACAAAGATGAAATTTACCAAAACTTCAAGAGATAGATTTTTTTTACTGAGATACTCGATCGCGCTTTAGCACATTTAAATCAAACAAGCAAACAATATGAATACAACAAAATCCTCTCAACTTACCCAAGACAAAGCAAAAATCCGCGAACTAACCGAACAATGGAGAAGTCTTTGGAGTCCGCAAGATAAACCTTTTCCTGTAAAAGGTTTTGAGAACATCTTTGCTACAGGAAAAAACGAAATCTTAGTTTTCGATAACTTTGATAGTGGTGTTGTCGTATTGCATAGCCTTCAAGAATATCTCGATACTTGGATACCTGTAATGCAGAACTTTAGCTACTGGGAAATTCAGTTAGAAGATAACTTAACCATCTCAATCGATGGTGATTTAGCAGTAACCACTTTTTCTTTCACTGGTGACGGAAAAACCCAAGTTGAAGCTCTAAGACTAACTCTACGAGTATAGTCTCAGATTCTGAAGACAAGACAAGTACAATTATCCTGTCTCCCATTCCCAATTGCTAAACAACTTTAATTGTACGTATTTAGCGGAATTACC
>JBFRWK010000181.1:0-21741 GCA_051439545.1 Xenococcaceae cyanobacterium | reverse complement strand
AATACGATAACCTATCGCTCTAAGGAAACTAATTCTCATTAATTATTGATTAATGAGAATTGACAAACAAATAAAACTAATAAATGTTCTTGTCCTCAAGAGAAAAAATAATTATTTAATTAAATTTTATCAACCCTAAAATCTTCAATTAATTACCCAGATAAAATATAATATTTTTGACAAGATAAAGGAAAAAACTTGAGAGTTAATAAACGTTCTTCTGTCAAATTAACAACTTGTTTAATACCTTGATGAACCAATAAATGAATGCCTTGAAAACATTGAAATATCCAGCGTAATGTGGGGCGTGCTGTTAATTTTCCTAATTGATTAGGGATTCCTGTTTGAGCTTGATTTAACTGACGGCGTACCTCTCTTTGACCCAAAGAATAAACCATCAGACATAGTCCCATAAGCATCGCCATGGTTTCTATCCTTCGAGGGGATTTCAAAAAGATACTATCTGCAAAAAATAAAGGATCTTTCAAAAAAGCAAAACCTCTTTCAACATTTTGCTGCTCTTTATATTTTTTAAGCATTTCGTCACAACTAAACGATTCATCATCTAATCTATTAGTAGCAATAATGAATCTACCTGCTCGATTTTTCAAAGATTCAATCACTTCAGAATTGGGCTGAATTCTGCCAGTTATTTTATAAGTACTATTCTGGTTTTTACGCTCATTCTCTATAATTTGTATATCAGATATTAGATGATACTTTAATTTTGATTGTATCTGCTTTAAGCTTAAGTCTGCTGAGGTAGAATCATCGAATATTTTCTTAAATAATTTAGCTACTTTTTTGTGAATTAATTCCTTTTCTTGGGTGATTTTCTTCTTCAGAGACTTCTTATCAGATGCTGCTCTAGCTTCACTTTTTACCACCAACCATCTTTGGGGTATTCCTCCATAATTACTTGTTTTTTCAACCCAGGAATAACCGGGAATTTCACTCTTACTAAATTCTGATGATGATACAGTATTAACCAAATTTTTTGCCTCTTTTATCGATAGAGGAACTCTGGTTAACCATTTGATTTGCTTAAGTAATCCTAAGTTATCTTTGCTGTATAAAGCACTATCTCCTACTATCGTCGTATCTAATTTCAGTTGTTTCTTATAATATGAAGCTATTTTTCCAAAAGCTTTTTTATCACTTTGGTTTCCTGATGCTATTTCCAGAAATACTGGGATATTGCCATCTCCTGTCACGATTAAGTCTAAAATAAATTGTTTTAGATCTGGTCTATTATCTCGCGAGTAACCATGAGTTATGGTAATTGGTATTGGTTCTAGATCTCTATCTGACTCAACTTTTGTTGATTTATCCTCTGAACACCTAGCTTGATTATATTGACCATGAACCGAAAAAGAACTAGAGTCCAAGTGAGAAAATTCAAGATTAATTTGATATTTTTTAGCTGCTGCTAAGGCAATTAACAGAAATAATTCTGATAGACCTTTATTGTAGAGCTTGTCCATTACTCTACCTATTTTATAGTCATTTAAATGTTCGGGTTTAATTCCGTTTCCTAAGAGATGTTCTGTCGCTTTATCTTTAAAGAAATTAGGGAATAAGTAAAGGGGTTGAGATACAAACCCTAATCCATTAAGTATAATTGCTTTGACTATTTCTCCTGAGTTGACTATTTCCTGTTCATCGATTCCTAACTGTTTATTAACCAGATTTACTATTCCTATTTCATCTATAATTCCTGCAACTATTCCCAAATGATTAATAGTTTTTATTTCTACATTTGTTAACTGGTTCATGTTCTGGTTTAATCCAGTTATTTATCTACTTTCAGTAATAATTTTACCTTGATTCAATTCCCTAACTGATTTTTTCGGCTCAAAACCTTTATTTTTATCTTTTACTCTTAATTTTTTCAGGATTGCTTTATGCTACGTTCGTGGGGCTGCCGAATGTGGGATCTAACACCGCAATACAAATTTCTGAACTGCCTAAACTTTGATCCCATAAATCTTCAATTCCTGGTAAAGTTTCATGGTTTAACATTCGACACTTTTTTGTTCTACTATTAGAGTGGTAATTTCAACTATTCGTCGCCTTCAGATGAAGTGCAACTTTAATGCACATCTTCAACTGGAACAGTTGTAATCTTCTCATCTTCACAGAATATTTCTACAGTTTTGTAGGTGCTGTTCAAAAGGATTTTGTCATACCGTGCTGGTACCCATGTAAGTATTTGTGGCCATATACCTGGCTGTTGGATAAGAATGAGATGTAGCATCAAGATATCGGGATTGCTTTCCTGTGGTTCTCTGGGGCAAAGCATAGCTAAAATTCCAGGATTACCCACTCGTACTTCACCCACAATATGGAAGTCATCAGGCTTAGGTGGCATCAAGTTGTTCCAAGCATACCAGTCGCGAGTTAAAGTATTCTGGCAAGAAACTATAGTTTTTTGTTCGATCGACTTTGACATACTAACCATTACTTTTTTTTCCTTTATCCTATTTTTGTTTGTTGTTCTCTAAAATTCCAAGGTTCTGCATCTTTTCTTTCCCTTGGTTTACTTCCGTTATCTTCAGAATATCTTTGATAAATTGGTTTGATAATTAACTAATTTTCGATGAATTTAGAAGCAGATATTAATTATTTTTAGGTTGAGAAAAGATCTAAAAATAATTAATTTATTCTTTTCTTGATGCCTAAATTTAGTTAATTATTTAACTAGGTTTTTAAGAATATTATTGTGACTAGGAAATAACTTTGTTGTTTTATAAGGTATATAACTATGTCAACTACACAATCACCTGGAATAATTGTAGGAAAGGGTAGTGTTGGAGAAGAAAGTAACACTGCCACGATTGAATACAAATTTGAATCCAACCGTCAAAAACTGATGATTGTCAGAACTGTCGAAACAAATCTCTGCCCAGATACAGGTGCTTTTGCCTTTTTGTTCAGAAATGGGCAGGAGGTAACCAACGGGTCGATTACGGAATTAGGCAGTTCTATTCAAGCGGAAGCTGAACCAGGGGATAGATTTGCGGTGTTTGTTACCCTATATCCGCTATTCAATGAAGTTAAAGTTTTTTGTGAAGACTTGGGTAATTTAAATTTTAACTTTATTGAAATAGATTTTCTACCCTAGTAGAGCATCAAGATTGATTTGAGGGATCGATTTTGGTCACCGTTACACTGTCATTAAAAGGCAGTGTAATGGTAACTAGTGTTCTATGGTCAATATCTCCCTCTTCTGCCGAAAAGGAGGGAAATATACCCAAAGATAACCTGACTTTTCACTGCATCTTCGGGTAGAGGCTGGGTGTGCTTTCAGGTATATGTTTTTAATAACGACACTCTAGTACTGTTTACAACGCTGTGCTTCTCTCCAAGCAGAAGGGGTATTTTGACAATAATTGCGAAACTGACAGTAGAAATGATTAATATTTTGATAGCCTACATCAAAAGCAATCTGCTCGATAGAATCATCAGTTTCTAAAAGCAAACGTTTTGCTTCTTCTAGTCGACGTACAATAATCCAATCATTTACCGTTTTTCCTGTTTTACGTCGTACTAAATCAGTCAAGTAAGCTGGAGAATAAGCAACTGCTTTAGCTACTTCTTTAAGTTTGATGCTGTGTTGATAATTTAATTCGATAAACTCAAATACCTCATGTAATCGAGGAAGTGATGGAAAAATTGATTCTTGAGTATGAGTATTTGTTGGTTTAGTTTCTTCTGGAGGGGATATTTTTTTTGGGTGTAGATAAACGTTGAAAATTCCTTTTTCTGTATTTGTAACTTTAAATCCTGCTGCTTTTAAACATTTAATTAAAAGGGTTTTAGTTTTTTGCTCGTCCTCGATCGATACTATAATATTACTCATTTTCTTTATTTTTTTGATTCAAAAACCGTTGGCACTAGAAATATCTGAAATTAGAAAAGAAAAACAAAAATCAATGGTAGAGCGATCGCCCCAAAAACAATATATTGATAACTAATGGTTTTCGTTTCATCTTTTTTCAGCTATAACCCCCGTTGCCAAAGAAGAAAAAACAAGACCGCCTATACCTCGATCGGAGCTTCTGTGGAAACAACAGTGTCCTTCGATGTCGAAATAGAGCAAGAGAAAATTATTAGGCGGTATCTTGTTAGTGCAAATTATATCGGAATTATGATTCTAAACTTAGAGAATTAAAAGGGGAAAAATTCAGGTATTTAGTAGGTTATTTCTTCTGGTTCAAAGTTAAAATAGATCTGTGTTTCTCTGTGGAAGTCTCTAAAACACTACTAAATAAAGCTTTACCTGCTAATAAGCTAGCTTAGAGGATTTTGACAGTGAATTCGACTATATGCAAGTACCTTTTAATAGCCTTACTTTCTTTTATCTCAGTCATACCCGTAACTCAAGCTAAAGTTGTAGCGACAACTTCTATGTCTATAGTTCGAGTCGATCGAAATCCCCATCAATTAATCGATCGAGCAAGACAACTTTATCACAACGAACAATATGCAGAAGCTAGCAGAATTTGGCAACAGGCAGTAACGGTTTTTGAGCAACAAGAAGATCGTCTCAATCAAGCTATGGCATTAAGTAACTTGGCTTTAACGCAACAAAAATTAGGAGACTTAACCGCAGCAGAACAAGCGATCGAGCTTAGCTTAAAATTACTTCAATCTCAATCTCAGACAGTAACTCAACAACGCATACTTGCTAATAGTTTAGATATTAAAGGCAGTATTTTGCGATCGCGAGGACAATCTCAACTAGCTTTTGACACTTGGTTACAAGCGGAAAAAATTTATCAGCAATTAGACAACCCCAGAGCAATAGTTAAGAATCAAGTTTTACAAGCTCAAGCCTTACAAGATTTAGGCTATTATCGTCGTGCTAGTCAAATTTTAACCTCAATCCAAACTAAACTCGATCTAGAACCCGATTCAGAACCAAAAATTTTTGCCTTACTGAGTCTTGGTAATCTTCTTCGCGCTACGGGAAACTTAGAACAATCTCAAATAGTTTTACAACAAGCTGGAGCAATAGCCGATCGATTAAATGCGATCGAGCAAAAAACTGCCGTCTTACTTAGCTTGGGAAATACTGTCCGTGCTTTAGGTAATCGAGTCGATAGCTTTCAAACTCTTCAGACAGAAAATGTCCCTTCGCCTCAATGTTTAGTTAATCATAATTTGAGTAATAAGACTACATATTATTTACAAGCAGAAGAATGCTATCAACAAGCAGCCTTATCTTCCGAGGGAGAAATCAAAATAAAGGCTCAATTAAATTTACTTAGTTTGGCAATTGAAAACCAAGACAAAGAATTTATTGCCCGACAATCATCAATTAGCGATCTCATCGCCAAGATCAAAACGAATTTAGCTCAATTACCCGTTACTCGTACTACGATATTCGATCGCCTTAATTTAGTTCAAAGTTTAATCTGTCTGCAACCAAATACACTAGAATTTCCCTCCCCACTGGTGCAACAATGCCAACCATTAGCAAAGGGTAGCTTTAACATATCTTGGGCAGAAATTGAAGCAGAAATTAACATTGCCCTTGCACAAGCCGATCGATTAAAAGACAAACCAGCCCAAGCTTATGCTTTAGGTTATCTAGGGGGTATTTACCAACAAACAGGAAGATTAACTCAAGCAGAACAATTAACCGAACAAGCTTTATTAACAATAGATAGCACCACAACACCAGAAATTAGTTACTTATGGCAATGGCAATTAGGAAGAATATATCAACTTCAGAACCAGCGAGAAAAAGCATTACTCGCTTATAAAACTACTTTTGAAGTCTTACAATTTTTAAGACAGAATTTAGTCGCTATTAATCCAGAAATCCAGTTTACTTTCCGAGATCGGATTGAGCCAGTATATCGCGAACGAGTAGCCTTACTCTTACAAAATAATAATCCCAGTCAAGAAAATCTCAGACAAGCCCGCGATACAATTGAAGCCTTACAACTAGCAGAATTGAATAATTTCTTTAGAGAAGCTTGTTTAGATGCTACACCTCAAAAAATAGAGCAAATAGATCCCAAAGCAGCAGTTATCTACTCCATTATTCTGACCGATCGTCTTGCTGTCATCTTATCCCAAGCAGGACAACCCCTTCAGTATTATCAAACTATTCTCAATCCTAACGAAATCGATCGCACCTTTGAAGATTTATATGCTAACCTCAACTCCTTTTTATCTACGACTGATCTTTTAAAAGCCAATCAAACTCTCTACAATTGGTTGATTCGCCCTCTAGAAAGCCAACTAGAACAAAATAAACCTAATACTTTAGTGTTTATTTTAGATGGAATCATGCGGGGTATTCCCGTTGCTTCTCTTCATGATGGCAAACAATATCTAATCGAAAAATATAACCTAGCTTTAACTCCTGGTTTACAACTCTTAACATCTCCTTCCTTAACTTCCGATCCCTTAAAAACTATTGCAGGAGGATTGAGCGAACCCCGTCAGGGTTTTTCCTCATTGCCTAATGTGGAAACGGAACTATCAGAAATTTCTACTTTAGTTCCTGCTGAAGTATTGTTAGATGAAAAGTTTACTCGCGATCGCTTGCAAGCCCAAATTAAAACTTCACCCTATCCTATAGTACATCTGGCAACCCACGGACAGTTTTCTTCCCGCCCTGAAGATACCTTTTTACTTACTTGGGACGATCGCATTAATGTTAAAGACTTAGACAGATTATTGCAAGAAAGAGATTTTGCTGAAGATACCCCCATAGAACTATTAATTTTGAGTGCTTGTCAAACCGCAGCAGGGGACACACAAGCAGCTTTAGGATTAGCAGGAGTTGCAGTACGTTCTGGTGCGCGGAGTACTGTAGCTACATTATGGTCGATACAAGATAATTCTACTGCCGAATTAATGACCCAATTTTATCGAGTGTTGAAGAATTCAGAAATTAGTAAAGCAGAAGCACTACGTCAAGCACAGTTAAGTTTATTGCGAGATCCTAAATACCAACATCCTTTTTATTGGTCGGCTTTTGTTTTAGTCGGTAACTGGTTATAGCAGAATTTTTTAGGTAGCTTGTATCCCCCAAACTGACTCATTTTATACTATACGAAAAATACAAGAACAAAAAACAGGGCTATGTTATTCTCACTCAATATACATTAAACAGAAGATTTAATCTGGCGAATGTAGGAGAACTAAATAGCCCTAAAATTCAAGCCTGTTGTCTATTATTATGGGGATAGCTGTTGAGAAATAAAAGGGGAAAAATTCAGGTATTTGTTCGGGTAATCGGCAGGACTGTATGGAATTATTTACTTTCCAGAAAAGTTTCTACTTCTCCATCGGGACTTAGCAGTAGGCGAATAGTCTGATTTCCTTTAGTCGCACTAGGAGTAATAAAAGATTCTCCCATTAAAGGAATATTAGTGCGATCGATAAATATTTCTGAGGCTTTACCAATAGGAATAATTCTGGAAATTGAACCATCAGAGTTAATAATTAAACGATATTCAATAGTTTGTTTTAATTGTTTTGGGGGCTGCCATCGCTGCTGGAAATATTGTTTGACTTCTTTAAGTTGCAGATTGCTATCGGATTCTGCTGATTCTATTGCAGCAAAAGGTTGTTCTTCTTCATTATTATCGGCTTTGGCTATAGGCTCGGTTATGGTTGAAGATTCTTCAGACTGATTATTAGCTGTAGCTACAGGATCTTCAGTAACATCTGCCTCTGTAGGCAAAAGAGAAGGAGAAAGAGGTGGTACATCTGGTATGTCTATCTCATCTTGCATTTGGTCTTGGGGGGCATTGATAGCCATCTCCGACTGAGAAGGCGAAGTGGGTTTTGGCTGGTTAGCAATTTTTGGTTCGACTGGAGGTATTTGTTCGGGTTTGGGTAAGGGATATCGAGAAAAATCGGGGACATTAGCAGGGGGTTCTTTGGGTAAGTCTACTGGAGGTGGAGGTGGTAGTTTTTCGGTGGAGGAAAGAGGATTTTCGAGTTGTTTGGGCGTTTCTGGTTTTTTAGGGGATTGAGTTACTTGGGGAGGAACGACATCATTTTTGGGGTCTGGTTCTGGCTTTGCTTGGGGTCTATTTGAGGCAGATTCTTCTTGCACCGAAGATGCAGTCTCTAACTTAAGGGAACGATTATATAAATTAAAAGCTATGGCGATTAAACCTGCCAAGAGAATTAGAGATGCTGCTATGGTAATCCAAACAGGACGTTTTTTAGTTTGAGCAGAATTGGAGTTAGGTATAGTTGCGACTTCTTGGTGATAATCTTCTAAAGCCGTAACTAAGTCAAATAATTGGATGGTGCTGAGATTGATTTTGTCTCCAGAATTAGTATTTTCTAAAGAACCTAGAAATAACTCATGGGCAATTAATCCTTGAGGTTGTAAAAATGGTTGTCCATCTCCTTCGGTAGTAGATTCAGAGACACTAGGAGATAAAAGTTGTTCTAGAGAAGATTTTTGTAAAAAATTTTGAATATATTGATTAACAGCTTGGTATAGTTGCTCTAGTTGAGTACGATCGCCTGCAAGGGTAACTTGTTCGGTTTCAGTTAATCTAGGGTCATCGAAACTAAGTTTAAACTGAATATCGTTAAAAGATTTTTGCTTCTGCCAAAGGGATACAGCAGAGCCTGTTACTTCTATTTCTAAAGTGCAAGTAGGAGGAGTAAAACGGTGAATCATCTTATTTAAATAAATTTTAAAAAATAAACAGAAAAGCTAAAATTATTCTTGCGCTCGCTCGAGTATGGCTAACCAGAGTAAGCGATGACCGTTTTTGCCACTATAAAAAAGTAGATCTACTAGTAGTTTTAAAGCTAGATCGGCTAAAATTTCTGGGGTAATTTTCGCTTCTGTTTGCATACGTTCTTGATACATATTAATAAACTTATCAAGATATTCTCCCAGTAAAGCCGTGTGGTGAGGTTCTTGTTGTTGTTGAGTTACTTGTTCTAACAGAGTAACTGCACGACGGAGTAATTCTTGATTTTGTTTGGCTAAATAACAAATAATTAAGACTAGCGATCGCGCTTCTTCTACATCTAGCTTTTTTCTCCCCCCCGAACTCTTCCGCAAAGGATTAGATTGGCGTAACCGCCATAATGCTACTCTATCCGCTAACACCGACTCTAATTTAAGTTCTTTAGCTGCTGCCAGCATTGCCTCGGAACTAATATTTGCGATCGATTCTAAGGCAAGAATAACTATGTCTAAATGAGCTTTAATATTATCCAACTGATTGACAGAAGGAACTCTCAGCCGATGTAATTCTTGCCATCTGGTTACAGAGGGTTGTTGGTTAACGATAGGTCGCATATCTTACATTTGTACCAATTCTCGCCAATAACGAGAGTTTAACAGTTTGTCAGGCTAATAGCTAAAAAAATATACAAATAATTTTGCCAATATACTTAAATTATTTATTTTGGTGTTTGGCTTTAATAACGGTAGGTAGCCAAAAAGTAAAAGTAGAACCTTTTCCCAGTTCACTTTCTACCATGATATTACCTCCCATCATCTGACAAAAATTTTTACAAATAGCTAAACCCAATCCAGTACCACCATATTTTTTAGTAGTGCTGTCATCTGCTTGCATAAAAGGCTGAAAAATCAGGTCAATTTGTTCTGCATTCATGCCAATTCCCGTATCTTTAATTTGAAAAATAATCCATTCTGAGGTTGGAGGCTGAATTCTCTGATGATGATTATTTTTTAAGGCTAATTTAGCCGTGCCTACTGCTGATAAACTTTTTTTCACAATTGTAGAGAGATATTGACTAGAGAGCCGTTTAATTTTTAGGGATACAGTTCCTTGATGGGTGAATTTTACAGCGTTACTGACTAAATTCAACAAAATTTGTTTGAGGCGTTGGCGATCGCCTTCGAGCGTACCCAAACCACTAATATTGTTAAGCTTGAGTATATTACCTTTTTCTTTTACTGCTGGCTGGACAATTTGACATACTTCTGTAACTAATGGTTCTAGTTCAAATTTTTCGTAAGAAAGGCTCATTTTGCCAGCTTCAATTTTGGAAATGTCTAAAATATCTTCAATTAAAGACAGCAAATGTAAACCAGATTTTTTGATTTGATGTAAATCGGGTACAAAATCTTGATATCCACATTCTAAAGCATCGACTCGCAGCAGTTCGCTTAAACCTAAAATCCCATTGAGAGGAGTTCTTAATTCATGACTCATGTTAGCCAAAAATCTACTTTTGGCAATATTGGCAGCCTCAGCAGCTTCTTTGGCTTTGGTTAATTCTTGTTGTGCCAATTTTCTCTGAGTAATATCTCGAATAATTGCTAAAACTTCACCCTCGCCACTAGCTACCATTCTGGCTTCAAAATATTTTGGTTGCTCTCTAACTACCAGTTTATATTCTAAAATTTGAATTGTTTTACTATGGATAGTTTTTGCTACATAGAGCGAAAAATTTTCCGCTACTTTAGGTGGCAATATATCTGCAACCGTTTTGCCTAATAAATTGAGAGTAAAAGGTGGACATTGGTTTTCTCTTGTCACTTGACAATCAATCAAAGTCCCGTCTTCTCGTAACCGCCACATGAGATCGGGAATAGCATCTAGTAAAGCTCTATTTTTAGTTTCACTTTCTCGCAGAGTTTCTGTTTGTTGTTCTAAATTAGCAATTAAGTCTTGCAACTGAGTTGTCATCGAGTTAAAAGCATTGGCTAACTCCGATAATTCATCGTTACTCTTGACAATAATTTTTTGATTGAGATTACCATTAGCTATTTTAGTAGTAGCTTTGGTCATTTGTTTGAGAGGCTCGATAATCGAGCGACTGAGAATTAAAGCTAAAATTGTGCCTACGGCAGAAGCGAGTAAGGCAATACTAATTCCTTGGTTGCGTACGGCTGCGATTTTGGCTTTTAGAGGGGCAGTAGATAAACCAATACTGACTGCACCTAAACGCTGATTGCCCAGAATAATTGCTTTTCCCGCTAGTAAGCGATCGTCTTGCCATCGAAATACAATATCATTACGACTAAGTAATTCTTCTCCAAAAGGGTCTGGTTTAAGGCTATACACTAAGACTGAGTCGCTATAAGCATCGGCAATTATTCTTCCTTCTTTTCCATAGATCCTACCAGCAACCAAGATTTGATTTTTTCCCAGTTGCTCCATTATATCTCCTAAAAAATCAGCATCTAAAAGATAAAGAGCATCTGCTGTGGTTACCGATAGTGTTTTTAATAACAGTTCTGCTTGTTGTTTTAATTCTCGACGAAAAGTTTGCTGTTCGCGGTGTAAAGATAGCATCGTCACACCAGCAACTACTCCGACAACTAAAGTTGTCATTGCCAAAGTAATTTTACTAGCTAAAGAATCTTTTCTGTATCGCAACAGCCTCATTAATTTAAAGTTAATTATTCAGCGATCGATGTGTATAACTTTTTAAGTTCTTGAATACTTTGTTCGGCAGGAAAATCATCAAATTTAGAGGTTTCCTCGAATTTAGTCAGTACTTCTTTGCCTGTCTCAGTCCGCTCCATATTGATGAGAATTGTCTTGATTTTCTCTCTTAATTCAGGCTCTAAGTCTTTTCTAACGGAAACCATCTGTCTGGGTACAGTTTTGGTTTTGGCTAATAGGGTCAACTCTTGACGGCTCTCTTGAGGAATTGCTTCAAAAGTTTCGATATCAACTACACCAGCATCTACTTTTCCGCTAATTACCCACTGAATGATGTTTTCATCATCCCCCGTGAAAATATAACCAATTTTATCTGCTGGAACTGTAGCAGCATCAGATTTTACTTCTACTAGTTGAAAACCCGATTCTGCTAATCTAGCTACAGGTAAAAAATAGCCAGAGGTAGAATAGGGGTCATCAAAAGCCATTATTTTCCCTTTAAGATCTTCTAAAGACTGGATTCCCCTGTCGTTCATAGTTAGAAAAACGCCGTAATATTCCCCTTGACCGCCTTTCCAACGACGCAATAACATTTGTGAACCAGAGCGATCGCTGACTATCATAGCTGGATATGGACTGTCAAAATAAATATCTACTTCTCCTGCTTTGAGCCATTCACCCATAGTATCTAAATTGGGGGCAATTTTCACGTCGCCTCTACCAATACCGAATTCCTGCAAATTTTCGGCTAGATAATCTGCCATAGGTTGATAGCGAGTAATTTTTTTGGCTGGATTGTTAGAAATATCTCCCAGGACAATTGTTTTGGTCAATTGGGGATTAGATTCGATAGCTTCTATTGCCACCGAATTTGATTCGTTCTGACAACTACTTAATCCCAGACAGGTACTTAATATTAATATTGTCCGAACTATCAAAGAATATTGAGTATTCTTTTGATTTATTGGTTTTATTTGATTGCTTCCCATTGTTATGTATCGACTAATACTTTACATACCAGTCAGTGACTTTCCTTAAAAAATAATAATAAACTAAATTAAATCTCGATCGGGTACTGGATGCAAGTTTTCCTTATTTTTCAGTATAAATTCGGTTTAACCAAATCATAACCAAATAATTCAGTTAGAAAAGAGCCGATTTTTTTCCATTTGTATTTGATAATTTTTATATAAATGCTATTTTTTTTATATAAATTTTTTCGAGAGTTATGAATTAGCAAGTTCAACTCTTCCCCTCATCAATTCAAACTCTGAGATTGGTTTCTATCTCGTAACTTGTTAGTTACTAGTTTTTAGCAATAGTTTTAATACCAAAATAATAGATACAAAACCAATATACTACTCTAAATTTTCTAATTTCAAATATATTTTTTTGATAAAGAAAAAAGATAAATAGTAAATGATATGTAAAGGATTTTTTATACATTTTTTTGGTAAAAAAGAAGAGAAGATTATCTCAGAGTAATTCATAAAAGCTTAATAAAAATGTATCTAAATTATGGCAAGGTCAGATAAATATGAAACTCGCTAAGGTCAATTTTGCTACCAAAGAAATGGTTAAATTATCGTACTCATTCTTACAATCTTTAATAATATTAAGTGCTATTGGCTCTCCAGCAATGGCATCAGGATTAAAACCCCTTGGAACGTATTCGACGGGTATTTATGATGATGCTGCTGCCAATATTCCGACTTACGATCCGCTAACTCAAAGTATTTTTGTAAATAACAAATCTAGCAATCAAATAGATATTCTCAACATTAGCAATCCTCGTAATCCCCATTTACAGCAATCTATTGCGATCGAATCTATTAATCCTCATTTGGGTACGGTTAATAGTGTTGCTTTCGATCGAGGCATTTTAGCTGCTGCGGTAGAGAATAAAAATGCCCAAGATTTAGGTGAGGTATTATTTTTTAATGCTGTTGGGGATCTGCTCGATTCGGTAACTGTCGGCCCATTACCCGATATGTTAACTTTTACACCCGATGGTAATCGATTATTAGTTGCTAACGAAGGAGAACCTAGTGGTGATTATCTTACCGATCCTCAAGGTTCAATCAGTATTATCGATCTGGCTAATGGGGTTGGTAGCTTAAGCCAAGATGATGTGATTAATCTTGGTTTTGAAGGAGTTTCTTTAATTGGGGATGTACGTATTTTTGGCCCTGGTGCTACTCCCGCTCAAGACTTAGAACCAGAATACATTACGGTGGCAGAAGATGGAAACAAAGCTTGGGTGACTCTGCAAGAAAATAACGCACTCGCGATTCTCGATTTAGTCGATAACAAGTTCGAGGCGGTAGTAGATCTCGGAGTAAAAGATTATAGTCTTGAAGATAACAGCTTAGATGCTAGCGATCGCGATGGAAAAATCGACATCACTACTTATGATAATTTGTTGGGTTTTTACCAACCCGATGAAATAGCTTCTTACACTGTTGATGGCAAAACCTATTTAGTTACTGCTAATGAAGGCAGTAGTCGGGAATATGAATTTGAAGATGCTAATGGCGAGACTCAAGTAGGTTTTAATGAAGAATCTAGAGTAAAAGATTTAGAACTCGATCCTACTGTTTTTCCTAATGCTGAAGCAATACAACAAGATGAGGTGTTGGGACGTTTAATTGTTACCAATACCTTAGGAGATACGGACGGCGATGGCGATTTCGACTTACTCTATACCTTTGGCGGACGTTCTCTTTCCATTTGGGATGAAGAGGGTAATTTAGTTTGGGATAGTGGCGATGAACTAGAACAAATTACTGCCGATCGCTTTCCTGACTTTTTTAACTCCGACAATGCAGAAAACAATTTTGACAATCGGAGTGACAATAAAGGGCCAGAACCAGAAGGAATTACTATTGGTAAGATAGGCGATCGCTTTATTGCTTTTGTTGGTTCGGAAAGAATAGGAGGAATATTTAGCTATGACGTTAGCGATCCTTTCAATCCCCTATTTTTAGATTACACCAACAATCGGGATTTTTCCGTTGACTTTAATTTAGATGAAGAAGGCGACCCCGATCCTACCCCCGAACAACTGGCAGCTATAGGAGATTTGGGGCCAGAAGGCTTATTATTTATCTCTGCTGAAGATAGTCCGAATGACAAACCTTTATTAGTTGTGAGTAATGAGGTAAGCGGTACTACTACTATTTTTGCAGTAGAAACAGTACCCGAACCCAGTTCGCTGTTGGGTTTATTCGGCTTTACTACTCTAGGTTTGCTTGGTAGAAAAAAAAGGTAAGTTCAAAAGCTTTTAGCTAATAGTAGTAGATCTGTCTTGAAAATAGACAACAAAATAGAGGGAAATTAAGCGAAAGTTAACAGCGATCGATCTTCTTAACTTGTTAAGATCTTTCCGTTCTCTTATTCTTAATTTCTCAAGTAATGGCAGTAGATTATGATTTAGTTGTAATTGGCAGTAGCCAAGAAGGAATTTATGCTGCTGCTGTTGCTGCTCGTCTCCAAGCCAGAGTTGCTTTAGTTACCCAAAATCTAGAAGAGGATTATAATTTATCCGAACTCATTTTCTGTCATAGCCTAACCCAGATAGCGGGTTGGGCTAAAGATAGACAAAATAATCCTTTTGCTATTGCTTTACCACCGACTAAATTAGAGTTTGCCGAAATCGAAGAAGCCAGAAATTGGTCAAAAGAGGTAAATTTTACCCTCACAGAGCTAAATTCTCTAAATAATCTAGCTACTTTGGGAGTAGATGTAGTTTATGGTAAGGGAGAATTTTGTCGGCTACCCCAACAAGCTGTAATTGTGGGGAAGAGAAAACTGCGATCGCGCAGTTATTTAATTGCTACTGGCAGTTATTTGGCTCATGAATCTTCTATAAATATCGAACATGGTAGTTATCTAACTCTCAAAGAGATTTATCAACAAGAAGATTTAGCTTCTCTTCCTACTCAATTAGCCATAGTCGGCGACTCTCCTAATAGTTTAATCTTGGCACAGAGTTTGGCTAGATTAGGCAAACAAGTTATTTTAATTACCGAGAAAAAAAGATTATTACCCTATGAAGATCTAGAAGTAGTAAGACTAATTCAAGCTCAATTAGAAGCTGATGGGGTAAAGATTCTAACCGATTTACCGCTAACTCAGAGTAAAAATCTGGGAGATAAAAAATGGTTGCAAGTAGGCGATCGAGCGATCGAAACAGACGAAATTATTTTGATGGGGAAGAGAAAACCTAACACCCTAGGTTTAAACTTGTCAGGAGTAGGGGTTAATTTTCAACTCGATCGTCTCATCGTTAATGCCAAACTCCAAACTAGTAACCCCAAAATTTATGCTTGCGGAGATGTACTAAACGGGTATTTTTTGCCTCACATCGCTCGGTATGAAGCAAACATTGCCCTAAGAAATGCCTTGTTTTTACCTTGGTTTAAAACAAAATATAATTACTTACCTTGGGCAATTTTAACCCAACCAAATTTAGCCAGAGTAGGCATGACGGAAAAACAGGCAAGACAGAGATATGGCGATAATTTCCGTGTGGTAAGACAGTATTGGAAAAATACCCCTCAGGCACAAATTACTGGCAAAACCACAGGATTATGTAAATGCTTGATTCTGCCGAATGGAGAAATTATCGGCGTTCATCTTGTCGGGGAAAATGCAGCAGAATTAGTCAGTGCGATCGCGCTGATGATGAAATCTAAAATTAAACTAAGTAAATACGGAATTAAGGGATTACTTACGGTAGATTTTCCCTATGTTTATCCTAGTTTTGCCGAAATTTTCCAACAAATCGCTACTACCTATCAGCAAGAAAAGCTAGTCGAGGGAACAAATTGGCGTAATTGGTTAGCAACTTGGTTTGATTTTCGGAAAAATTAATTTATTAAATGAATAAAAAATTATTTATAGTTTTAGAAGGAATTGATAGTTGTGGAAAATCTACTCAAGCTGAGTTACTAAAAAAGTATTTTATAAGCCAGGGCGATCGCGCAGAAATTAGTCCCGAACCTTCTAATGGGATAATTGGCAATTTAATTAGAAGTACTTTGAAGCAAAGAGTTTTCTTTACCCGCGATCGACAAAAATTTGACGAACAAATGGCATATTTATTTGCAGCCGATCGCCACGACCATCTATACAATGATATCGATGGAGTATTTAAATTAATTAATGAGGGATTTTATGTCATTACTCCCAGATATTATTTTTCTTCCCTTGCTTATAATGCTTCTACCCTAGAACAATTTAATTTTGTAAGTAAATTAAATGAAAAATTTCCCAATCCAGATTTACTCATCTATCTAGATATCCCTGTAAAAACTTCTCTAGAAAGACTAACAAATCGCTCTTTTCAAGAAGTGTATGAAAATGAAATAAAGTTAACTAAAGTAAAACAAATATATCAAAAAATATTAGATAATTACCGAGATATATCTTTAATTATCGATGGAACGCAAGAACAACAAATGATTCATCAACAAATTGTCGAGTTTATTGAATCAAATTTCTAATCAAAATTAAAATTAACATCTATATCAAAAATCTGTAAAAAGCTGATAGCTGAATAGCTTATAGCTAAAGCAAGCGATAAATTTTCTCCAGATCAAACTCACACTAATTCAACAGCTTGAGGCACTGCTTCACTTAGCCACCATTGCCAAAACTCAAAGCGTTTTTGAATATCGTACACGATCGGATTGCGTTCTTGACTACCAATAGGATCTTTGTCAATAGCACAAATAGCTTGAGATGCGTGCCAAGCTACATCCCAGTTCCGATTATTGCGATAAAATTCTATATCTGTGGCTGTTTCGAGGGGAATTTCGGTAGTGCTATTATCTTGAGTATAAAAAGGAGTATGATGATTTACAGTTAAGAAAAAGCTATAAGCAGCAACCGCTACTTCAGTTACGTCGTATTTAAAAATGAGCGGTAAACTCTCGATCGCCCCCAAAAAATCTTGATTTAGTTGTTCCAGCATTTCTTGGGAATAATTTTGCTGCAAAACAGACTGGGCAGTTTGCAAAATGTAATGGGGTAACTTATCTATATTTGCTAAATTACTAGGTGCTTCAGCACGAAATCTAGGCATATCTGCATCCCAAATTGGCATAATGTGCATTAATGTCAACAAATTGAGATAAATATAACGTTGATAGCCTGGAGTTAAGGTTTCAAATTTATTAGTTTTTGTCTTAGTCAACTGAGTTAAGTCGATCTGTTCTCCAAAACTATCATAGATTTTCAGACGATTTTTGGGTGATAGTTGTCGCTGAGGATTATTTTCAAGTTCAGATAAAGCTAACGCGATCGCATTTTGAGTAGCAGATGACAATGACATTGATATTCTCAGTATTTTATGCAATTAGACTTTAACATTCTATTTCTAGATCGTCTTACCTTTTTTGACACTCCAACCTTTTTAGCGTAGCGGAAAGGTTGGATTCTTGGTTCACTGAGATTGCTTACTATTGCAGGTATTGCTACCAACAACAATAGAGGCATTCTCTCCCCAAGCGTTTAGGTCTTCCGACCAAGTTCCGATATGCCCTATCGTACCTTTTTTAAGTATATTCAACGCTGCATTTACATCCCTATCTTCAGAATATCCGCACTTACAAACATGAGTTCTTACTGACAAAGACTTTTTAATTCTGTTACCACAATTAAAACAATCTTGAGATGTATATGACGGTTCTACAGCAATAGTTAGTTTGCTATATTTAACACCGAAATATTCTATCCATTTTCTTAATTGTGACCATGCAGCATCGTTTATACTTTTGCTAAGCTTTTTATTTTTAACAAGGTTTTTTACCTTTAAATCTTCGTTTTCATCCCACCCTTAAAAGAAGATGGGCTTTCAACTGCGCCGAATGCTGTAATTAGACTTTGGCGATATTATTCTACTCTTGTTTGGACTAGGATTAGTAATATGGTCGATCGGCGATCGCTTTGGTTGGTTGTCTGGTTTGACTTCTATCTTTTAAACGATATATGCAAATATTACTTTGGTCGTTGGTATTGATAGCATCGGTATGGGCAGCCCATTGGGGTTCGGATCGATTAGCAGAACCCCTACAAAAACTACGGAGTCAATGGGGACTCAGCGAAGCTGCGGGGGCTACTTTTGTAGCACTTGCTACTGCTAGCCCTGAAATTGGTACTAATACTGCTGCTGCTGTACGGGGACTTTCTGATATTGGTTTGGGTAACTTACTCGGTAGTAATATTATTTCTGTTCCCGCGATCGTTTTAGTTGCTTATTTAGCTTCTCCTAATAGGGAGGAAAAAAATAATTGCCTAGAAGTGAAAGTAGAAGCCCTTAATGTACAGGCAATTCCTTACATTCTTATTATCTTTCTAGCTGCTATTGTGAGCGTTCCTCCAGCATGGCAGGGGCTACAGCCTATCGATGGTTGGATTATGTTGGCAGCTTATTTTATCTATCTAGGGCAGGCAATTTTACGGGAAAAAGATTCTGGTCAACAGGTTAGATGGCAAAAAGACGAGATTTTAATCGCCTTAGCTGGGGTGTTAGGATTGGCGATCGCTGCTTACTTTATCGTAACTGCTACCGAACGGTTGGTTTCTTTAGTTGGTATTTCTCAAATTATTGGCGGTTTATTTATCACTTCTACTTTAAGTATTGCCCCGTGAGGTTTTTGCCACCTGGAAAGTTGCCAAAAGCGGACAAGTTACCGCAGCTACCACCAGTGTTATTGCTGATAATACCGCCACCATGACTTTAGCTTTGTTTCCTCTAGCATTAGTCAGTTTGCAGATAAAAGACCTTAGTTTATTTACAGTAAATTTGATTTTTGTGGCATTACTGGCAATTTTTTATGCAGCCTTTATCCGTTGGGGCAAACAAAAAAACAGTTTTGAATGGTGGGAAGTGTTGGTTCTAATTGCTATTTATTTAATTTATCTCGCCCTCATGGTTTTTGTAATCCTCTAATACCAATTAAATTTTATTTTTTCCTCAAAACCTCCTATTTCAGTTTTAATAAATGTTTTTTTTGCGATTGCAGATGGTTGTAAGTCAATAGTCGGTTTACACCGCGATCGAGGGTGGCGATCGTTCTTGCCATGAAATCTGTCGCCAAACCAAAAGTTATGCTACGGGCGAATGGTTCGATAATTGTGCCGTAACGTCGCCAACACAGACGTTTGTACTTAGTTGTAAAATAGGCATCTTCGGCTAAATTCCACTTTTCCCGCATCTGCCTCAAACTAGACATTTGCCAAGCGTTAGGAGTCGCGCAGCATATAAAAATGGACATCTGTGGTTTCTAAAGGAGGGCCAGGTAAATAAGTTACGATACAGTCTGGTTCAAAATAGGCTTTTTCGCCTACTTCTCTAACACTCATGCAAAAGTCTAAATGTTCTTTAGTATTCATGAAAGCCTCATCTAATTTTCCGCCAAGGCGATCGAATATATCTTTTCTAACTAAAACACAGTGAAATTCTGCTAATTCGGTTTCGGTACGCTTTAGCTGAGGTTTAACCTCGGCAACCTGCTTGCCTTGAAGATCCATTTTTTCCCTTAATCTTCTTCTGCCTGTTTTATCTTGCCAAATATGAGCTTCTCCCCCTGCAAAATGGACTATTTCGTGGAGTGGCTCGTATTGGCACATCAAAGGGCCAACTACCGCAGCATTTGTTTTTTCCGCGCAGTCTACCAAATTAGTCAGCCAACCAGGAGTAACAATTACATCATTGTCAAAAAATAATAAATATTTAGTATCTACGTGTTTTAATCCGATATTTCGCGCTTGATTCGGATAAAGATAGCATTCTGTCCGAATTATTTTAAAATTCTTTTCTTTAGCTTGTTGTTCTAGGTAAAATTGTGTTTTTTCTGGAGAATTACCATCTACATAAATTAATTTAAAAGGAATTTTGGTATGTTTGTAGATACTCTCCAAGGATTGTTGAGTACAGCTAAATCTTTCTCTAGGAACTACTACTATTGTTACTTGGGGTTCTAATTGTGTGTTCATAATATTGGGTATTTTTTGATAAACCACAGAGAAACAAAAAAAGCTTTTTAATTGTGTTGAAAGATCTATCTGTGCAGGGATGAATGAGGTTAGATCGCAGTTACCAATTGAGATTGGGAAATTTTTTAAGTTTTTGTAGTTGTTATTGTATCGAAATTCAATAGAGAACGATAGACCTTTACTAAATCATCATTTAGTCGAGTTAAATTGTAATGCTCAATTACAAATTCTCTACCTGAAGCCCCCATCTGCGACCAAATTTCGGAATTTTCGATTAAATAAGCTAGTTTCTCGGCTAAAGCAGTTGCATCTCTTTCTGGAACTAAAAAACCAGATTTCCCATCTTCTACTAATTCGGGGATACCACCATGATAGGTGCTAACTACTGGCAAACCCATTGCCATTGCTTCTTTTAAAACATTGATCGGTGCATCTCGATCGCCATTGGCAGCAGTAACACTAGGAGCGACAAAAATATGAGTGTTTTTGAGGATGGCGACAATTTCTGTTTCATTGCACCAACCCAACAACTCGACATTTTCTGTCAGTTTGAGTTCTTGGATTAGTTTAGTAAAATGAGGTCTTAAATGTCCTTCACCAATAATTATGTAGCGCAGACGAGGATAATTGGGAATTAATTTAGCCATTGCATAAATTACATATTCGATTCCTTTTTTTTCGACTAATCTACCTGTAGTGGTAATTTGAATCCAACCATCTTCAGGTAAAAAGCGAGGCTGATAAGTAAAGCGATCGCTCATGGTTTAGGATAAACACCTCTTAGTTTTAGTCTTAATAACTTTAAGTGACGAATGTAAAAAATTATTTTTAGCTTACAGCGATCGACCCAGAAGAACAAGCCAACTCAGATATACTAATTGAGTATCACTCGCCTCAACAGGATAAATAGTTGTTAGTTGTTAGTTGTTAGTTGTTAGTTGTTAGTTGGAGTGTGACTAAGTACCTAAATAAAATTATTTACACATTTTGATATTAACCAAAAATAGCCGTATATCTTTCCTCTTGACTGTTGCCTGTTACCTGTTGCCTCTCTCAACTGTATGAAGATATTGCTAGTTAATGATATTGGTAGACCTACGGGCGGAGCAGAATTACAAATGCTAGCCCTCAGACAAGGTTTACGCGATCGCGCTTTAAAAGAATTTAGTGAAGACAAACGCAACGATCGCTTTTTGGAGATATATAGACAGCTACAAGATAAGTAATTAGGTTGACCTACTTAACGGCGAGGGGTTACAAAAAAATATGACAAAGTAGGACAGTCGCGGAAGGGGGCTTTTACATCAAGTTTTTGATTAAGGTACATTGACCAAGGTTTATTGAAGCCCCCTTCGCGGACAAATTGCCCCTCTTT
>JBFRWK010000180.1:0-28828 GCA_051439545.1 Xenococcaceae cyanobacterium | reverse complement strand
CTTAAAGTCTATCTCGTATGACTTTCAGCATTTATTAACTTAACCTTGACTGGGCTGTCCTGTAGGGTTAAATCAACCACAGGGTAAGAGCGTCTCAAACCCTATTGACAAAAGGATTGTAAAACAGTCATCATATAGTCATTATTCATAGCTGCACGTTTCATTTTTTGTCGCAGCGATCGCTTGAGACTCTTCTCTTGATTCAGGGCATTTAATGCCATGCGTCGAAGTAGAGCCAAATTACGAGGGGAGTTGCCTGAACGGACGCGACAATGATCCTCATTAAAAGTTACGTCGAGAGTCCAATGGACTTGGTTTTCAATTCCCCAATGGGTGCGGATTGCATTGCCGAGATTCCCAGAGTCTGGAGGCAGAGAGGACAGATAAAACTGAACCTCATGAGTAACTTTATTCCATAGATGGCGGGTTCTCTCGACCATCACAATAGTTTGAAGACCTAACCACTGGCTTTGCTGATGAAGAGCACCGAGTTCAGAGACAGGCACAGCCCAAACGTGACGTTTTTCTGTGCGGTGATGACCTTTTTCAACTCTGCGGTCGTGGGAGAATGTAATATCTTCAAAGTTATTAGCAATGGCAGTCTCAAACCAATTTTTTACCTGAGAGTAAAGGGTGGGATGATTCTTTTTGAGAGCTAAAACATAGTCAGCTTGTTTTTGGCGAATCTGCCGAACAATCTCAGGAAAGAGTTCCCATCGCATCGATAGTAACGATCGCCCCTTTAATATCGATTAACTCTAATAATGCCGGAATAGCGGTTATTTCATGTTTAGTGGTCTTCGACTTTAATTTGTCAAGCGCGTCAAATTTTGCTCTGCAACCCAGGCTGTTACTAGGTGTAAAGCTTTAATGCCTTGCTCGCGATCGTAAGAGCCTTTCAAACACTTGCCATCGATGGGGATAATTTTTTGCTTTAATGAAGGAATTAGTTGTTGCACCCATTGAGTTAAACATTCACCGAGAGCTACAGGATCGATCCTCTCAAATACCCGACGAAAAGTATCATCACTCGGAATCCCGTTGGGTAATTCTAAGAATTCTGACAACCATTGTTGCTTACTTAAACCATAATTTTCGAGATCTTCCCAGCCTTCTGCTCCGGCGATTACAGCTAAGATAGCAATAACTAAAATATCTTTTAATAAGTGCTTTTTAGTTCTATTAACTCGCTTGATCTTTAATCTCAGTAAAATAGTTTGATAAATCTGCTTGTATTTGGGCGATTGAGGTTAATTTGGCGTTTTTAGCTCGTAGTTTGGCTTGCGATCGCTTTTACAGGTGCAAATCCCAATGCCATCAATTCTTTCCTCTAAATAGTCTTCAATCAAGACTATATTATAGATTTTATGGCAAAAAATTTTGTCGGTGAACCCTTTAGAGGCATGTTAGCGGATTGAATCCGCTAACTTATTTCCCTCTCTCCCTGCTCTACTATCACTTCTCCGATTTCCTTTAAAAACTTATGCGCTCGCTTTTTGTCAAGTACATTTTATACCAAATTAGATGAGCTTACCCTGGCTCTTTTCTCCCTATTACTAACAGAAATTATTTTACGCTCAATGGCGATCGAGTAGTGATAATTGGCGATCGCTTTCTAACGCATATTTTCATAATTCTGTCAATGCGAAACTCCTAACTACCTTCGGAAGTAAATAAAACCGTTGCCCCAGATTCTAATAAAAAACGCAGGAAAGAAAGCACTTGTTTGCGAAATTGAAACTCATCCGTCGCTAAATAGCGAAATTGAGTCATGGCATCGAGAAACACTCGACTTGGCTTTAATGTTTTGATACTTTCAATTAATTTTTCTGTAGTGGGTTCTCTCTGTACTTCGGCAGGAGAAAATAGATCGTAAGTTTGAATTTCTGTAAGGGTTCAATTTAGAAAGCGGGTAACGCGATTCGAACGCGCGACATTCACCTTGGCAAGGTGACGCTCTACCACTGAGCTATACCCGCATTTCAACGAGGTTTTTTAGACTGTTACATTTCAACCTAGATAGGCCGTACTATTTCCTCGCCGATAAACATTATGGCAGATTGTTTGAAGTTTTTCAAGAAATTTTTAAATTACTTACTTAATTTCTCTCCCAATTTTAAAATTGCCAACTTAGTTGTAAACCGATAATATCTACCTGGCTTTCATCATACCAATTCCTCAAAATAATGCTACACATCGATCCCCGCGTCTCCCTGTCTCCGCGTCTCCGCGTCAGCCATCTGTAGCAAACTTAAAAAGAAACGATATAATTACCTTGAAGATTACCCCTTAGTTCTGTTGACTTATTAATCAGGGCTATTTCATTCTAAAAATTGCCAAAATGCGATCGATACCAGAATTTATCTGAGTTTAACTCTTTAATTAATCTATTTAATTTACCCATGCTTCCTCTTTCCCCCAATTTTTGCTGCGATTTCCCGAATCAGCATAGGAGAAAAGGCGATGGTATTATCAAAATTTCATTAAAAATACAGATTTGGTAATAAGCGATTAGCTGAGTAATTAGTCCCTCGATTGTTCGGAAGGAATTGCAGCAATAATCGCATCGATTACTTTAGCGATCGTAATTATTTCTAAGCCCAAATCTTCGGGTAAACTCTGTCCTTTAGGCACGATCGCCCGTTTAAAACCTAGTTTAGCTGCTTCTTTTAGTCTTAATTCCATTTGCGACACTAAACGTACTTGCCCCCCTAAACCTACTTCCCCAATTAAAACCGTACGCGGATCGACAATGCGATCGCGAAAACTAGCGACGACAGCTACTGCTATACCCAAATCCGCAGCAGGTTCGCCTACTCCTAATCCTCCTGCCGAAGCAACATAGGCATCGAGTTTAGACAGGGGAATACCCACTCTTTTTTCTAAGACAGCTAAAATTTGCTGGAGGCGATTGTAATCTACGCCTGTGGTGGAACGTCTGGGAGAAGTATAACTAGTCGGGCTAACTAAAGCTTGTAATTCGACTACAATGGGACGAGTTCCTTCACAAGCCACAATTGTCGCCGTACCAGGGGCTAATTCATCTCGATTACCTAAAAATAACTCTGAGGGATTATCGACCTCTACCAAGCCTTTATCAGCCATTTCAAAGATACCAATTTCGTGAGTCGCTCCAAACCGATTTTTAACAGAACGTAAAAGTCGATGAGAAGCATAGCGATCGCCTTCAAAATAGAGTACTGTATCTACTAAATGTTCTAATACTCTCGGTCCCGCGATCGCTCCTTCTTTGGTAACATGACCGACAATAAGTAAAGTAATATTTTCTCTTTTGCCTACCTGCATTAAAGCTGAGGTACATTCTCTTACTTGTGCTACCGAACCAGGGGCAGAACTTAAAGAAGCAAAATGAAGGGTTTGAATACTATCGATAACCGCTACTTGAGGTTTCAATGATTCTAATTCCCGCAAAATTTCTTCTAAATCGGTTTCTGGAAGCACATATAAATCATTATCTTCTGGTTTGGCTGCCGTTTGAGAAGTTGTAGTTTTTGTACTACCATTGCCATTAACTGTTTCTGTCGTCGAAGGTACTACCCCTACTCCCAAACGAGAAGCCCTCAATTTAACTTGTTGGCCTGATTCTTCTGCCGAAACGTATAAAATACGAGGTAATCTTAGGGATAGTTGATTGGCTACTTGCAATAATAAAGTTGATTTGCCAATACCAGGATCGCCTCCAATCAAAACTAATGCCCCAGGAACAATCCCTCCTCCTAAAACTCTATCTAATTCTCCATAACCAGAAGGGAATCTAGCTTGAACATTATTGTTAATTTCAGAGAATTTTAAAGATATTCTTGGTTTAGCGGTTTTATCTGCTCTACGATTACCTCGATTATTGGATTGCCAACTATTACCACGAACATAACCAGAACTAGTTAACTCGATCGGTTCTTCGGAGATCGTACCATAAGAATCGCAGTCCTTGCAGTAGCCGAACCATTGGGTATATTCTGCACCACATTCGCTACAAACGTAAATTTGTTTGGACTTTGCCATGTTATTTTTTTTAACAAAATTTAAGAAAAACTAGGTAATTTGCCAACTAATATATAAGACTCTTAAAGAATTCTAAACAGCAAAGAAGATGAAGTAAATCTGAAAAAAACAGAAAAACAGCACAATCGGTTAGACACTCTTACTTAGTAAGACATCATTAAAGTTATATTCTAGAAATAAAGCTAATCAAAATTTAAATTAAGGATCGTTAAAAATATATCTTAAGGAGTGTAAATTAACTTGGAAACTCATAATAAAGAAAAGATTTTAGTAGTTGATGACGAAGCTAGTATACGCCGTATTTTAGAAACTCGTTTATCGATGATTGGTTACGATGTAGTTACTGCTGCCGATGGCGAAGAAGCCTTAGAGACTTTTCGTATTTCAGAACCAGACTTGGTTGTTCTCGATGTGATGATGCCCAAATTGGATGGGTATGGCGTTTGCCAAGAACTGCGGAAAGAATCTGATATTCCCATTATTATGTTAACTGCTTTGGGGGATGTAGCCGATCGCATTACGGGTTTAGAATTGGGTGCAGATGATTATGTAGTCAAACCTTTTTCTCCTAAAGAATTAGAAGCGAGAATTCGTTCGGTACTGAGGCGAGTAGATAAAAATGGTGCGCCTGGTATTCCGAGTTCGGGGGTAATTCATGTCGGTTCGATCAAAATCGATACTAATAAACGTCAAGTTTATAAAGGCGATGAAAGAATTCGTCTAACAGGGATGGAATTTAGTCTGCTAGAGTTACTCGTTAGTCGTTCTGGCGAACCTTTTTCTCGTTCGGAAATTTTGCAAGAAGTTTGGGGTTATACTCCCGAACGTCATGTAGATACTCGCGTTGTGGATGTGCATATATCTCGCCTTAGAGCTAAATTAGAAGACGATCCGAGTAATCCAGAGTTAATTCTTACTGCCAGAGGTACGGGGTATTTATTCCAGAGGATTTTAGAACCAGGAGAAGATTGACAGAGTTTTATTCAAAAAAAAGAGCGGAAATAAAACTATTTTAGGGAATGACAGACAAATAAATGGCGAAATCCGATCCTAATCGAATATTGCGGTTGCTACCAATCTTTGCAGGAGGATTGTCAGGTGTACTGCTGCTAGTTAATCGCCTCTTAACTATAAAACTTACCGAATCTCAAGCTCGTTCTGATGCTTTGGGTATAATTGAAGGTGCAGTTTTAATTTTAGTTGGCTTGATTTGGCAGCAGATTCAACCGCGATCGCCTGATGTAGTAAATTTGATCGGAGAAGAAGGTTTTGAGTTAGCGTCATTTTTGCCTGAAGAAGTTAAAACTGAATTAGCTTGGGCTTCTCATCTTCTGTTAACAAATACCGTAACCCGCTCGTTAGTCGTCTATTATCGATCGCAAACTTTACTAAGGCGAGGAATATTAGGTAAAAATCCTCAAGTAACACCAGGGGCGATCGTCCAAAAGGTTTTAGATAAGCAAAAAGCTATCTATCTAGTCAATCTTAATCTCTATCCAGGTAAGATAGAATTCGATTATTTACCAGAAAATACTCAGGGGGTCATTTGTCAACCCATAGGCAGCGAAGGAGTTTTAATTCTTGGTGCTAATGCTCCTCGTAGCTACACTAAGCAAGATGAAAAATGGATAGAAGGGATTGCCGATAAATTATCGGAAACTTTTAGTCGGCTTTATACCTAAATTAGTTAGAGCGGTTTTTAGCTTTATTAGTTTGCGAGGGTTGATTAACAGACAATTAATTCTAACTTACGCTGTTATTGCCTGGGATAAGTTAAAAAAATCATTCTCCATCGGTAAAAATTTTTTCTTGAGATTGATTAGATGAAGGCTCGGGTAAGTTCTGCTGAGGTCTTAATAAATGTAACAAGATAAAGTATGATATCAAACCAGTCCCAATTAAAAATAACAATCCAGCTACAATTATTTTCCAGATGGAAAAATAGTCTGTTTTCCTAATTGGGGGTTTTGATTTTTTGCCTGATTCAACTGTTTGAGTCTGTCCTACCTTTTGAGTGGGAGGTAAAGAAAGAACAGATGAATCAACTTCAGCCCATAATGATTCATGAGCTAGTACAGAAGAGATCTCAGACCAGGAAATAACTGTTTTAGTCTTTTCTGGCTTCTGACTAATTTGACAATGTACTAAAGCTACAGTGGCATTATCATGTCCATTCCTTTCATTGGCAATTTTCATTAAGGTTTTTGCTGCTTTAGTTAGATCGCCTTTCTGAAAAAGAACTGGTAAAATCGAACTGCGCCAGTACTGCTCTACTCGTTCAAAATCACTTAAGCCATCACTGCATAGTAAAAAGATACAATCTTGGTCGATAACAAAACGGCGGATATTAGGATGAAGGGCAGCAGAATCTCGCATCCCTAAAGCTTGAATTAATGCTCCTGCTGAAGGGTATTGTAGAGCCTCGCGATAAACAGCATAGCCCAATCGAACTTCTCTAGAAGCAAGATCGTCATCTGTCGTAACCTGATGGCAACCCGTGCGCGTGATACAATAAATACGAGAATCTCCAACATGAGTTAAATAAACTTCATAAGCTTTAGCTAGAGCCATCACCAAAGTAGTACCCATGCGTTGTCTTTCTTGACGCCGTTCTGAATCGTTACGCTGACTGATAGCATCATTAGCTTCATTAGTGAATTGTGCTAACTGTTTAAAGATAGTTTTCGGATTACTATCTCCCTCATCAAAAGTTAGTAGATCGATCTTTTGTTGTAGATAATCGATCGTTTCTTGGGAGGCAATTTCTCCTCCTTCATGACCGCCAACACCATCGCAAACAATTGCCAAAGTTTTTTCGTCAGTAGAAGTAGTAACTATTTTTTGATGGTTTGGATAAGATGCATCTTCATTATTGAAACGGTTTGGACCCGAATCACTCAGGGCAAAAACTTGGTAAGAATATTCTTGGGATTTCCCACAAAGGGCGATCGCTTTATTTAAAACGGCGGTTATTTCTATAGGTTTATCGATAGATCCCGCAATAAGTTGTTGAGAAAGTTCTCGTAAAAATTCCTGAAGACAAGAAGCAGTATGGGGAATCCATTGCGACCATAATTGACCTAATTGTTTGAGGCTGGGTTTTGTTGCTTGAGTTTTATCGGATTGTAACTGTAGTAATTGTAAAAAAGAACCATTGACTCTGAGTAACCAAGGATCGAGCAAACTAGAAACTACAGCTTGGTTTTGCATCGGCTGCCATAATTGAGCGATTTGCAGCAATAAATTAAGTTGTTTTAAAGATGTAGCTTTTTGCCATACTGTAGTTAGTTCGGGGATAAACTGGGAATACATCAAGTTACCATTTTTTTTAGCTGGTACTGTACCGTATTCGAGTAGCCAAACATCCGTACCGTCTAGTTGACCATATATTTGGGGGATATGAGGAAAATAGGGAAACAATAGCAGGTAAGGAGCAATTTGAGGCGGAATTTCTTGAGGCGTTTGCGGTGGAATTCCTGGTTTAGTATCTAAAAAAATTCTTCGCTCTACTGCTAAATAGCGATCGCCAATTAACTCTCCTACTCGTTCCATGGCGATCGCTTCTGCCGTAGCCCACAAATAACGCTTCATAATCGGGGTTTTACACTTACTACAAAGGCGATTTTCCTGAAGATTAAATGTCAAACAATGAGGATTTGAGCATTGAATGATCGGCTCAGAATTAGGCATAGATGTCTTTAAATTAAAAGCGCACTCCATAGACTTTGTGGGAGATATTTTCACGAGGGAACATCAGTCACCGCTATTACTACAGAGTAACAGTCAATCTAGAAAAATAAGGGCAATATAGCATTATCCCCAAAATAACACTAATCGCTCGATCGTTATCTCCTCACTCCAGTTTGCTGTAAATGCAAGGGTATTCTCACAAAGACATGAGAAGATGAGAATAACGGTTTTCCGCAGTTAATAGTTAAGTTGATATTATATTCTTATAACCTAGTTTATTACGCTAATAATTGTAGTATCTGTAATTTCGAGCGAATCAATTAAGATTTTTCTCCTCAATTTAACTAGCAAAAAAACTCTCTATTCCTTTTATACTCGGAAATATCGCCATAATAGGTCAAGATGAAGATAAGTTAACTTTAGGATTATTTTCGCTAATTTTTTTGAGCGCATTTTCTAAAGCCAAAGTTAATTTTTGTGAACTCTGACGCAAAGAGTCTTCCAAATAATCTGCGACTTTGAGAGGGGGAGCAATTTTTATAGTTACATCGGTTCCCCAACTAGGATGAGATTGGCTATATTGGATGCTAATAGGCAAAATTTTGACGTTACTACCAGGTAGCTCCGATTCCACATCTAGAGCAATACGAGCTACACCGCGTTTGAGGGGGTTAATAGTTTGGGTACGATAAATCCCTCCTTCGGGGAAAATGACCAACATCTCCTGATTAGATAGTATTTTGATACTTTGACGGACACTACTAATTCCTGGATTTTTAGTATCTACAGGAAATCCGCCTAAATTTCTGACGAACCAACCTTTGACTGGCGCATTTACATGATCTTCACTAGTCATAAACCGTAAATCTCTACCGCTTGCCAGTCTACCTACAGCATAAGCGACGATAATTGCATCCCAATAAGAACGATGAGTAGGAGCGATAATTACTGGTTCTGTTAAAGGAATATTTTCTCTGCCAGTTACTGTAATTTTACCGAAAAAAAATGGTAAAACTACATAGCAACCCAGAGGATATAAAATTTTAGCTAGAAGAGATGATACACGAGAATTAGAATAATTTTGAGATTGTTCGGAATTATTTAGTTTAGACTGTTGAGGATTAAGCTCAATCATTAATCAATTGATAATAGTATTTACGATATTTTCTTTAGCTCTACCTTAGTTTTTAAATAAGTTAATGTCTTCTGTCTAAAGGACAGTTTTTGCATTGAACATTATTGGAATCTGCTTTATTTTAAAGTCGATAACCAATGATGCAAGATTACTTGAGCAAGAAGTCTAATGAATCTCCCGATTGTCTACCATCCCAATTATGTTGCTCCATTACCAGAGGAGCATCGTTTTCCCATGCCTAAATTTAAGTTACTCTATGACTTATTATTAGCAGATAAAATTACTGTACCAGAGCAAGTTTATTGTCCTGAATTACCATCAACAGCATTACTCGAATTAGTACATACTCCAGAATATGTTCGAGGTTATTGTCAGGGAACATTAACAGCTAAAGCTCAACGTCGCATCGGTTTACCCTGGAATAGTGCCTTAGCCAAACGTACTTGTATTGCTGTTGGGGGAACAATTTTAACCGCTAAATTAGCCCTAAAATATGGTTGTGCTTGTAATACAGCAGGGGGGACACATCATGCTTTTCCTAGTTACGGTTCGGGATTTTGTATTTTTAATGATTTGGCGATCGCAGCAAGAGTTTTACAAGCAGAAGGATTAGTTCGCAAAATATTAATTGTCGATCTCGATGTTCATCAAGGGGATGGTACAGCCTGGATTTTTCAAGGCGATCCTAGTGTCTTTACATTTTCGATGCACTGTGAGGCTAATTTCCCTGGGAAAAAACAAACCAGCGATTTAGATATTCCCTTACCCATTGGGTTGGATGATGATGGTTATTTACAAAGACTAGCTAAACAGTTACCCGATTTACTCTCTCAAGTTAAACCAGACTTAGTTTTATTTGATGCGGGAGTAGATACTCATGCAAGCGATCGACTGGGTAAACTAGCTTTAACAGATTGGGGGATTTATCGTCGCGAAAGATTGGTTTTAAGTAATTGTTTGGCTGCTGGTTATCCTGTTGCTAGCGTTATTGGTGGTGGCTATAGCAAAAATATACAAGATTTAGTTTACCGTCATTCTTTAATCCATCGCGCTGCTGCGGAAGTTTATTTTAAATCATAAATCAACAACAAGATGGCTCGGCGATCCGTTAATCTTAAAGATAGAGACACTTAATGCTATCTAAATTTCTATGGACTCATCAGATAAACAAAATTGGCAACGTAGATTAGAAGAATTAGAGGTAGAAATCGATCGAGAAGCTGCCTCTAACAGCCAAGAGCAAGAAGAACCCGTAAAACCTCACGTCGAAATCGCTAATAATAATTCATCGGTATTGGATTGGCTCAATGCTGCCAGAGATTGGTTCAATGGATTAGCTCCCATCGGGCAAGTTGCCGTAGGCATAGTGGGTATTATGGTCGGTTTTTCTTTGCTTGGTGCTTTAATCAAAGTAGTTAGCTCGGTAATCAGTATTGCTATTGTGGGAGGATTGGTATACATAGCCTATAAATATCTATTTGCCGAATCATCATCCAAAACCTAGAAGATGGGTTATAAATTAAGGGCAGTAGGCAGCGATCGATAAATCCGCTTAGTTAAATGGTAACTGAGATATATTTGCTGTTAACTGATACGAGATTTTTGGTAAAAGGATAAAAGCCATGACTAGCCCAACATTTAAACGAGGAAAGCAAAAAGCGGTAATTCGGCAAAAGAAATGGTTATATGTATTGTTTTTAATTTCTCGATCGCTTATTTCTCGTCGTTTGGCTGCTTGGTTACTGGAATTAACTCTAATTAGTGGTAGTGCAGTAGTTCCCTACATTTTAGGTTCCTATGTCAAGTCTCAATCTCAGACAGCAAAAGTTCCTTTGAATCCTGCCTTAGTTACCGTCGCCAAAGCGAGAACAAAAATCTTACGGCTATCTAGTTCTTCCGAACCAATTAAGCAAGTTCCTCCCCTAACAAATTTTTTGTGGAGCGTTAGTTTAGTGGCTCCGCTTCTCTTATCTGGATGTCAATTATATTTACTTGCTAAAACTGGTCAAACTTCTCCCAAGCGTTGGTTAGGTATCAAAGTCGTTACAGAAACGGGCAAGTCTCCAGGTTGGTACAAAACCCTCACAAGAGAAATATTGGCTCGATATGGTTTATCTGGGGTTAGTGCTTATACTATCTGGATTGTAGTGGGTGCAGCACCTAGCGGGGGTATTTTCTGGTTACTTTTTGGCTTAATTTTGACTGCGGAAAAAACCATGGCACTTTATAGCGATCGCTATTGTGCGCTTCATGATACCCTCGCGGGGACAATTGCTCTAGATGCTAAAAAGGGCTTGACAACTTTTAGTAAAGTTTCGTCCAAGACTACCAATTTCTCACCTCCCCAACCGCCTATCGTCGAAGTCCAAAGTTATCCCTATCTCACCAACGAAACAAGTAACAATTATCTCGTTCCCTATAGTCCCACCGAGCCGAAAAATTTTAATTTGTGGCAGTGGATGCGATCGCACCCAGGTATTACCCTTTTAAGTATTACTAGTGCGGGCATATTTTCTGTATTGGCAACGGTTGTCGGTACGCAAATTTACGTTCAAACCCAGACAAATCATCGACAAGTTAAATCTGACAATAATCAAGTCTTTCTATCTTTAGTTAATCGCCTCAGTGCTACTGCTAGCGATCCCCTGACAGAAAGAAAATCAATTATCCTAGCCTTAGCCAGATTAGACGATCCGCGGATTATTCCTTTGCTGGTAGATTTATTAGGACAAGAAACCAATCCTGCCATCGTCGAAACACTTCAGCAAGCTTTAGTGAGTATTGGCACGGAAACTTTACCCCATCTCAAACTTTTACACCAATCCCTATCTCAAGCAAAAACCGACTCTGCTGTAACCAAAACAGAAATATCAAATTTAATTGGGACAATTCTCAGTATTTATAGTGGCAAACTAGACAAAGTAGATTTATCTGGGATGAATTTAGCCACCACAGAGGGGGAAAACATTCAGTTTACTCTTTCTCTCACCCAAAAAGATTTGTCAGGAATCAACTTTAAAGGAGCAATTCTCGATCGAGCGAACTTTCAAGACAGCCAATTTGCAGATCTCGGTAAAAATGAGCGCATTACTGATTTTAGTCATGCTCACCTCAAAGAAGTTAATTTTACTCAAGCTAAGTTAACTGGGGTTAAGTTCGATCGCAGTAATTTAACTGGTGCTACCCTCAGCCAAAGCGATTTAACTCAAGCACGACTCAATCAAACTAATCTTAGTAGTGTAGAAATGATTGGTGCTAATGCCGAAGCAGCAGAATTACAAAATGCTCGTTTGACTGGTGCTAATATTGGCAATAGTAAATTTACCGACGCTGACTTAACAGGAGCTAGTTTAGGACAAGTTAAAGCTTTAGCTACTAATTTTAGTCAAGCTAAGTTAATGCAATCTAATTGGCAAGGTGCAAACCTTACTGCTGCCAATTTTAGTCAAGCTAATTTACAACAAGCCGATCTCAGTCTGACTCAATTACAAGAGGCTAATTTACGTAATGCCAAATTACAAAATGCCAGCTTGGTTCATGCTAATTTAAGTGCAGCAGATTTGCGAGGAGCTAATGTCGATGGTGCTGATTTTCAGGGAGTTATTTTTGCGATTGTTACACCACAAAACTCTCAGCAATTTTTAGTCGAATCAGCCAATACCGAATCTATAGCTCTAGTTAAAGGCGTTAACTTTACTAAAGCAAAAAATCTTAATTCCAGTCAGATTCGGTTTATTTGCGATCGCGGTGGCATTCATCCTTACTGTCAGTAATTATTTTACTCCTACATTACTACTCACAACTAATAACTAATGAACCTAGGTTTTATTAACTTGAATAAGCCTGCTGGCTATACTTCCCATGACTGCGTGGCACGAGTAAGACGGATACTTAATACTAAAAAAGTAGGACATGGCGGTACTCTCGATCCTGCTGCTACTGGCGTGTTACCCATCGCTGTGGGTAAAGCAACCAGATTACTCCAATTTTTACCCACTACCAAAGCCTATCGCGCTCGTATTCGCTTGGGAATGCAAACTACTACAGACGATCTAGAAGGAGAAATAATTGCCACTCAGCCGAATATGGCGATCGCCAAGACAGAAATTGAGGCTCACTTAAGTAAATTTATTGGCACGATCGAGCAAATACCCCCTATCTACAGTGCAATTAAAAAACAAGGCAAAAAGCTCTACGAATTAGCCAGAGCAGGTGAAAAAGTTGATGTACCACCCCGCACCGTTAAGATTGACACCATAGAATTACTTAATATTATGCCAGGGAAATTTACGGAAGTAGAAATAGCCATTAGGTGTAGTCCTGGAACATATATTAGATCGATCGCTCGTGATTTGGGAGAAATGCTCGGAGTAGGCGCAACTTTAGCTAATTTAGTGCGGACTGAAAGCTGCGGTATGCAACTCGCTAATAGTATTACTTTATCTCAGTTAGCAGCAGAATTTTCTGCTAATTCTGGAACTTTAATTTCACCAATGCAAGCATTATCCCATTTACCAAAAGTTAGTTTAAATTCAGAACAAGTTAAACCTTGGTGTCAGGGTCAAACTGTAGAAATATATCCGCAAAAATACGGAGAAAATCAATTGATAAATGAAAATCAAAAATTATTTGAACTCCAAGATTATTATTTGACAGTTACTAGCAAAAATAATTTTTTTCTCGGTATTAGTATTTGTTTGAACGAAGACTACCCACTTGTTATTGCCCCTAAAATAGTTTGTGCTATTCTATAGGATCTTTGGGTGCGACCGACAAATTATTATCTAGATCGAGGGAAAAACTATATTAGCTCATAGAATTTGTCACGACCACCGAGAAAATAACTAATTCAATTGATTTCTTTTGTCTTCCGTAAAAATACTAGGGTTGACATTGATAACAAATAAAGAATATATAGATAGTTGCATCTTAATAAATACTGTAAAAAAAATATGTAGAATATCTAGATTATTGTCTACTAAATATAAGCTAAGATCGGGCTTAAATTGACTAGTTAAGAACTCCTTTGGGTCAAAAGCTTTTATAGGCGTAACCAAGCTAAAAACAAGTGATATTTATTAGCTATAATCTCGGACAAATCATTAGCGATGGAATTAAATTTAAACTTGGCTTTACATTATTTAACAATTTAAAATAACGTTTTATATAAACTTACTCGATCGAATAATTTACAACAAATTTTTAAATTTACTTTTTATTTCATTGCTTGATAGGGAATAACGATCATGGCTAAAGAAGCAGAAGCAACAGATTGCTGCCAGACAAATCAATTGAACCAAGAAAATTCATGGCAAGTGCCAGAGAACAACAGAGATTTGACTAAAAGCTCTCGTGCCAAAACAAATAATCCTTCAGGCGAACAACAAGAGCAATCATCGGCAAGACAAAAAGAAGCAAATTTAAGTAGTCAATCACCAGAATTACCAATAGATCGAGAAGTCGAGGTAACGACTAAAAATAATGCTTTACAAAACAAAGATAACTTTCAAGCAATTTTTGAGCAAGCTAATATTGGCATTGCCTTTATCGCTACTACAGGACAGTTTTTACGAGTAAATTCTTTTTTATGCTCTTTGCTGCAATACTCGGCATCGACCATGTGTTCTTTTACTTTTCAAGACATTACCCATGCTAATGACCTAAAAACGGTTTGGCAGTGTGTCGATCGAACATTGAACAATATTAACTCTAGTAATCGAGTCGAACAACGTTATCTCCGTCAAGATGGTCAATGGCAATGGGTCAGTATTAGTTTTTCCTTAGTCAAGAATACACAAAATATTCCTTTATATCTAGTAGCAACTATTCAAGATATTCAGTCTCGTAAGCAAGCAGAAGCAAAGTTGCAAAATAGACTTGATATCGATACAGCAATAGCACAAATCTCTAGAAAATTAGTCAGCACTAAAGAAATTAATTACCAAGAACTTTTAGGAATTATTGGTAAAGCGACAAAAAGCGATCGAGTTTATTTAATATGTTTCGATCGAGGGTACCGAGCTTGTAGTACACATCATTGGAGCAAAGATTCTAAGATTTCTCAAATTCAGCCCCAGACTACCACAATACACCAACTTCCTTGGTGGCAAGGAAAACTAAATAAAGATGAAGACATTATTATAAATGACATAAACCATTTATCAGGACTAACTCAAGGGGAAAAAAATCTACTGCAATCTCTCAGTATTAGTTCTGCTTTAATTATTCCTATCTTAAATGAATTTGGTCGGATTTGGGGTACGCTTGGTTTATATAATCAAGCTCAAAACTATCGAGATTGGACAAAAGAAGATGCACGACAACTAAGAGTTTTAGGGGCAATTATCCAGAGTAATTACAAATATAGGATTGCTCGTACTAAACTGAAAGCTTCAGAAACTCTATCTGCTCAATTTTTTCATCATTCTGTAGATGGTATTTTTTTAATTGACAAATTGCCAGATGGTAAATTAGTCTACAAAACTGCCAATCCTGCTTACGCTAAACTCCTTGGTAAAACTAACCAAGAAATTGAATGCAAGACAATATCAGAATTACTTCCAGCAGAAATAGCACCATTTGTTGAAAAAAAATGCCGTCTTTGTCTCGCTCTTAAAAAACCTTCAGACTTTCTACTTACTCTAGAATTAAAAGGCAAAACTTGTTATTGGCATATTTATCTTGTCCCGATTAAAAATTACAGTGGACATTATTTCAGTTTACAAGGTAGTGTTAAAGACATTACCGCAGAAAAACAAGCCATCGATCGACAAACTCGCTATCGTCAGCTATTAAGGTCAATAACTTTTAAAATTCGTCAATCTTTAGATATTCAAGAAATTCTGCGAACTACAGTCAGTGAACTCCAAAAAACTTTTAACGCAGATAGAGTCTTATTATTTCAATTTTTACCAACTCGACTAGGTAAAGTGATTGAAGAGTCAGTCACTTTCGGTTTTCCCTCTATTTCAGAACAAGCAATTATCGATCGATATTGTCAAGATGTACTTCCTGATAAATATGCCGAAGGATATGCTTATATTTGTGAAGATATCGACAACGAGCTAATCTCTTCCTCTCATCGAGCTTTTCTGAAAAAATACCAGATTAAAGCTAATTTAGTTTTACCTATTTCTCGCTATCTACCGATTGAAGATTCTCTTTCTTCTTCGAGGCAATCTAGCCAAAGAAGTAATAAGTTGTGGGGTATTTTATGTGTACAACAATGTAGTCAATCTCGTCAATGGACTCAAGATGAAATTGAATTATTGCAACATTTAGTCGGACAGTTAACTATTGCTCTATCTCAAGCTGAATTACTAGAAAGTGAAATCATTCAAAGAAAAGAATTAGCTCGCTCTAATGCGGAATTAGAACAGTTTGCTTATATTGCTTCTCACGATCTACAAGCACCGCTACAAACTGTTAGCAATTATGTTCAACTGCTGCAACGTCGCTATCAAGGTCAATTAGATAATAAGGGAGAAAAATTTATTTACTATATAAATGATGGCGTTCACCGAATGCGTACTCAAATCAATGATTTGCTGGAGTATTCTCGTGTTGGCAGACAAAAGAGTACTTTACGCACCACAGATTGTAATTTAATTGTAGAGCAGGCGATCGCTAATCTCCGTTCAGAAATTGAAAAAAATCAAGCAGTAGTGATCTATTGCAACAACTTACCTACTATAGTAGCCGATCCTAGTCAATTGATAGTTTTATTTCAAAACTTAATTAGCAATGCTATTAAATATCGTTCTTCAGCTACTCCTGCGATCAAGATTAATGCTTCACTTCAGGGAGATTACTGGCAATTTTCTGTTAGCGATAATGGTATTGGAATTGAGTCTCAATATCAACAACGAATTTTTCAAATATTTCAGCGGCTGCATACTCAAGAAGAATATCCAGGCACGGGGATTGGTTTAGCAATTTGTCACAAAATTGTTGAACATCATGGAGGAAAAATAAAAGTTAAATCTCAATTAAATAAAGGTTCTGATTTTTACTTCACAATTCCTGTTTAATTACTTCATTGATTCTCGATATTTATTAGTTTAAATTAAGCCAATATACTAAAAAAAATTAGATATTTGGCAGATTAAACTTGGCAAATGTAGTAGATAAACTAAAAGTAATTTCTAAAAAATAGTTGTGTTTAAGCAAAAATGGTAAGCTCTCAAATTATCAAAAATGTTCTCTTCGTTGAAGATAATCCTAGCTATCGAGATTTAATGCTAGTTGCTTTTGAAGAAAATGGAATCGAGCATAATTTGTATATGGTTAGTAATGCAGAAGAAGCATTATTATTTTTACAGCAGCAAGAAACCTATGCCCATGCTCCTCGTCCCGACCTCATTATGCTAGATTTAGACTTACCGAAAATGCATGGACACGAGTTATTGAAGATTATTAAGCAAGATCTTAAACTTAAATTAATCCCTGTTATTGTTTTTACTAGTTCTATAGAACAAAAAGATATTTTAGAAAGTTATAACTTAAAAGCTAATTGTTATCTTAATAAGCCTTATAACTTAGAAGATTTTTTAGCTGTAGTCCAAAAAAGTCTAAATTTTTGGCTTAACTTTTCTAAATTACCTCAAAGTTAATTAATTAAATTTAGCAAAAAAAATCAAATCTGGCAGTCGACCTATCCGTAAATTGTCTAAGATTAAGGTGAGTAAAATCACTCAATCGATTTGCTTAAAATCACCAATAGTGATCTGTGTAGTACTTTATACTTTATTTATTAGCTACAATCTGGTAAAATCAGGAATAATAGCTGATTTATTTTTATTAAAACCGTAAAAAAAACAACATAGTTATTAGTATCTTAAAAAGAAGCGATCGAATTAGTTTTATTAGGAAAAAATATCATATATCAGTGGATATTAACACTCTAAAAATATTGTTAATTGAAGATAATCCAGCCGATGCTGATTGGATCGGAGAAATATTGATTGAAGAGAAGCTAGCAGGATTAAAATTAGAACATGTCAATCGAGTCAATGAGGGATTAAATATTCTGGCTCAAGACTATTTTGATGCAGTTTTACTAGATTTATCTTTACCAGACAGTCAAGGGATAGATAATATTGCTATGGTAAAGCAGCAAGCTCCTGAATTGCCAATTATAGTTTTAACTTCTCTTAACGATCAAAACATGGCAATTAAATCGGTAAGAAAAGGAGCGCAAGATTATTTAATTAAAGGTGGATTTGAAAAAGAGTTATTAATTCGTTCTATTCGCTACGCCATCGAACGTCAACGAACCAAAGAACAGCTGAGACAGCAAGCAGAAAGAGAAAGACTAATGGGTAAAATGCTCGAAAAAATCCGTCAGTCTTTAGATTTAACAGAAATTTTAGCGACCACAGTAGACGAAGTTCGGCAATTCTTAAAAACAGATCGCGTACTCATTTATTGCTGTGAATCGGTTCGCCCTGGTAAAATTGTTGCCGAATCGCGATCGCCCCATTTAGAGTTACCATCAGACAAAAAAATCAATTCTTTGGAGTTATACTTATCTATTAGTGATTCGGCCCATCTAGACACGGCAAAAGACATTTGGCAATTTAAATCTTCATCTGCCGATGTCTATCAATCGACCCAAAACCAGCTAAACTCAATCTTAACTTTACCAATTTGGCGCGGCCAACAAGAAAGCAAACAAGAACAGAAAGAGCAATTATGGGGAATGTTAGTTGCTCATAGTAGCAATACTTCCCGTTACTGGAAAAAATGGGAAATAAATTTTCTCCAACAATTAACTACTCAAGTTACCATTGCCATTCAACAATCAGAATTACACAGCCAAATTAAAAAAGCCAATGAACAACTCAAACAGCTAGCAATTTTGGATGGTTTAACTGGAGTTGCCAATCGTCGCTACTTCGATCGAGTATTTAGAAACGAATGGAATCGTTTAGCCAGGGAAAAAAAACCTTTATCCCTTATTTTATGTGATATCGATCATTTTAAAATTTACAATGATACCTACGGACATCCAGAAGGAGATGCTTGTCTGAAAAAAGTTGCTCAAACCTTACAACAGGCAACAAAGCGCGCTGCCGATCTAGTTGCTCGTTATGGGGGAGAAGAGTTTGCGGTTATTTTACCCGATACCGATGCCGAGGGCGCATTATTTGTTGCTAACAATATCAGACAGAAACTCCATAAAATGAAGATACCCCATTCTGGCTCTACGGTTAGTCCTTATATAACTCTAAGTATTGGAACTGCAACTAAAATACCTACTCCTGAAGAAGATGCCGATGATTTGCTCAAAAAAGCCGATCTCAATCTCTATCAAGCCAAAAAACAGGGACGCGATCGCATAGTTCAAAGTTTTGCTCCTTGACTTAGTATCCAAAAAATAGTCTATTAAATTTAGGTATCAAGTCAAAGGTCTAACCCTTAACTACTAATGTCTAGTAATCATAAATTTATTCGTGCCGATCTCGATCGAATAGCTGCTTATACTCCTCACTCTAGCGAAGAAATCAATCATTCTTTAGATCATCTTGATACTAATGAGAGTCCTTACGATCTCCCAATAAGTATTAAGGGAAAACTAGCTTGGCTGTATCAGGGACAAATGGAAGTAAATCGCTATCCTGATGGTAGTCATTTAGTTCTCAAAAAAGCGATCGCTGAATATGTCAATCAATCCGCTAATCTCAATAACCTAATTTCCGAGCAAAATATTTCGGTAGGTAACGGTTCGGATGAATTGATTCGCTCTGTGCTTATTGCTACTTGCTTGGGCGGAGAAGGCTCAATTTTGGTCGCCAATCCTACCTTTTCGATGTATGCTATTTTAGCTAAAACTCTAGGAATTCCTGTAATTGATATTCCGCGTTTAGATACAGATTTTTCTCTAGATTTAGCTGCTGCTTCTAAAGCAATTGAGCAAACTAGTAATCCTCCTGTTAGAGTTGTTTTTGTAGTTCATCCTAACTCTCCTACGGGCAACTGTGTAAGCAATGCAGAGTTAGACTGGCTACGCAACCTCAGTCAGGATATTTTAGTTGTTATAGATGAAGCATATTTTGAATTTAGTCAAAATTCGTTAGTAAGTGAATTAGTTCAACGTCCTAACTGGCTGATTTTTCGTACCTTTTCCAAAGCGTTTCGTTTAGCTTCTCATCGGGTTGGTTATGCCATCGCCGATGCCCAAATCATTGCAGCTTTAGAGAAAATCCGCTTACCTTACAATTTACCAAGTTTTTCTTATGTAGCAGCTTTAGTCGCTCTTCAACAACGTAATTTATTATTAGGTAATATTAAGGAAACTCTACAAGAAAGAGAAAAATTCAGGCGCATCTTATCTCAACGTTCGGATATCCAAATATGGCAGAGCCAAGCTAATTTTATTTATCTTAGATTGAATAAGGCTTCTGATGAGAAATTAGCCAAAATTACTCAAGACTTAAAAACCAAAGGAACTCTAATTCGTCATACTGGTGGTGGTTTAAGAATAACTATTGGTACTCCTGCCGAAAATGTTAGGGCGATCGCCAGATTAGAAAAGATACTCGATCGCCTCAATTGAAATCTAGAGTTCGATCGCTAATAGGAAGAAAAACAGCAGAAAATTAGGTAAAAACAGGGCAATATAAGAATTTAAGTTTTTTAGCTCAAAAATACAGTAAATAATTAATTTTTCTAATTAGATTGAAACTAGTTTTGATACTTATGCTTTTCTATTACAAGTTAATAAATTGAAAAATTCTGTATGTTACTAACTGGATAAAGTTGGGAATATTAAATTTATTAGTTTTTTAACTTAACAGATGATTATTTAACTTAAAACATATCGGAATATAGTTCCGCTCAAATTAAAGCTAAAAAACACATACACCAAACCGATGATATCAAAAGATATCGATGTATTTTCATGTCTTGTTTAAACATTACTCAACATTTTGATAAATATTTCCAGTTAATAGTTGCTAACACAGCAGAATTAAAGCAAGAAGTATTTAGCATTCGCTATCAAGTTTACTGTGAAGAACTTAATTTTGAACCTGCTGAAAACTTTCCTAATGGTTTGGAAAAAGACATTTATGACGAGCGTTCTATTCATTATTTATTACAGCATCGTCCTAAGATTTACTTTACACAATCTTTAAAATTTATTGTATAGGAATCAAATCTTCTGGTTTTTATTGATATTTAGTAAATATCGAGCTATTTAATTTTCGTAATCGTGCTATGATTAACCTTTTGTCTCAAACATAAAGCAAAAAATAGCGTACATTTAGCGGTGTAAAAGTCATCAGGGAAAGTCGATCGCGCTTTTAGAAAATAATTTGTTTCCCTCAGACACGAGGAATCAAATTCAGTGGATTTTTATATTGAAGAAGTAATATAACCAATAGTTTGGTAATGCTTGAGGGAGCGCGATATCTATTAGCTTTATTAACTATTAAGTCCCTAACATCTGTAATTTATACAGACTGGCGTATAATCCTTTTTGAGCGATTAATTCTTCGTGAGTTCCAGATTCAATAAGCTCTCCTCTTTTGAGGACTAATATTTTATCGACATTACTGATAGTAGATAAACGATGAGCAATAATAATGGCGGTACGTTCTATTAATATTTGCTCTAAAGCGGATTGAATTAGAGCTTCTGTATTTACATCAAGGCTAGCTGTGGCTTCATCTAAGACTAAAACACTGGGATTACGAATAGCGACACGAGCAAAAGCGAGTAATTGTTTTTGTCCGCCAGATAAATTTGTACCTCTTTCCCGTAAGATAGTATCGTAACCTTGAGGTAATTGCTCGATAAATCGATCGATATTAGTTAATCTAGCAGCTTCTTTAACTTGTTCGAGGGAATAATTATCTCCTAAAGTAATATTACCTTTGACATCCCCTGCAAATAAAAAGCTTTCTTGCAAGATAACCCCAATATATCGACGTAATTCTGCTTGAGATATATCGCGGATATCAATACCATCGACTAAAATTCTACCTTTGCTTGGTTCGTAAAGACGACAGAGCAAACGAATAATCGAACTTTTACCCGCTCCTGTCGGGCCTACTAAAGCAACTTTTTCTCCTGGTTTGATGGTAAAATTCAAGTCTTTAAGGACATATTCATCTTGTTTATAACCGAACCAAACTCGATCGAAGATTATTTCTCCTTTTTTACCTGAGGCAGTTTTTTTCTGAGTGACTAGTTTAGATGATTCTGGATCTTTAATTTCGATGGGTTCATTCATTAATTCCGAGATCCGTTCGATCGCGGTAAACCCTGACTGGAACATGGTAAATTTATCCGCAAACTGTCGCAGAGGATTGAATAACCTTTGGGCAAAGAGAATAAACGCGGAAAGCACACCAAAAGTAATATCTTCTCTCAGTACGAAGAATCCCCCTAACCAAAGCACGCCAGCAATACCGACTAGGGAAATCCATTCTAAAGTAGCAGATACTGCCGAATCGTGAAAAATAGTTTTATCGATCGCTTGACGATAGCGTTCGTTGATCGAGCGAAACATCTCCGCATTGTAATGTTCGCGTCGAAATAACTGCACGATATTGATACCTGCAATATTTTCCTGCAACATCGAGTTGAGTTTAGATAGTTCTTCTCTAGCACGATAATTAGCTTTGCGGTATTGTCTTTGAAAATAAATAATTAAACCCGTGACGGGAATTAACATCAATACCAACAAAGATGCTAATCGCCAATCTCTTAAATACATAGCTACGACGATGGCAGCAATGGAGACGAGATCGCTAACTACTCCAATTGCCCCACTAGCGAAAACATCCCCCAATGCTTCAACATCATTAGTAATGCGAGTAACTAATTTCCCTACAGGAGTTCGATCGAAAAAGCTAGAAGATAAGGAAGTAACATGAACGAATAAATCTTCTCTTACGGCTGCGGTAATTTCTTGTCCTATTTTTTGAACCAAAAATCCTTGAACAGATGCAAACATCAGACGGATTACTACTGTGAGTAAGAGTAACCCAACTAAAATATTAATTCCTCGCGCCAAGGATACATCTGTCAAAAAAAACCAGGTAGGCTCTTCTCGTAATAAAGAAATAGCTTGTTCGACAATTAATGGTTGAATCGCTCCAGAAATAGCTAAAGGAACTAAAATAATCAGGGAAATCAGCAAAATGCGACGATTACCACGGATATAAGGAATTAATTTAAGAAACAAACGCCAATCATTTTCTTGGCTTTGATGAATTTTTGCTGCTGATGGGGGGGAAGAAACAGTCATTTAGTAATTTTGCTGCGATAGAGACACATAATATAGCTTAGTCGAGATTTGTATTAGTAGTTTCGACACGACTTCTCAACTAAAAATTTTCCTATTTGTAAAAAGCCACAATAAAGAGAAATAAAGAGAAGCAGTATAATTAGCTTGACTAACTCGATCTCAAAATAGCAAGAATCTTCAAAAAATTGAGCAAAAGCTTACAAGAAATAGTTTTTCGGCTTCGGTAAATTGAATGTATAAGATTCAAGTACAAAAAAGCAAAAACAATGAAAAACTTACTTTTAACTACTGCTACCGTTGCCACACTACAATTATCTCTTGCCAATGATGCCGAAGCAGCACGGGTTAAAGAAGTTAACTTTGAAAGTAATAATCAAAACTTGGTTAGCGATCTCTATCTTCCCGATGACTATCAAGAAGGGGATAAATTACCAGGGGTAGTTGTAACTGGTGCTTGGACAACAGTAAAAGAACAAATGCCAGCAACTTACGCCGAAGAATTAGCCGATCGCGGTTATGCAGTTTTGGCTTTTGATTTCCGTAATTGGGGAGAATCAGAGGGAAAAGAACGTCAGCTAGAAAATCCTACTAATAAGACCCAAGATATTATCGCTGCTGCTAATTATTTAACCACACGTCCCGAAATAGATAGTAATAAAATTGCTGGTTTGGGGATTTGTGCTAGTGCGGGATACATGGCAGATGCAGCAGTACAGAGTGAAGACATTAAAGCGATCGCACTGGTTGCACCTTGGTTACACGATCGAGCTATAGTTAAGGAGGTGTACGGGGGTGAAGAAGCGGTACAAAGTTTAATCGATATTAGTCGTAAAGCAGAGGCGAAATACGAAAAAACTGGCGAATTATCTCTGATTCCTGCTGCGAGTATGACAGATGAAAATGCCTTAATGTATCAAGTCCCTTATTACACTGAACCAGATCGAGGCATGATTCCCGAATATGTCAACGAATTTAATCTTGCTTCTTGGGAAGGTTGGTTGACTTACGATGCCATTTCTACTGCTGATGATTTAACTAAACCAGTTAAAATCGTTCATTCCGAAGCTGCTGCAATTCCTCAAGGGGCAAAAGAATTTTATAGCCGTTTATCGGGCGAAAAAGAGCGACTTTGGTTAGAAAATACTACTCAGTTTGATTTTTATGACAATCCCGAAGCAGTTGCTACAGCTAGTGATGCGGTGGCTGAATATTTTGAGCAAAATCTCTAAACCATTGGCAATTATTTTTCTGGGAAGCGATCTCGATAACTTATTTGATAAAATTATAATTAGATAAGTTTCAAATTAGAATTATGAACTCTCCAGATTTTGATACTCTACTCAATTTCTTTAAAGCTTTATCTAACGAAAACCGCTTAAAGTTAGTAGGTATTTTGTCCCAAGCTGAATGTAGCGTCGAAGATTTAGCAGCACGTTTGCAATTAAAAGAGCCGACAATCTCCCATCATCTAATGAAATTAAAAGAATTAAATCTCGTTAAAATGCGATCGCTTGGTAATAGTCATCTGTACAAACTTAACAGGGATACTTTATCTAGTTTGAATAAATCCTTGTTTACTTCCGAACAGATGGCAAACTGGATTGAAGATATACCAGCAGCAGCATGGGAAGAAAAAGTTCTGCAAAATTACCTCAAGAGCGATCGAATTGTGGAAATACCAGCTTCTCGTAAAAAGCGTTTTGTCATCCTTAAATGGTTAGTCAATAAATTCGATCTAGGACGAACTTACACCGAAAAAGAAATCAACGAAATTATCAAACGCCATCATCCAGATAGTGCGACTTTAAGAAGAGAATTTATCGGTTATAACCTCATGAAAAGAGAACGAGGGATTTACGAACGTTTAGCAGAAAATTTCTGGAAAGATGAAAAAGAAATTATGAAAGCTAAAAATTAGTTACTGCGCTTTTTAATTAATGTTCACTCAATTTAATTAATTATTTAACTAGAGGGTATTCGATCGCAAGTTTCATCGACTACAGGTTTCCAATTACCCTCTTCATCGGCAATAAAATAAGTTGCGGTAAATCGATTTGGACTATTTTGAATAATTTCTTCCCGCAGTGGGATAGACTGTCCTCGATCGACAACCGTTCCCGACCAAATTAGTTTACCATCTTGCCAATCGGATGCGGTTAAATTAAAAGAGTTACCATTCCCGACGATCGCGGAACGGACTAACTTTTTAGAAGCCGTATTATATCCCAAAAATTCTCTTGAGTTAATTGGTTTACCCTCATCAGGCGACTGTGTTTCTTCAGCATTTCCCAGATACCAAAAACCGTTTAAATCTTTTTGCACAGTCCAAGTAAATACACCTAAAGGCGAAGCTGGTGCTGCTGGTTGCTGACAACGCCATGTTCCTTCAAAGTATTCTAAACGAGTTAATTCTGATGGGGGTTGAGATTGTTCGGAATCTTGCGATCGAGCTTGGTTAATACCATGGGTAATCGATAAAGTTATCGCCAAACTAATTACTGATAATAAGCTTAATGACATAGCTTTTCTCAACCAAAATAATTTAATCATTTTTCAAACTAAAGTAATTATCAATGAAACAGATCCTCGGAACTATTACAGGAATACTAGCTATGACAGTTGCAGTTAACCCTTCAAACTCTCTGAATGTCACAACACCAGATGAAGCTGCTATTTATACTATCGTTGAAAGTGTAGCCAACTTAGCCGATCGAAATAATTTTGAGAGTCTAGAAAAGCTTTATGCAGAAGAAGTTGAAGTAGATTATACCTCGGCATTTGGTGGAGAAGTCGAATTAAAAAGTCCTACTGGATTAATGACTCAATGGGCAAGCACTCTACCAGGGTTCGATCGTACTCGCCACGAAATATCTAATATTGAAGCGGAAGTAAATGGGAATAAAGCAACGGCAACTGCTGATGTAACTGCCGATCATTATCTTAACCAAATGTTTTGGCAAATCACGGGGAGTTATGAATATGGTTTGATTCGAGAAGATGGACAATGGAAGATCGATAAAATGACTTTTATTGCAGAATCGGAAAAGGGTAGTCGAGATATTATTAATGAAGCTGTAGAACAAGCTAATGCTAACCCTTCTACTTATCTTCAACGCCAGCAGACAAAACAAGCTGTAATCGATTTTTTAGAATCTTTGGAAAATAAAGATATGGAAAAGTTTGCATCGGTTTGGGCAGAGGATGCAGTACAAGATATGCCCTTTTCTCCCAATGGTTTTCCTAAACGTGTAGAGGGGAAAGCTAACTTAATAGAACATTATGCTGCTTGGCCTGAAATTAGTGGTAAAGCCAATTTTACCGATGAACTGGTATTTTATCCCCTGCAAGACCCTACCATGGTTTTTGCCGAATGGCGCGGTGAGGTAGAAATTATTCCCACTGGGCGAAATTATCAGCAAAGATATGGTGGCTTATTTCATGTTGTCGATGGCAAGATTGAATTGTTTCGGGAATATTACGACCCTATTGTTTTTCAATATGCTTTTGGTTTGGATGAGGGATAATGTCTAGAAGGCAAGAGTCGTGATGTCAGGGTAGGGGTGGGTTCGCGAACCGCCCGTACAAGAATCTTTCGGAATTAGATTTGGTATCGTACTGTCGATCGATAAAAGTAAGATGAGAAGGACAAGTAAAACAGCCAAAATTCTCGATTACAGACAAGCGAGGGCATCAAATGATTTTGTACCTCAACCAGCTACCCTTTCAAGCATGGGATGGGATAATATTCATTTTGAATTACACCGACAGCCAAAATTTGAGTGTCCGACTCATCAACATACTATGCACGTAATCGCTTATGGTTTTGCTTACGCACCAGGAGAAAGATGGTTAGATGGCAAAGTTAAAACAGAAAGGAGAAATCGAGGAGACATTGCTATTATTCCTGCTGGTATTAGCCATCGCTGTAATTGGAATACCTCAGCCGAGTTTGGAATTTTGGCAGTTGAACCTTCACTATTAAAACAAGTAGGTCAAGATTTAGTAGATGTCGATCGCATCGAACTAATTCCACGATTTATGAACGATCGAGATGCACTAATACAAGGAACTTTTTTAACTTTAAAAGATGAGTTAGAGTCTAGCAAAATTGGTAGTAATTTACTGATTGACAGTCTCAAAACCACATTAGCAATTCATCTGTTACGGAAGTATTGTACGATAAAGCTCGAACTTTCTAGCTATGGAGATGGCTTATCTAAATCGAAACTAAAACAAATAAAAGATTATATTCACGAACATCTCGATCGCGATTTAAAAGTCTGTGAATTAGCTACAATCGCTCAAATTAGTCCCTGCCACTTTATCCGCCTATTTAAAAATACTACAGGTCAAACGCCTCACCAATATGTATTGCAACAGAGAATTGCCAAAGCGCGGTACTTGTTACAACATAGGGAAATTAGTATCTCAGAAATTGCTGCTAGGGTAGGTTTCTGCGACCAAAGCCATTTTACGAAATATTTTAAACGGATCGTTGGTATGACTCCAAGAGAATATAGAGTAGTCATACAAAATTGATTACCTAGTTTAGATAGTTAGTAGTTAGTAGTTAGTAGGGGCGCAAGGCTTGCGCCCAGTTAGTTGTTAGTTGGGACTGTAACAATGATTTTGCCTAGGTATTTATAGCGCGATCCCGAAGAGATCTGGCTTCGCCAGCCCGCGCAGTGCCACAGCTTTTGCCCGATCGCGATAATTTACTAAAACTCGGCAATTTTTTTCTATAGTTACAAATAGTTTTTTTCCTAAAGTATCTGTACGGACATATCAAGCTGACGGGGTTTCCCCGTCAGTCTTGTCCTCAAGTTTTTAGAGATTTACAGATGCAAATAGAACAGAAAGAAATAGTTATTACTACTCCTGATGGAAAAATGCCAGCTTTTATAGGTTTACCTGCTCAAAATAGCTCAAAACCAGCAGTTATTGTTTTAATGGAAGCTTTTGGCTTAACCCGACATATTAAAGATGTAGTGGTACGAATTGCTAATGAAGGTTATCTAGCGATCGCGCCTGACTTATATTATCGCAATCTACCCAATAACAAATTTGATTACGACGAAGTAGAATCTGCCAAAGCAATGATGTACAGTCTCGATTTTGATAAAACTGTAACGGAAGATATCAAAGCAACATTAGATTATCTCAAATCGCGAGTAGATGTATATGCAAATCGCATTGGCGTAACTGGATTTTGTTTTGGTGGCAGTATGAGTTTTTTAACTGCTACTAAGTTTTCTTCCGAAATCGCAATAGCTGCACCTTTCTATGGTGTAATTTTAGATGAATGGTTGGAAGTGGTTCACAATATTACCGTTCCCATTTATTTATTTTTTGGTGGTGCAGATTCGTTTATTCCTATCGATCGCGTTAAACAAATAGATACTCGGTTTAAAGAACTCGGGTTAAATTATAAGATGAAGGTTTACGATAATGCCGAGCATGGTTTTTTTGGCCAGGAACGTTCTTCCTATAATCATTTAGCAGCAGAAGACTCTTGGCAAGAACTTACAGAGTTTTTAAACCAGCACCTACGTCAGAAAATATAAGTAGTGGGTGTAATTAAATATAAAATAGCGAGTAGACGAGCGCGGGAAGGGGAGCTTTTTAAAAGTTTTAACCTTGTGTTCAAAGACGATTCGTTTAGTTCTAAAGCTCCCCATCTCCCCCTGCCGAGGTTTCCGAAGCTTCGGAACGCGCGAGGTAGC
>JBFRWK010000179.1:0-4113 GCA_051439545.1 Xenococcaceae cyanobacterium | reverse complement strand
TTTAAGATTATATCCCTTGACTCCCGATTGACCAATTTCACTATTAGTTTGCATTCAGTTTGATCATGGCGAGTATTTATTCATGCAATCGGCAATTTGTCAAGACCATTAAGATGCGATTTCCCTGCTTAATTAGTTCTTTGGTAAAATGAGTTTTTTGGGACAATCGGAGGTGGGTGTTGCATTTTCAAAGATGGCAAAAGCTTATTGATAGCTTATTTGTATTAGTTTTGCTAGGCAAATGCTGCTATTATGTATTTTCAATCTCACCTGTTATGGCTCAAGAAACCATAACAGATACAATAGAAAAAACCAATTCCGTTAACCAAGAAATCGACCTGCCTCCAGAAGTTATTCAAGAAAGTCCCGTATGGCAAGAGTGGCTTAAAGAAGTGCCTAACGTACTAGAGGAAATTCGCCAGGATCCTAGTTTCCGTACTCGTCTGCGTTTAGGTTTTACTTCGTTTCCTTCTACTGACGATGCAGCTGGAATTAATATCGGGGTGGAAGATATCTTTATCAAACGCACTGGTTTAACTATTAGTGCTGACTACCAGACAGCGTTTAATGGCGATCGCAATGCTGCTGGTGTGGATTTACACTATTTTTTATTGCCCCTAGGTAGCTACGCTAATTTTGCTCCATTGGTAGGATACCGCTACGTACAAAGTAATGACTTTTCCACCGATGGAGTACATCTCGGAGTGCGGTTGATGCTGGCACTATCCCGTAGTGGCGGAGGAGATATTTCCGTCTCTCAAAGTTTTATTTCCCCTGGAGGTGGGAATGAGGAAGTAGGCATAACTTCTTTGTCCGTTGGCTACGCGGTTACTTCTCACCTGCGTTTATCTGGAGATCTCGAATGGCAAAATTCCCGAGAAAATGAAGATAATCGCTTCGGCATTAATTTGGAGTGGATGTTTTGATCTGAACCCAGACATGAGATTTTTGAAGTTACAATAGTTTGTTTGTATTATGGAATTATTAGTTAGTATTTTGTCTGGGTTACTCGCAATCGGTACTTCAGTGAACTTAATTGGTGATGTGGTGCTGAAGAACAAGATTCGCTCTCAGGTAGAAGAGGTAGAAACCATTGCCGTTCGTATTGATAATGCTCCTAATTATCAGATTTTTGACGGCAAAGTCCAGCGGGTGAGAATAGCAACCCGAGATTTCAAAATAAACCCAGAAGTGCAATTTAAAGTACTAGAATTTGATATCGATCGGATTGACTTTGACTTGAAGGAATTTTTAGAAGGAGATCTGGTTCTCGATCTAGACGAAGAAATTCCCACCATCCGATTGAGGCAATTGTTTCAACAACCTTTAAAAATGGCTACGCGAATTGTTTTCACTCAAGAACAGCTCGATAGCATACTAAAGTCTCCAACAATTAATGCACCCTTATCCGAGCGGCTTACTGTGATCCTAAACAATATTGAAGAATCAAACGAAGAGTTTGTAGTTTCCCAGTTCCAACTCGATTTGCTAGATAACGAGCGCGTGGCACTGCGAATGAAAATTATAGATTTAGAGAGAGAAGATAGGGGTGAAATAGATGTAGATCTAGAATTAGGTGTGAGAGTCGTGGCGGGACACAGTTTTAAGTTTTTCGCTCCGAAGGTATGGATAGATGGGGTGCCAGAACCCCCCGAAACAAATTCATCAGTCGATCGAGTTATAGCTAGACCATTAACTTTCAAAATACTAGAAGAACTAGGTATCAAAATTAGAATTTTACAACTAGATTCCAGTCAAGATGAACTAGAATTTGCAGCATTGATCGGGATAGATGAATTCGCCGCATCCGCTCTTTTGGAGGCCACCATATTTAGCGAGACTCTGGAGCTATTATTAGAGCAGTAAATTTACCTTGAAGTTAACAACTTAAGGAGTGTCTAACCGTAATATTATGGGGAAGGTAAACAATAATTAATTATGAAGAAAGTTGTATGGGGCTTTGCCGTTGGCAGCATGGTAATTATAAGTAATCTGTTGTCTGGAACTCTCAATGCTAGGGTAGGATTTGAACCACAAGACCTGAGAATTAATCAAATTCAATCAATAGGTACCCACAACTCCTATCACATTGAGCCTGCACCAAAGCTTGCAGAAATTTTATTAAATATTAACTGGCTAACTAGATTTTTATTTACCGCACTTGAGTATACTCATTTACCACTATCAGAACAATTCGACCTGGGTATCCGGCAGATTGAATTAGATGTGTACTTAGATCCTGAAGGCGGGCTATATGCCAAACCGTTTGGCTATGTAAAAGTAGAGGAAAATGGTTTGCCGGCCGATCCAGAGTTCGATCCTGATGGGGTGATGCAAAAACCAGGGTTAAAAGTACTGCATATGCAGGATATAGACTTCAGGAGTACCTGTTTGACTTTCATCAAATGCCTTAAACAGATCAATACCTGGTCCAAAAACAACCCCCAACATTTTCCTATTGTAGTGCTAGTAGAAGGTAAAGATAAATCCTTTCCCAGAATAGTAGGACAAGAAGTAGGTAGTGAACCTTTAGAATTTGCTATCCCAATTAAGTTTGACTCTAACAACATTGTGGCGATCGAACAAGAAATTCGCTCGGTCTTTTCGAGAGAACAACTGCTTACTCCTGATGACGTGCGAGGGACATATTCCACTCTTAGAGAAGCTGTTTTGAACGATGGTTGGCCTACATTGGCAGAGTCTCAAGGCAAAATACTATTTGTAATGGAAAATAAAAACGATCTGTATCGGAAAAGGTATCCATCTTTACGAGGTGCCAGTATGTTTATCAGCAGTAAAAAACCCGACAGCGACGAAGCAGTTTTCATCAATTTGAACGAACCATCTAAGGATATTGGCAATTTAGTTAAACAGGGATATCTAGTACGGACTCGTTCCGATGCTGAAACAATTCATGCTAGAGTAGCTACTACAGAGCAAAGAGATAAAGCCCTATCCAGTGGAGCACAATATGTCAGCACCGATTACCCTTTACCAAACGAATATTTCTCAGAATATACGGTACTATTTCCCGAAGGGAGAATGATTCGCTGTAATCCCATTAACGCCTCAGAAACCTGTCGCATTAGAGATACTCAATAAACGTGAGTTCGACGAAAATTTTGAGAGCAAAAGGAAGGCTGAGACTTATGCTAAAAGTAGTAAGCTTAAACGCATCCAAATAGCCTAAAATTAAGATAGCAAATTCTACGTCAAAAACTAGCAGTCAAAGGTTTTCTGGAATTAAATTCCAGAAAACCTGACGGTGCATTCCGCACGGTTAAATAATACCTTGAGACAATGGCTTTCTAGCCTTTGTACGTAAAAGCCTTTCTTTCTCATTTGAACTCGATAATCATATGGTCCCAATTTGCTATTTTATCCATCATTATAATATATTTTTAAACTGTCATAGCTTGTAAAATCAAGGAGTTTAATGGTTAGCCTAAGTCATATCTTGGCACTCGTTATCTGTTCTATCGGTGCTTTTATGTTCGCCAGCTTTGTCGAATATTGGTTGCACCGCCTCATGCATATATTTCCTAAAGTTTTTCCTACTCATCCCGGACATCATCTAAGCAATTCAGGACAAGGTTTTCTAGGGGAGTTTCGAGATTACATACTACTTAGCTCTATAGTAATGTTCACTCCTTGCCTTATCTCTTGGGAAATTGGTCTAAGTTGGTTATTTGGATGTTTAGTCTATGCAGCTTTTGCCTCCTATGCTCATCAGTTGCAGCACGATAACCCCAAGGCTTGTTTTTGGATGAAGATGCCTGTTCACTATGTTCATCACGAATATAATCAATGGCATCAGAATTTTGGTATAGGAGTAGACTGGTGGGATTACCTCTTTGGAACTTACCAAGAAGCTGATTGGTTGGAAGAAAAAGCCAAGGATTTACCCAAGAAAAGCCCGTTGGAATTAAAATGGTACTAACCTTTTTTCCTTCTACTTTTCATTGTCAGCGATCGCAGTTCAGTTGGCGATCGGCTACGTGCTGCACAACAAATAATTAGGTAAACTTAGGCATAGTTCTTTAATTTGTAAAATGCCTAAGTTAAGTAGATCTGAAGCAGCATATTACTTCAAGAAAACTTAAAGAAATTAGC
>JBFRWK010000178.1:0-54074 GCA_051439545.1 Xenococcaceae cyanobacterium | reverse complement strand
AAGAGGGGCAATTTGTCCGCGAAGGGGGCTTCAATAAACCTTGGTCAATGTACCTTAATCAAAAACTTGATGTAAAAGCCCCCTTCCGCGACTGTCCTACTTTGTCATATTTTTTTGTAACCCTTTCTCCAAGATAAAAGTGTTGGTATAGCTGGTCGAATAGCCTATACTACCTCGAAACTTTGTAATATTTTTTTTTTTGTGCTTACGAATTATCTCGTCGTCTTCAGGAAGAAGGATATAGTACTCAACAGAAGCCAATTACGGTAAATGTCTTTAATCCTGGGCTAATGCCTGGTTCTGGACTAGCAAAAGATTATCCTCCTTTAGCTCGTTTTATCTGGTATTTTATTCTGCCAGTTCTTAGCTTATTACCTAAGGTAAATAGTATCCAAAATTCGGGTCAAGCTTTAGCTAAATTAGTTCTCGATCCCGAGTTAGAAAATGTAACGGGAAAATATTTTAGTGCTTGGAAAATGATGTCTTCTTCTCAAGAATCTTACGATCGCGCTAAAGCAAAACTACTTTGGAACAGGAGTGTAGAACTAACAGAACTTAAATCTGAAGAAACTATTTTTTAAAGTATTCAGAAAAGAAAAAAAATAAGGTTAACAATCAATTACATAAACCCAATCTTGATATTTTGGTTCTCTGTTTTCGGTGATTTCTGCTAATTTTTGTTTTAATTTTTCGGTAATAGGTCTATCTAAAGAAAGTTGATAATTTTCAATTTTTTTAACAGGAGTAATTTTAGCAGCAGTCCCGCTTAAAAATACTTCATCAGCGATTAAAAGTTCTGTTTTATCTATCGGTCTTTCTACTGTCGGGATACCTAAATCTCTAGCAATATGTAAAATACTATCTCTAGTGATGCCTTCTAAAATATCTTGCTCGAAACCAGGAGTAATTAAGTTACCATTTCTAACGATAAAAATATTCATGCCAGAAGCTTCGGAAACTTTTCCCTGAGAATTAAGCAAAATTGCTTCATCAAAACCAGCAGAAACAGCTTCAGTTTTAGCTAAAGAAGACGTAATATAAGCACCACTAATTTTACCTCTTAGGGGTAAACTTCTATCTTCTTGACGATGCCAAGAACTAATTCGACAATTAATCCCATCGGGAGATAAATAGTCCCCTAATTCTAAACCATAAACAAAAAAGTCTTTTTCGATATTATGTAACCTAGGAGCAATACCTAAATCTGAAGTATATACAAAAGGACGGATATAAAAAGATTTATCGGGCTGATTTTTTTTGACAAAATCAATAATTATTTGTTGAATTTTATCCGCAGGCAAATCGTATTGTAAAAATCTAGCACTATTGCTTAATCGCCGAGCATGACGATCTAATCTAAATAGTAAAACTTGCTGCGGATTTTGGGGATTGGGAATACCCCTCAAACCACCAAATGCTCCCGTACCATAATGTAATGCATGAGTGGCGATCGAAATATTGGCTTCAGCAAAAGGAACAAATTTGTTACGAAAATAAGCAATAGGTAGAAAGTTGTGCATAGTCTAACAATTACGCTTTAGTGAATAGTAGTAGGATTCTCGGAAGTTTAGCAAAATAGTTAATAATAGTATAAAAAGTACCGCCAACCAAGTATAAACTATGTCCTTAGATAAACCCAGAGACGTTCAAGTATATCTCATGGCTGCCGAAACTAAAGTTTTGCGATCGCGTACTTGGGATAGATTAAAGTTTGAAATAGAATATGCCCTCCAAAAAGGAACTACAGCTAATTCCTATCTGATTGAAGGCGATAAAATAGCTTTACTAGACCCTCCTGGGGAGTCTTTTACTGAAATTTTCTTGGCTGCCTTGAAAGAAAGGATCGATCCCGAGCGAATCGATTATGTTATTTTGGGACATATTAATCCAAATCGGGCTGTTACCCTGAAAGCGTTACTGAAAATTGCACCCCAAGTTACTTTTGTCTGTTCTAATCCAGGTGCTATATCACTACGGAAACTGATTGAAGTACCAGAATTAAATATTAGGGTTGTCAAAGGGGGAGAAGCCTTAAATTTGGGGCAAGGTCATCTTCTCGAATTTATTCCAACTTCCAATCCTCGTTATCCCGATCAACTCTGTACTTACGATACAAAAACTCAAGTTCTCTATACCGATAAACTTTTTGGCGCACACGTTTGTGGCGATCAAGTTTTTGATGAAGGGTGGACGGTTTACGAAGAAGATCGTCGTTATTATTTTGATTGTCTCATGGCACCCCATGCCCGTCACATAGCGATCGCTTTAGAAAAATTAGCCCAAAAACAAGCAAGAATCTATGCAGTAGGTCATGGCCCTCTAGTTTACTATAGTTTGATTGCCTTAACTGCTAATTATCAAACCTGGCTCAAACAGCAAAGCAGTCAGGATATTAGTGTGGCATTAATCTATGCCTCTGCCTATGGAAATACTGCAACCGTAGGACAAGCCATCGCTAGAGGGATTACTAAAGCAGGAGTAAGAGTAGAATCGATTAACGCGGAATTTGCCGAACCTGAGGAAATTAAACAAGCGATCGCTTCTGCGGGAGGATTTATCATGGGTTCGCCCACTCTGGGGGGACACGCACCAACGCAAATTCAAACCGCTTTAGGAATTGTACTCGCTAACGCAGATAAAACTAAACTAGCGGGGGTATTTGGCTCTTTTGGTTGGAGTGGTGAAGCAATCGATCTTTTAGAAAATAAATTCCGTAATGCTGGCTATAAATTCGGTTTTGAACCCATTCGGGTTAAATTTAAACCCACCGATGCAGTACTGAAAACCTGTGAAGAGACAGGAACAGACTTTGCGCAAACTTTGAAAAAAGCCAAACGGACTCGCAAAACTAAACAAACTTTAGGAACTTCGGACACAGCTAGGACAGAACAAGCTTTAGGTAGAATTGTTGGTTCTCTTTCTGTAGTAACTACCAAACAAGAAGAATTAGAAGGTGCAATGTTAGCTTCTTGGGTATCTCAAGCTACTTTCAACCCCCCTGGTTTAACCGTTGCCGTTGCTAAAGAAAGAGCGATCGAATCTTTATTGCATTCTGGGAGCAAATTTGTGCTGAATATTCTCCAAGAAGGCAAACATCTTGGTTTAATGAAACATTTTCTCAAACCCTTCAAACCAGGGGAAGATCGTTTTGCGGGTGTAGCAACAGAAGTAGCTGAAAACGGCTGTCCTATTCTAACAGATGCCCTTGCTTACATCGAATGTCGCATCGATAATCGGATGGAATGTGGCGATCATTGGTTAGTCTATGCTGTAGCCGAAAAAGGGAAAGTTTTACAAAATGAAGGAATAACTGCGGTTCATCATCGTAAATCGGGTAGTTATTATTAATATGACTGGGTGGGCAATAGTTACTAGTTTTGTAGACAAATATGACTACTCATAGCTTTGTACGGTTTAACCCGTACAGGGCTAACTACAAGCCTCAATATTGGCTGTCCGTCAAAGACGGAATCACCAACTGCGTTTCGGATGATATTCAAGCTGCCATTTTGATCTGCTCCATAGACTCGACCAGAGCTAGATCTAAACAATCCTCGTTTTACTCTTTTTCCTAGATAATCAACTTGTTGTTTAATTGGCTCTAAATCTAAAAAGCTGCATTTAGATGTATAAGCCTCGCCTACAGTTATTACCTTAATTCCTACGAGCTTACACTTATAAATCAACTGATCGATAAAGGTAGCGTGTGGGATAGCGGTAAATTTCTGGTTTGTTTTCTTACCTAAATTGACTTTCTGTTTCCAATTGTCATTCTTGCCTATTACCAATAAAGTAATTTTGTTCTCAAGCAACCGATTGACTATATATCGGCTGGCTGTGTGGAGATAATAATCCAGACACCTTGGCTGGCAATGCTTTATAGTCATTTCCATCCTTGAGCAGATGATAAAGCTGATTGAAACTAGGGATGGGCTTGTCATTAAAGAAGGCTTGTCTGCATTGATAGACCGCGCAGTTATAAAGATTTTTTGACAGAAAACTCAAGCTATCTATTTCCTTCCATTCGCGTTTGGAACACTTAATTAAATGCTTTTCAACTAGCTTCATTTTACTTGTCCTCTAGGCATTTGATTATGCACTCGGTTTTACGCTTCTGCCTCCTTCGGACAGCCTACACTCAACCAGAGTTTTGGAGAGTGGGTGCAAGAGGTCTTATCTACTACAATCTTGCCTTTGCTTCCAAGAAGGTTTCTAGATTCTCCTCTTCACCTTCATGATGTTCTGAGAAAGAGCCTTTGGGTTCTTTAAGGATGAAGAAACATAAGAATGCCACGATCAGAGCAGCTACACCCATAATTTGGAAGAATAAACTGTTTGCTTGGGCAATAATTGCTGGAGATGGTTCTGTTCCACCACCCAACCATTCAGGAAGCAAGCTAAAAATAGTTAGGTAAGCTACTGCACCAACGTTACCATAAGCACCGACATTACCAGCAACTTGTCCCGTAACACGGCGTTTGACTAAAGGCACGATCGCAAAAGTAGAACCTTCACCTGCTTGTACGAAGAAAGAGCAACACATGGTTAAAATTACCGCACCAGGAAGCCACCAGTTACTACCAACAGAGCTTAAAATCAAGTAACCAATACCCATACAGGCAGTTAAAACCCCCATAGTCACCTTCCGACTACCCAACTTGTCAGAAATCAAACCACCGCCAGGACGAGCAGCTAAGTTCATAAAGGCATAACTAGCAGCGATCATCCCTGCTGCTTCGGGACTCAGGCTAAAAGTTCCTTCAAAGAAAGCAGGCAGCATAGAAACTACAGCTAATTCTGAACCAAAGTTAACGATGTAAGTTAATTCAAGAATAGCAACTTGAGAGAAATTATAGCGGTCTTCAGCAGGATAACGTTTTTTCCCTGTCATTAGGTCTTTGTTTACTGCCCAGCAATTATATGCCTGGAACAAGTACAAACCGAGCAAGCAAACCCAGACAATGTACATAGTGTTTTGCTCGTAGAAGCCTACTCTGCTCAAACGCCAAGCCAACACCATTAAAATACCTGTGAGGGGGGCATTCATTACCATTAAAAACCAAAAATCTTTTTTGCTAGTTACTTCTAAACCTCTAGCACTTTTAGGTCTTCTATATACTTTGCCTGGAGGAGTATCTTGAACATTAAAGAAATAAAGAATACCGTAAAGAGCAGCAATAATTCCCGTTCCTGCAATACAAGCACGCCAATTTAATATCTCTCCTGCCCCTGGTGCGCCCATAGCCAACCAACCACCAATAGTCGGTAAAGTAAAAGCAGATGCAGCAGAACCGAAATTACCCCAACCACCATAGATACCTTCAGCCAAACCAATTTCTTTGGGAGGAAACCATTCTGCTACCATGCGGATACCAATTACGAATCCAGCACCTACAATACTTAGTAACAGACGAGAAACAACCAACTGACTGAAATTTTGAGCAGCAGCAAACATCAAACAAGGGATCGCTGCATACATTAACAGAATTGAGTAAGTACGCCTCGGCCCAAATTTATCCAAGAGCATACCAATAATGATTCGGGCAGGAACGGTCAAAGCTACATTACATATAGCGATCGTCCTAATTTGACTTACTTCTAAACCGAGATCTGCTTTAACAGATGTTGCCAGAGGAGCTAGATTGAACCAAACAACAAAAGATAGAAAGAATGCAAACCAGGTCATATGTAGAATTTTATATCTACCCCTAAATTGCCACATTTCTCCAAGCATCTTTTAACCTTCCTTCAGACTGAACAAGTTGTGAACACTAAAACTGTAAATTGAAAAATTATTTAATGATTTTGAGGGCAATTTATTGCTTTATTAATCATCAATTTTGGACTCGATCTATGACTTTTGTATATTTCGTAATGATTGCCAGATCTTTCTTTTTTATCGTTAATATTTTTTGTGTTTAGACAAGCAATTATACTCTCAATATTTTTTCCTCAAGTCAACAATGTAAGTTTATAGAAACACATTATTTAAGAGTCCTAAAGTAGTTATCGCTACATTTTTAGCTCTTTAATGCTTTTATTGCATTGTAAAAATTCTTTATATGCATAAAAAAAAGTTATTTTTTAGTTTGAACGATCGATAGTTTTGGTTTAAATACTTAGCAAGGTATGACTCTACAAAAAAAAGTGGTAAAAAAGAATTTAGTAACAAATTGTTCTCTGGTTTAGACAAGAAAAATATTTAATTAGAAATATTGACTCTCGATCGAAGTATTAGGCTAAAAAAAAGAGACTATCTTATAGTCTCTCGCTGGGTAATTATTTATTTTAATAGCTAACAACTTATAGCGGTCTAAAAAGAGATTATTTTAAAAATTTGCGGGGCTAAAGAGGTTTAGCGTCAAATTGCTCGATTAAAATATTTCGTAGAGTTGATTTGAGATCGTCACAGGCAATTTTTTTCCGAACACAGTCACCTAATTTTGCATCTTTCCCTACTTTACCACCCATGTAAAGATCTACTCCTTCTACAGTTTTGCCATCTTTACGCACTTTAGTTCCCATCAAACCAATATCTGCTACTTGAGGTTGACCACAAGAATTAGGGCAGCCAGTCCAGTGGATTCTTACTGTGTCGGGTATTTCTAGTTCGGCATCTAACTCTCTTGCTAAAGCCAAAGCTCTTTGTTTAGTTTCTACCAAAGCAAAGTTGCAAAACTGCGCTCCCGTACAAGATACTAAACTTCTTTCTAAAGTTTTAGGTGTAAGGGTGAATTTTTCTAACAGAGATTCGGCTAAAAAAGCAGCTAAATTTCGATCGGGAATATTAGGAATAATGACATTCTGTTCCACAGTAAGGCGAATTTCTCCATTACCATAGACTTCTGCCATCCGTGCTAGATCGAACATATCTTGCGCCCACAATCTTCCTGCGGGTACGTGCATTCCTACATAGTTTAAACCTGGTTGCTTTTGCTTAAATTGACCTAAATGATCTCGCTTTTCCCAATCAATTAAGTCTTCTTCTGTGGCAGTAATTAGAGATTTACCCATCTCTTCCTCGACTAAAGACCTAAATTTATCCATACCCAACTCGTCAATTAGCCACATCAGACGAGATTTTTGACGACTATCACGAGAACCTCGATCGCGAAAAACTGTGAGAATAGCGCGACAAATTTCCACTACATCATCATTAGCTGGTGTCCAAACCCCTAAAGGTACTGCGGATGCTACCCTAGAAGCCGAGAAAAAGCCACCTACTAAGACATTAAAACCTAGTTCGCCATCTTTATAGGCAGGAACAAAGGCAATATCATTAATTTCAGCATGAACCGAATTATCTCTTCCCCCTTCGATCGCGATATTAAATTTACGAGGTAAATTAGTAAAATCATAATTCCCTTTGCCCTCACCAGTAATCATATCCTGGACTTTCTGGACGAGTTCGCGAGTATCGATCAATTCATCGCGATCGATTCCTGCCATGGGTGAACCTGTAATGTTACGAACATTATCCATGCCAGACTGCACCGAAGTTAAACCAACTCGATCGAAACGATTAAAAATTTCGGGGATATCTTCTAAACGAACTCCCCGTAGTTGAATATTTTGTCTGGTAGTAATATCTGCGCTACCATCTTCTCCATAACGTTGGACTATTTCTGCATATAGCCCCATTTGTTCGCTAGTGACAATTCCATTAGGGGTACGCATCCTTAACATAAACTTACCTGGAGTCACAGGACGGTAAAATACCCCTACCCACTTTAAACGATGTTCTAAGTCGTTTTTTTCCACTGCTTCCCATCCTAATTGGGCAAAGTTTTCTAGTTCATCTTTAACCGCTAGTCCATCTTTCTCTGCTTTAATTTTTTCAAATTTGTTCAATTTAGCTGATTTTGCAGTTCCTACCATTATTTTGTCTTCCTCTACCGTGTCTTTCTTGCCGATTTAAATTCCGTATTTCTAGATAACCTTTGCTACCTGAATAATTTTGCCCGATAAAAGTTTTACAAATTATTTGCTTCCCCATGTATCTATTTAATTTTTTCTCAGAGTTTATTTTGTATTTATAGTTACTTGTTACTAGCTGAGATACGCTTTTTGCATTTGTAAGATTGATTTTTGGCATTAAACGAGCGATAGCTAGGGTTGGCACGAAAAACTTGAGTTGCAAGACATAACCTCGGAAAAAGCTCTTAGCTATAAGCTCTCAGCTATAAGCTTTTTTTTGATTACTCAGATTATTCAAAAATCAGATTCGGTAAAAAGTAGACTAAATCGGGAAACAGCAATACTAGAAGCATAACCGCGATTTGTAGACCCATGTAAGGATACATTCCCGCAAAAATTTGGTTGAGAGAAACCTCTTTAGGTGCGACTCCCTTAAGGTAAAAAGCTGACATAGCTACAGGAGGAGAAAGAAAAGCTGTTTGTAGGTTTAAAGCTATTAAAATACCAAATAACAAAGGGCTAATCGAAAATCTTTCTAGAAGAGGTAGGAAGATAGGTACAAAAATAACAATAATTTCCGTCCATTCTAAAGGCCAGCCTAACAAAAAGACGATCGCGAGTACTAAAATCAAAAATATAGTGGGTGGAAGATGCAAACTGACTACAAACTGTTCGATTAATCGATCGCCACCCAACAAACCAAATACAGCAGCAAAGATCGCAGAGCCAACAAATAACCAACATACCATAGCCGAAGAACGCATAGTTAAAAAGACTGACTCTTTCAGGGCAGTTAAAGTCAGTCGGCGGTTAATTGCTGCTAAAATTAAGCCACCAACCACACCTACCGCAGCAGCTTCAGTGGGAGTTGCCACGCCAAATAAAATTGCCCCTAAAACGGCAAAAATTAGAGCCACCACTGGCACAAAAGATTTTAAGAGCATTAACAAAATTTCTGTTACGGGTTTGTCTCGTTCATGCTTTGGTAAAGGTGGCGCAAGTTTCGGATTTAGGTTGACGCGAACCAAAATATAAATCAAGTAAGACAAAGAAAGTAATAAACCAGGAATAAAAGCAGCAGCATAAAGTTTAGGTACGGATTCTCCTGCCGTTGCACCATACAGAATTAACAAAATACTAGGTGGAATTAAAATACCCAAAGTACCCCCCGCAGCAATAATTCCCGCAGATAACTTAGCATCATAATTAGCACGCAACATGGCTGGTAAAGCAAGTAACCCCATTAAGGTAACAGCAGCCCCAATAATTCCCGTAGCCGTAGCAAAAATTGTACTAGTAATTAGAGTTGTAATCGCCAAAGAACCTCTAACAGGCCCCATTGCCAACTGAATACTTTTAAACAAATCATCGAGAATTCCCGCTCGTTCGATAATATAGCCCATAAAGATAAATAGAGGAATAGAGATTAACACCTCATTACTCATGGTGCTGTAGGTTCTTTGGATTAATAAATAGAAAACAAGATTACCGTTACCGATGTAGCCAAAAATTACCCCCAGTCCCATCAAAGTAAAGGCGGTAGGGAATCCCAGAAAAATTGCCAGTACTAAGCTAGGGAGCATTAATAAACCTAAAACTTCGTGACTCATATATTTATCTCCTTAGCAGTTTTGACTTCCGTTTCTTCGACATCGGTAAGGCGTTCGGGCCATACCCCAGTTTGCAGAGCTTGAATACATCTAATTACTTCTGCTACACCTTGCAATAGCAATAAAATACCTGCTAGGGGAATAAAACTTTTAAATAGATATATGGGGGTAGATGCAGTTGTAGTGCTAGATTTTTCCATAATGCGCCAGGAGTCGGCTGCATAATCAAATCCCGACCAGACTAAGGCTAAGACTCCTGGTAAAAAAAATAATAAATAAAGAATTAGATCCAAAATTGCTTGCTTCTTCACAGGCAAACTATGATAGATCATATCTCCTCGGACATGACCATTTTGAGCCAGAGTGTATGCTCCACCCATCATAAAAAATACGCCATAAAAGACATAACTCCAATCTACTGACCAATCTACGGGAGTCCTGAATACATATCTGGCAATCACACTGTAGGCGACGGTAACAGTTAAAGAAACAATTAACCAAGAAAAGGCTTTACCTATCCAGGTATTGATGGTATCCACTAACACTAAAAATCTTTTCATCGATAATATAGTTTTTGGTTGATTTAATTGCTACTTCGAGTTATCAGTTATTAGTTATTAGCTATTAGTATTACTCTTTAGGCGTTAAAGAAATGGTCATAAGCAGCTTGGTTAGCCACGGTAATGTCTAGATTCCATTCTCCTACTCGTTTTGCCCATGCTTTCTGAGACTCGATTATCTTAGTAAAAATTGGGTTTTGTTGTGATTCTGCTTCAATTACTTGAGTCCAAGCTTCTAGCTGTGCTTCTAGAACAGATTGAGGCGTTCTGTACACCTGCACCCCTGATTCTTTAATGGCTTGATAGTCTTGACTGTTACGATCCATAAACTTCCAATTAAAATCAGCAGATTGCGCCATGGTAGCGTACTTAATAATTGCTTGTAAGTCCGCAGGAAGACTATCGTATTTATCTTTGTTGAACAGTAATTCTAATATTTCTAGGGGCTGATGATAAGATTGCACCATCAAAACTTTACGAACATCAGGAAACCCTAACAAGCGATCGCTACTAGTATTGTTAAACTCTGCTGCATCGACAACACCGCGCTCTAAACTAGGAACTACTTCGTTACCTGGAATGAATTGGGCTGATACACCCATATCTTTAAATACGTCTAAAGCAATACCCAGAGTACGATATTTTAACCCTTTCATGTCCTCTGGGCTGGTAATTTGCTTGTCGAACCAGCCTAGGGGTTGAGTGGGTATAGCACCATGAAAAAAGGAAACTACATTGCGCTCGAGTTGTTGGAGTAATTCATTATATAGTTCTTGACCACCACCATAATGAATCCAACCTAACAGCATATCTCCATTCATCCCAAAAGAGGGACCTGTCCCATACAAACTAAAGGCTCGGTTTAACCCAAACCAGTAGGCAGTAACGCCATGACCACCATCGAGTACTCCTTCACTCACTGCATTCATTAATTCTGATGTGCCAACAACTGCACCTACAGGCAAAAGGTCAATTTTTAATCTTCCCGCAGACATTGCTTCTACCTTATTTGCCCAGTCTTGCACAATTTCTTGAAATATATCTTGAGCAGCCCAAGTACTTTGTATTTTGAGGGTGTAAGTTTCTTGAGAAACAGAACCAGAATCGTTAGATTGATCATTGGTGGTATTGTTTGACGCTCCACCACAAGCTGCTAGGACTGCACTAGCTATACTCAAAGGGATAAATTTCACGAAATTACGACGAAATAACTTAGAAAACACGGATACTCCTTAAGTTTTTAAATATTTTTTAATTATTTATTTACATTAATAAATTAATGTTAGTTTTTTGTGATAGATGAAAAAAGTTTTTTATAATCGATTCAAAAAGCCGATTGGATCTAGATCTCATTGCTTCTAAAGAACGATAATTCAAGCTTGGGTGAAATAATAGTCATAGGCAGTTTGATTTTCTACGGTAAAGTCTAAATACCATGCACCGACTCGTTTAGCCCATTCTTTTTGAGACTCAATTACTTTGACAACAAAAGGATCTTGAGATGATTCTCGATCGATAACTCGATTCCAAGCTTCTAACTGTTCCTTTAGGACAGATTGGGGTGTTTTATGTACTTGCACCCCTGCTTGTTTGATGGCTTGATAGTCCTGGCTATTGCGCTCCATAAACTTCCAGTTAAAATCCGCAGATTGCGCCATGGTAGCGTATTTGAGGATCGCCTGTAAGTCCGCAGGTAGACTATCATAGATTTTTTTATTCAACATTAGCTCTAAGATTTCTAGGGGTTGATGATAAGATTGCACCATCAGCACTTGGCAAACATCAGGAAATCCTAACAAACGATCGCTGGTAGTGTTATTGAACTCTGCTGCATCGATAACTCCCTTTTCTATTCCAGAGACAATCCCACTACCTGGTATAAATTGTGCAGATGCGCCCATATTCTTAAAAAGATCGAGGGCAATACCCAGAGTGCGGTATTTCAAACCCCTAAAATCCTCTGGACTAGTAATCTGCTTTTGAAACCAGCCTAAGGGTTGAGTTGGTATGGGTGCATGAAAGAAAGAAACGACATTCTGATTGAGGTTTTGAAGTAACTCATTATAAAGTTCTTGACCACCACCATAATGAATCCAACCGAGAAACATTTCTCCATTCATTCCAAAAGAAGGGCCAGCACCAAATAAGCTAAAAGCTCTATTTAGACCAAACCAATAGGTAGTAAAGCCATGTCCGCCATCAACTAAACCTCTACTAACGGCATTAATTAAATCGTTTGTCCCCACTACCGAACCTACTGCCAAAAGGTCAATTTTTAATCTGCCATCAGACATTGCTTCTACTTTATTTGCCCAATCCTGCAAAATTTCTTGAAATATATCTTTTGCCGACCAAGTACTTTGGATTCTTAGGGTATAAACTTCTCTGGGGAAAGAGTTAAAATCTTCAGAGAGATTGTTTCGATCGCCTTGAGAACCACAAGCTGCTAGGATTGAACTAACTAGACCTAAAGGAACAAATTTAACGAAATTACGACGCATTAACTTAGAAAACACAGACACTCCTTAATTTTTTCAATAGTTTTTGGTATTGATTTATTTATGCTGTTTTCCTTAATCTGATGAATAATTTAAGACTTAAAAAAGTGATTGTAGGCAGTTTGATTTTCGACAGTAATATCTAGACTCCATTTTCCTACTCGTTTAGCCCATGCTTTCTGAGATTCGATTACCTTCGCAAAAAAAGGATCGAGTAAAGATTCATTGGCAATAACTCGTTCCCAAGCTTCTAACTGTGCTTGCAAAACAGATTGAGGTGTTTTATAAACTTGTACTCCCGATTGTTTGAGGGCTTGATAGTCTTTACTGTTGCGCTCCATAAACTTCCAGTTAAAATCCGCAGATTGCGCCATAGCAGCATATTTAATAATTGCCTGTAAGTCAGCAGGAAGACTTTCATAAGTATTTTTATTAAGTATTAGTTCTAGCAGTTCTATAGGCTGATGATAAGATTGCACCATCAGCACTTTACGAACATCTTGTAGACCTATCTGGCGGTCGCTAGTAGGATTATTCCACTCCGCTGCATCGATAACTCCACGCTTTAAGCCAGAGACAATCCCATTACCTGGTATAAATTGTGCTAACGCGCCCATGTTATTAAAAAGATCGAGGGCAATCCCTAGAGTGCGGTATTTCAAACCCCTAAAATCCTCTGGACTAGTAATCTGTTTATCGAACCAGCCTAAAGGTTGGGTAGGCAATGGTCCGTGGAAAAAAGAAAAGACATTCTGATTGAGGTTTTGAAGTAACTCATTATAAAGTTCTTGACCTCCACCATAATGAATCCAACCGAGAAACATCTCTCCATTCATCCCAAAAGAAGGGCCAGTACCGAATAAGCTAAAAGCTCTATTTAGAGCAAACCAGTAGGCAGTAACTCCATGTCCGCCATCAACTAAACCTCTACTAACGGCATTCATTAGATCTCCCGTCCCTACTACTGAACCTACTACTAAAAGCTCGATTTTCAATCTGCCATCAGACATTACTTCGACTTTATTTGCCCAATCCTGCAAGATTTCTTGAAATATATCTTTTGCCGTCCAAGTACTTTGAATTCTTAGGGTATAAACTTCTCTGGGGAAAGAGTTAAAATCTTCAGAGCGATCGTTTCTGTCGAGTTGAAAACCACAGGCAGCTAATATGCCTACAGGAATAAGTTTGCAGAAATTGCGCCGAATTAATTTAGAAATCATAGCTAACAATTGAGTAAAATTTTGGTATCGATCGAGCCGTCGAACCTCAATCGATACTCGATCGCTCGATGATTCAAACAGATTTTCTGTAATTAGAGCGGTTTTATTTAACGTTAGGAGTGACAGTTTTTGTCTCAAAAATCCACTCTAGATATAAATATTTTTGTAATAGCCCTAATAATTTTTCCTCATTAAGTGGTTTGCTGAGGAATTCGTCACATTGAAGATAGCGGTAAATTTCTTCGGCAATGGCAGTAGCGGATATAACAAATAGAGGAATATCCTTAAATCTGGGTATTTGCCGTAATTGTTTGGCGGAGGTAAAACCAGTTTTTTTCGGCATAAATAAATCGAGGCAAATAAGGTCTGGTATTTCTCGATTCATCAGGGCAAACATCTGCTCGCCATTTTCCGCAATTAACACCCTAAAACCAAGAGGTTCGAGGATATTAACCAGTAGCCCACGGTTTGCTTCTTTGTCGTCTACAACTAAAATAGTACGGCGTTTACCTTTGTAACCTTTTAAGCTATCTAGCTCGATCGATGTTTGTGTTTGTTGAGATATAGTCCTAATATTTTCAACCAAAGGAAAAGCAACTTCAAACCAGAAATTAGAACCTTTGCCTAATTTACTTTTAACTTGTAATTTACCCCCCATGAGATTTACTAGTTGTTGGGAAATGGATAAACCTAAACCAGTGCCAGCACTTCTTGTTTTCGCATCTCCAACTTGTTCAAAAGGTTGAAAAATTTTGGCTTGTTCTGTTTGACTAATTCCTACACCAGTATCGATAACTTCAAAGCGGACTTTTTGTTGCTGTAAACCCCCACTAGTGGAAAAATCACTAATTCCTCTCACTCTCAAAATGATTTTGCCCCGCTCGGTAAATTTAACCGAGTTGTACAACAAATTAATTAATACTTGTTGTATTCTTTTTTCATCAGCTAAAACTTTGGGCGGTAAATTGTCAGATATAACCCTCAGTTCTAAACCCTTTTCTTCTATTTCATTACGCACAATTCCGACTACAGAATTTATTAATGTAGATAGATTTACCTCAATAGGGTTAAGTTCCATTTTATGGACTTGATTTTTAGAAAAATCTAAGAGGTCATTAATTAAAGTTAGTAGATGAAATCCACTTTTTTCAATTATGTTAAATTTTTCTGTTTGTTTTCCATTTAAAGAGAGTTCTCTTCTTAGCAATTTGGTATAACCAATGATGCCATTTAGAGGAGTACGTAATTCATGACTTATATTAGCAATAAATCGATCTTTTGCCTTGTTAGCAGAAACAGCTACTTCTTTAGTTTTTTCTAATTCTGTAAAAGAAGTTTGTAGCTGAGTTGCCATTGAATTAAAATAAGAACCGAGAATTCCTAATTCATCTTGACGTTTAATTTCTACTCGGCGATCTAAATTACCTTCAGCAATATCAATAGCTGCCTTACTTAGATTACTTATGGGTTTAATTAAACGACTTGCTAGTAAAAACGTAAAACCACTCGTGCCTAAAATAGCGACGAAACCAATCAACAAAGCTAAATTTTGAAAGTCTCGTTGGTTTTGCAAAAATTCTGCTTTTTCTTGAACGACAAATATACCCCAACCATTGTCAGTGATAGTGCTATAAGAAACCCAATCTACCCCTTTGCTATCTTGAAAAAATAGCTCTTCTCCACGGTTAGTTTTTAAAAAGTTTTCTACTGGTGGGTAGGCACTAAAATCAGTTAGTTCCCCTTTAGAAAGATATTGAAGATTAGGATGAACTAAAATATAACCACTCCGATCGACCACAAAAGCATAACCCGTCCGACCAAATTTTAGCTGTCCTACTTGTGCGGTTAATACTTGTAGATCGGTACAAATAGCTGTTACTCCTTGAACTTGTGCTTCTATTTCGATCGGCGCAGCCATACAAAGATTAGGTTTTTGATTAATACGACTGAGCAAAGTTTGATAACTAATTTCATTACCCGTTAAGGCTGAATGAAAATAAGATCGATCGCCATAATATTGAGGTGGTTTCCCATCACTACGCGCTACACTCCACCCATCTTTATCTATAGTTATGGCTAAAGAAAGATGTTTATAAGTATCAACTATTCCCGACAAGATAAGTTGTTTTCTGGCAATGTTGCCATGAATAATATCTGGTTGATTATTTAAATTGAGTAAGGCTAAAGTATTAGATTCATCCCAGCTACTTATGTTTTTAGCAAGCAACTCGGTTTTTAAGATGATATTTTCTTGAGATTCTTGGGAAATTGTTTTCGAGGCTCTTGCTGTAGCTACTAAAATAGCTATTATTATCAAAGGTAGAACCCCTGATAAGACCAGCAAAGGCATCCGAAATTTTAAGCTTTTTAAAAACGATACTTTCATCGGAATAAAGCAATCAATTATATTAAATTAAATTAGTATGCTCTACTAATTTTTAAGATTACTTACTCCTAAGATTCAACACTAATTTGCTTTATTTGTTTAATTTTATGATTTAGGAATGTCCTACTTAGCAATGGATAAATTGAATATTGTTATAAGAACACTCAAACTTTCTCATCTCTAGTTTGCTCAAATTATAGTTTAACTCATTTAAATAGTACATAAAAACTATACTATTTTTGAACTTATTGTTTCATTTTACTTTATTACTCAGAAAACCTGAGTTCGCGCCTTTGAAGAATGACGAGAATGTTCTATTTAAGAAATTATGATAGTTTTTATGAAAATGGTAGCATTAATGCATTATAGTTTAAATTTCCTGTAATTATTGTTTTCAATTAACTTACTTTTTGCAACCCTCAGTTTATCAGAAAAGAAACTGAGGGTTGACGATTTAAGATGAGTATGATCTGCCATCAATTAAAGCTTCTGGGCAAGGATTAGCTCAAATAAAGGGCGCGATCGACTCAAGCTATGAGATAAATGGGGAAATAGGGAGATAGGGCGATTGTAGATAAATATCCTTGATTAAGACCAAGTTTATAAAATGAGATCGTAGTAAGGCATCAGTTTAATTTCCTTAATTGCTTAGGACTCTGGTATTAATTAGATATGGGACTATAGTTCTAAAGAGATAGATCGTTAATTAGGAGAAAATATTTAGATGCGTAAAGCCAAAGATATAATGACTACTTCTGTAGTTACCATAAGTGGTTCGGCAACGGTGGCAGAAGCAGTCAAGTTAATGAAAGAAAAAAGTTTAAGAGGTTTAATAGTCGATCGCCGTAGTGATAGCGATCCTTATGGAATTGTCACCGAAACCGATATTGTCTATAAAGTTGCAGCTTTCGGACACGACCCCAAGAAAATGCGGGTTTACGAGATTATGACCAAACCCTGTATTACGGTAACACCTGACTTGGGTGTGGAGTATGTTGCTCGTTTGTTTGCCAATACGGGTATTCGTCGCGCTCCTGTAATTGAAGGTAAGTTAATCGGCATTATTTCTATAAGTGATATTCTCAATAAAAGTGACTTTGTTGAAAATCCCAGACAACTATATATTGAGGACCAAATTGAAGCTGCTAGAGAAGATGCTCGGAATATTTGTGCGGAGAAAGGACCTACTTCTCCAGAATGTGCTGCTGCCTGGGATATAGTAGAAGAATTACAAGCTGCTGCTGCCGATCTACGTCAAGCACAATAATTACTTCTAGCAACTCTCTGTTAAGTTTTGAATTTGTTTTAAATTTGTGACGATTACATAGAATTTTCACTAGTTAATTATTTGAAAATAGGAAAGTAAAAGCCATGATGCAAGCAGAAGAGATTATGACTATTGATGTTGTAACCATAAGTGGTTCGGCAACGGTGGCAGAAGCAGTCAAGTTAATGAAAGAAAAAAGTATAAGAGGTTTAATAGTCGATCGCCGTAGTGATAGCGACCCCTATGGAATTGTCACCGAAACCGATATTGTCTATAAAGTTGCAGCTTTCGGACACGACCCCAAGAAAATGCGGATTTACGAGATTATGACCAAACCCTGTATTACGGTAACACCTGACTTGGGTGTGGAGTATGTTGCTCGTTTATTTGCCAATACAGGTATTCGTCGCGCTCCCGTGGTTAAGGGAGGTTTGCTAGGCATTATTTCTGTAAGTGACATTCTCAATAAAAGTGATTTTGTTGAAAAACCTAAAAGCGCATTTGAACTCTATTGCGAGGAAAATCCCGATGCTTTAGAAGCAAGAATTTATGAAGATTAAAACCGCTTTGCGGTTAGCTTTAAGCCCAGTTTCAGGGGCTTAAACATTTATTTTTTTGTCTGAGAAAAAGCTGAGAGCTTATAGCTGAGAGCTTATAGCTTTTTCAGAAGTTAGATCTTCCAATTCAAGTTTTTCGTGCCAACTCTATTTAGAGCAATAAGAAGAGATAATCTTAGTAACAAGAGTAATAAAATGCTCTATCCGCTTGGAGTCGGCATCGGGTAATAAATACTGCAAACCTAAGAAAGCTGCATATTCGACTATCGCTAACTCGGAAGCCCTTTTTGAGTCAATTTGTGCCGATTTACCAATCAGATTTGTCAGGTATTCGATTCGTTTATCATCGACCTGTTTAATAGTTTGTCTCACTCGCTCGTCAACCCCCGACCAGTTACGCATTACTTGCTCTAGTCGATTATCCACATTGGCAGCTAGACGATCGAGTTCTCTACGTTGAGCGATCGGGTCTTTTAATCGATCGACGGCTATGATAATTCGATCGGTATACTTCGATCGCCAATATTCCAGCAGTGCCTTAACAAAATCATCACGATCTTGAAAATGATGATAAAAAGAGCCTTTAGTTCGACTCGTCGCCTGACATAGCTTTTCTAAAGTTAATGCTTGTTCTCCCAAGTCACTAAGTAGCTTCAAGCCAGTTTCTAGCCAATCTTCACGGGTAAGCCGTAGGGGTTTTGTCATTATTATCGTCCATTATTCATTGTAAATTGTTGAATAGCATCACAATTGTTTTAAAATAGCCTCTAGATTGGCTCGATCGGTTTCCCTGAATTGCTGCATGAAAATCAAACCTTTGTTTCCACTCCTGCTTATTGTACTGGGAATTCTTTTCACTCTTCTATTGGTAAGCCAGATACCTGAAGGAGCATATTTTAGTGGCGATGCTGGACTCAAAGCTCTTTTGTCCAAACAACTTGCTGGAGGAACTGGACGCTTCGATCTGATTCCTCCTTCACAACAATGGGTGCAAGACCTATGGCAGGAGGGACTCTATTCTTACACTCCTCCCTATGCTTACTATCTAGACGGTCGTTATTTTATTGCCTTTCCCTACACCTTTCCTCTAGTTACCGCTCCTTTCTATAAACTATTTGGCTTTTATGGTTTGTATGTCGTTCCCCTGGTAAGTACATGGATATTATGGGGGCTATTTTACTGGGTATGTCGATTATTGCGGTTTTCCCCTGTTTGGACGGCGTTAAGCCTGGGAATACTAATTTTTGCCTCGCCATTTACCCTCTATAGTGCTATGTACTGGGAACATAGTCTTGCAGTTTGCTTGGCATTTGCAGGATTACCTTTAATTCTTTGGGCAAAGAAAAAAGAAAATTCCCTGTCTAACTCTGTATCGATTTTGCTCGTATCTCTTGCAGGAGTAAGTCTGGGTTTGGCTGCTTGGTTTAGACAGGACTTATTTTGTCTGATAGCTTTAATGTTAGCCATCGCAGTTACCCAAGAATTTTTGAAGTGGCAACCGATAAAAACTTGGCTAACTGATAAAGGCTGGAATATTAGCTTTTCGTTAATTCCTCATCCAGTAGCATTTAGTCTGAGTACGGCGATCGCCACTGGATTATACTTTGTTGTTAACAAACCAGTTTACGGCAGCTTTTTAGGCATTCCTCGAATCGAACTATTAGAAGTAACCTTTACTCAGAAATTGCTCAATACCCTCGTTGGTTTTCAGGAAATGGGCATTGCCTTTATCATATTCATGCCGATTGTTTGCTTTGTCGGTTTTTATGGACTTGCCTTATTATTCGATCGCCAACGTCTTAAACCCAATTTTTTCTTAATTGCTATTTATCTATTGAGCTTGATTTTACTATTGGGTATTTCTTTTTTAGTTCCCGCAGGAACATCAGGCTTAATTCCAGGTGGAAAGCAGTGGGGAACGAGATTTTTGCTGATTTTAGTGCCAATCTTAATCTTGACAACTGTTCGCTCCCTAAAATTTGTTGTCGATCGTTGTCAACCTTGGCTAAAGTACAGTGGTATCTTTGTCTTTTCAGTTCTGCTGTTATTGAGCTTTCATAAAAATACCCTAGAAGGTTCGTCCTTTCTGTTCAGAAGCTATCGAAATATTGCCCCAGCACTCCAATTTTTAGAAGAAAAGCCAGAACAGGTTATTGCTATTTCCCATCAATTTGTAGGTCAGGCTTTAGAAGCTTCTGTAGGCGGAGGAAAAGTTTGGTTTAAAGTAGAAAATACAGAAGACTTAAGCAAATTAAGTCGGGCAATGCTCGCAGAAAATCTGGATCGATTTCTCTATATTTGCTACCCATTTGCCCGTTGTCCCCTACCTAAAACACCTAAACAAGAATTATCCATCGATCGTCAAGAAAACACTTATGTAGTAGAGTTTGAATTTCTCGATAAAAAAGGAAAGTACCCCATTTACCAAGGCTCGATCCATGCTCCGAATCTCTAAAAGCTTTGTTGATTTTTTCCCCTAGCCTCTAAAAATATGCTCGATTAAAAACCGAAAGTAAAGGGGAAACAATACTTTTAAGTTCGTTTTCGATTTTCCGTAGAATCGATTTGCAAAGAAAATGGGAATTTGACCGATCTTGAGCTTTTTTGATTTACTCTCAAGCAACATTTCTAAGAGAAAAACGTTACTTTTTTGCCTTAAGTTCAACTTTTGCCAGGTGTCTTTAGTCATAGCCCTAAAGTTTAGAGTTATGTCGTCTACGGGAAGTTGAAAAAGAATAATAAAAAATTTATTTCCCCAATAACTTAAAATTTTCTGTCTTTTGGATGAAAAGCCTTTTGCCTTACTTCCTTTGCTATATTTCGAGCCTACAACTAAATCGTAATCGTATAATTTCTCGATTAATCGATCGATATCTTCAACCCGAATGGAGCAATCTGCATCCATCGAAACTAATATTTGATTTGAGGCACTATCGTACCCTTCTTTGAGGGCTGCACCTATTCCTTCTTTCTTCTTTCTTAAAACAACCTTAGCCCCTAATGTTCTAGCAACTTCTGCCGTTCCATCTGGGGAGTTGTCATCGACAACAATTATCTCGGATTTAGGGTATTTGTATTCGATTTCTGGGATTAGCTTTTTCAGATTCTCGGATTCATTATACGTGGGTAAGATAATAGAAAGGTTATTGTAATTTAAAGACTCTGGCATTCACAAACTCTCTAGTATTAGGTTAAAGGCTATAAGCTTCAAGCATATAGCTAATCGCCTGGTTTAATCGGAGACGGAATTATTTGGTGATTTTGCTCTTTCACCTAAGAAGTCGATCGCTAACAACTCAAAGCTTATAGCTAATCGCGAAGCAATTTTAAAAGCTCTCTGCAATGAGCTTACCGCTTTCTCTGGTTCTGTACTCTAAAACTTTAGATTGATTTTTAGATATCGATCGCGATCTTGTAGCAATAGCGATAAAAAACTAAGATAAAATGCCATCGTTTGCCCAAAAAAAGTCTATTACAGACGATCGTCATTTATTTCGCAGCGAGATAAATACAATTATTCCACTTGGAACTAACAATAACCAAGTTCCCGAAACTGGCAAAATTACAATGCCAATGATTGTAACAATGAGCAAGATCCAGCCTACAAATGCAGGCATAATTAGCTTCTGATCTTCTATCCAACAACAAAGCATTCCTAAAATAAATAACAGTGGAGAAATCATCATAAACCAGAAAGCTGCCTCTCTTTCGTAGTTTAGGTTAAAAGGATCTGGCGAAACAGCATTCCACCATCCAGCCTGAGCGATTTCTGCTAGCGGATCGGGAAAAAAAACGAATCCACCAATAAAGTGCAAAATACTAGTGAAAATTAACCAATATCCAGCAAGTTTTAGCATGACGATTTAAGTTATTTTCTTAGACTTATCATTCAAATACCATACAGTATAGTATGTCAATTTTAAAAATAATTATATTAAACTTATCTAATTAAAAACGATCGCCCAAAAACCAAAGACGATCGCTTTTATACTGTTAGTTGACTTATTTTTAGTTGGATTGGATTATGTTGTAAAGATTGCCAATCTCAGAAAGCTAAAACTTCCAAATATCCCAATCGTGGTGAATTTCAATTAACGATAACGCTTTTTACGACGAGCAATAGCTTTACGCTTACGCTTTTCAATCGGGGTTTCAAAGTGACGAAGACGTTTGAGGTCTGAGAAAATTCCTGCTCTAGATACTTGACGTTTAAATCGACGTAATGCAGATTCTATATTTTCGTTTTGTCCAAGAACCACTTGGGTCATTAAATATCATCCTCCAATTTTTGATGAGTGTAAGTGAATATTGTTTTTGAGACTATCTGAATATTTTTTGCAATAGATAGCCTATCTTACTGAGATCATAACATAAAAACTATATTTTCGCAAAAGACCAACCTGAGCGTGCTGCTCACAAGCAAAAGAAAAAATCTATTTTCATAACAGGTCTAATGTAAAAAGTGACGAATTCCTGTTAAGACCATCACCAGTCCCAACTCATTGGCAGCAGCGATCGAGTCTTTATCTCGAATCGAACCGCCTGGTTGAACGATCGCGCTAATACCAGCAGCAGCAGCAGTACGAACTGAATCATCAAAAGGAAAGAAGCCATCACTAGCTAAAACCCCACCTCGGGCTTGTTCCCCTGCTTGTTCTAGAGCAATTTTAACCGAACCAACGCGATTCATTTGCCCTGCACCTATACCTAAAGTAGTTCTATTTTTAGTAACGACAATGGCATTAGATTTAACGTGTTTTACGACTTTTTGGGCAAAAAGCATCTCTGCCATCTGGGCTGATGTTGGTTGTTTTTCGGTTACGATTTGCCAATTATCGAGGTTTTCTTGAATATCATCGCTATCTTGAACTAATAATCCGCCCGAGATCGCTTTAACGGTTTGTTTACTTCCTGTCGCTAAGTCTGATAATAATAATATTCTCAGTTTAGATTTAGCTTGCAGGATTTTTTGGGCTTCTTCATCGCAACTAGGGGCAACCACACATTCGAGGAAAGTCTTAGTTAAAGCAGTAGCTGTAGCTGCGTCAATGGGTTTATTTAAAGCAACAATACCGCCAAAAGCCGAAACAGAATCGGCATTAAAAGCATTTTCGTAAGCTTCTGCCAAACTAGAAGCGATCGCAACACCACAAGGATTGGTATGTTTTAATACTGCTGCTGCGGGTTCTTCTGGGGGAAATTCAACGATAATTCGTCTGGCTGCTTCTAAATCTACCAAATTGTTGTAGCTAAGTTCTTTTCCTTGTAATTTTTGGGCTGCCGTCCAACCTGTGGCTTTATTTCCTGTCTGATACCAAGCAGCGTTTTGATGGGGATTTTCGCCGTAACGTAATGTCTGCAAACGATCGCCACTAACCGTGTAGGTTTGGGGTAATTCTGCTACAGAATTTAACTCGGCAAAATAAGTGGAAATAGCGCGATCGTAAGCATAGGTATGGGCAAAAGCTTTACCTGCCATTTGTTGCCTAAATTCTAAAGATACTTCCCCTTGAGAATCTTTTAATTGCTGGAGATAGGGTTCATACTGACTGGGATCGCACAAGACAGTTAAATATTTAAAATTCTTAGCTGCTGCCCGTAACATGGCAGGGCCACCAATATCAATTTTTTCGATCGCTTCGGCTACGGTAACATTAGGTTGGGCGATGGTTTGAGTAAAAGGATAGAGATTGACAACTACGAGATCGAGAGGACGAATTTGATTATCCTCCATATCTTGCTTATCTTCATCTAAGTCCCGTCTTCCCAAAATTCCGCCATGAATACGGGGATGGAGAGTTTTTACCCTGCCACCCAAAATTTCAGGAGAACCAGTATAGTCACTTACTTTAGTAACGGCTATGCCAGCTTCTTGTAGAGTTTTGGCTGTTCCCCCACTACTAATAATCTCAAATTCAAATTCAGTTACTAACTTTTTAGCTAGATCGACAATTCCTATTTTGTCCGATACACTCAGCAAGGCTAAACGTTTCATATACTCTCTTCTTTTCTGCGACTTAGATAGATTTCTAGGTTACAAGGTTTTGGGTTACAAATTTTAATCATAATTCTTTGTTCCTTTCATCAGAGTGTCCTCATTCAACATTATCTGAGTACAATAGTGGGCGGTTTAATCGTTGTTGCTTGGTTCTGGGAGCGAGTTTCCAGTAAACAAATGATTAATTCCTTTCAAATGGTCTCAAAAAACATTTACCCATATTGGTTGCCCGTCATGATGATAATGTCTTGCACTTTTGGTCTAATTTATGGCTGGTCTTGGTTTGAGATTAAAGGCTTTAAAGGCTTTGTCGTGCAAACAGTTATTGGTAGCATGAGTAGCTTCTTCGCATTGCTACTCGTATTTAGTTTTTTATGGCACTTGCGAGATTCTAGATTCTTGAGGAATTAGTAGACTCCCAAGGATATTTTTTAGATAATTTCTATATCTAGTTTTAGAGCGGGATTATTTTCCCAGCGATCGCCAATATGAGCGTAAATACAAGTAGTGCGGGGATCTGCGTGTCCGAGAAGATCTTGTACTTGGCGTAATTCAGCACCGTTTCTTAAAGCTAACGTACCCGCAGTATGTCTTAAACTGTGAGCGGAAATAGTTCTACCAGGACTATATTTTAGAGAACTTTCATTGAGATAGCGATCGACAATTAATCTGATACCGCGACGAGAAATTCTTTTACCCCCCGCACGATTACCTACAGCAATAAATAGGGGTTTATTGGGTTTGAGTATTTCTCCTTCTATTTCGCGAATGCGTAAATAATAAACTAAAGTTTTAGCAATTTCGGGAGTAAGAGGTACAATCCGAATACTGCGCTTACCTTCTACTCTAATACCGAGGTTATTTCCCTGTCTGACTAAATCTCGAATATCTGCCCGATGTAATTCGACCGTGCGAGTCCCTTCTAATGCCATGATCGCAACGAGCGCTCTATCTCTGGCTGCTTTGAGAGTATTATTATCGGGGATAGTTTGTAGTAGTTTTTTGACTTCGTCTTGTTCTAAATAAGTTATTTTTTCGGCAGGATCGCGTTTTTCTCTGGGGGGTTTAACTCCTGCTGCGGGATTGATGGCAATTAGACCTTTTTCTACGGCTGCTTGATAGAAACGTCTGACTACAGCTAATTTTAAGGCGATGGTAGCTGGTTTATATTTTTTCTTTTCGATCATCCAATGCCGATACTTTTTGATATCATCTTTAGTAACTTGGGTGGGATTAACTGAAGCGCGAGCGCACCAATCGAGAAACTGTTGTAGTTGACGGCGATAGGTTTGTAAGGTGTCTGTTGCTGCATCTCCCGCGCTGACATCTATATCCAGAAATTCAGCAAAAACCGCTAACAAATTGTCGAGGGTGACTGGTGTAATTTGAGTTGTTGTTGCAGCTAACATAGGAATTTAAAGCAACTAGATGTCCGTTTGGCATCATCTTAACATTGAGATTAGTCGAGCGATCGTATTTCAAGCAACCAGCATAAAACTATTGGGGGTTGAACGTTAAGCTCAACTCCCACCTACTAATATTTTTAGAGTCAGCAATAAATCTTAGCGATCTCTTGTGGTTTTGTCTACAATAATTACTTCTGCTTCGCCATCATTATCGAGATCGATTTTATCGGTAGCATCGCGTTTAGAAACTGTTTCGCGTCTTTCGGTAACAACTTCCTCGCGTCTGGCTACGGGTCTTTCTTCTTCTACCAACTCGATATCGCGGTCTTCTTTATCAAGATCGGGAGCGTCGTAAATTTCAAACTCTTGAATATGGCGATCGCGTAAAATAGAAGCTGCTTTTTCTACGCGATCTTCAGTACCCGTAACCATTAGTAGATAGTCACCAGCTTTAATCCGATCTTCATAGATTTTGGCTTTCTCTTCGGGAATACCCAAACCGACTAAAGCACCAATAATACCGCCTGCTGCTGCACCAATACCTGCCCCTGCTAGGGTAGCAGCAATTTCCGAGATACCTACTCCTGCTGCGAAGACTGGCCCCACACCAGGAATAGCTAATACCCCCGCACCTACTAAAAATCCGCCAATACCGCCTAAAACCGTACCTGTAGTCGCACCGATACCAGCACCTTCAGCAGCTTCGTTACCTTCTTTTTCAGTAACTTCGTCTGCACCTTCTATACCTTCGATATCTCTTGCTAGGAGGGAGACATTGTTCATATCAAAGCCGTCTAATAGCAATTACCTGGTCGTAAAAAGCAGAAGGATTTTCTGCTAGCTCTTCGGGGGTAGGAGCTAAAGCTACAGACTCGGCAATAACAGCAGGTACATTTTCATAGTCTACATACAGTTCGTCTTCTAAATCGATACCGTAGTCCCTCTCGATATCGGCGAGGATAAATTCTCTAACCGTTCCCGTTCCTTGAACTGCTATCTCGTCGTTAGGACGGATTACGGGTTCAGCACTAGCATTGAGGAGGAGAAACGGTTCGCCACCGAAAAAATCGTCAGTCTGCAACACAAAACCAGACTCACCTAATTCTTCTTCTACTTCGCTTCTAACCGTTACCATTTGACCTTCATATTCTTCGATGTTTCCAGTAATTTTTTCTATGGTTACATTGGTTCTACCCTCTTCGATTTCTTGGGCAGTATTTTTAGTAGGCAGCAGCATTGTGGTCGTCAAACCCAGGGCAACCGCGCCTACATAAGCTATTAATTTCTTGGTTGTGCGGTGACGAAAATAATTTTGATTAGTCATAATTTAACAAACTTAATAAAATCTCTATTAGCTCGGCTTTTTTCAGAATAGGAAAAATATTGCTCGAACTTGTATATCTAAAGGAATATCCTTGAATTTTATTTTTTTACTTACCGTAACCGAGTTCGTTAGAACTATTGCCCAAATATTTTGTAGATGATTATGAGTTATTTTAATAGAGTAAGCAGATTGAGTGTTCACAACCAAACTAAAGCATAAAATCAAAAGATGGTAGCACAAATAAAAGCAGAAAATAAAAATCGTAAATATACTCCAGAGGAATATTTAAAACTAGAAGAAAAATCCGAGTTTAAAAATGAATATATTAATGGAAAAATTGTAGCAATGACTGGAGGCACGCCCAATCATAATGAGATAGCTGGTAATTTTTATACTTTACTAAAGCTATTTTCACGGCAAAAGGATTATAAAGTTTTTATGACTGACTTACGGTTATGGATTCCTCAATATAATGTCTATACTTATCCCGATATTATGCTTATTAAAGGCAAGCCAATTTTACAAGATAATCGTAATGATACAGTAGTAAACCCCTTACTCATTGTTGAAATATTATCTAAAAGCACTAAAAATTATGACCAGGGAGATAAATTTGATTATTATCGCTCTATTCCTAATTTTACTGAATATATTTTAGTAGACCAATATCGTTATTATGTGCAACAGTTTGCCAAAGCGGAAGATGGTAGATGGTGGTTGAGTGAATATAAAAGTCAGCAGGAAAGTTTAAGTCTAGTTAGTATAGATTATGAAATCAAGTTGAGTGATATTTACGAAGAAATTGAATTTAGTTAATTTCAATTAATGTATCTTTTTTTTAAATAAATACATAAGGTCTTCGTGTAAGCAGTACTATTTTAACATCAACAAAATAAGCCAATAAATTTATTTTTTTGCTAGGATTTCAAGCTCACCGAAATACCTTCTAGTGAGTTATTAACAAAAATTTATCTAAACATATGACTAGCTCTCGCAACATGAGTTGAGTTATTTTCTGAAGATTCGTTTAAATCAAAACGTTGTAAAATTTTATCTAAAGCAATCAGTACTTATTTTTAAGTTTGAGATATCAATGAAAGACATATTTCATAAATTTTCACTATTAGATAAAAACCTTTTTATTATTTTACCAACTAAAATTTAAATTATTACATAAATAAATTATTGTTCTTTAGTTGTGATTAAGATTTTCTATCTTTTATCAACCTATCTATTTATCCTTTTTTTTGTCGGCGGTTCACAACCTCCCGTATCCCGCAAATTAGATCCCGAAAGCTTAAACGGCAATATTAGTCTTACCTTACAACACGGACTATGGAAACTTTGGGAAGAAGAACCAATTTATCAAGATATCACTCTAGATTTAAGCTGTAATAATGCTAAATGCGATGGGGAACTTTGGGCTTACTCGCCTCAGTTCAATAAAGAAGTAGATCATCAAGGGACAGTAGAAGTTATCCAAACAGATAATGCTTGGCAAGTAGAAGCTAGGTTAAATATTCAGTCTCATCCTTGGAAACCAAAATTAGAACCTGCTACTTATGCAATCGAACTCGTGCCTGATCGAGATGGATTAATTGGTAGTTATGAGGGAAATTATCAAGAACGTCAACTTTTGGGTAAAGTAACGGGAAAAAAAAGTAGTTTACAGTCTCGAATTATCCCGAATCATCAGCCAGTTACTCCTAGAGAACATCCTCGTTTAATTTTTCGTGCTAGTCAAGTTCCTTTATTAAAAGAAAAAGCAAAAACAGATTATGGTCGAGCTATTATCAAACAATTAGAAAAAGCTCTAACAGGGACAATTTATTACGATGGCTATGTTCCTAATGGGGGTTATTATGCTGCTGGTTATTGTTTTCTTGCTCTCATTAAAGACGATCGCGCTGCTGCGGAAAAAGCATGGCAAATTGTGGAAAAGTCCCTACAAAACCCAGGCAAAAGAATTTTTGAACAGTCCCCTATTGTTGCTGGTGTTGCCCTAGCATACGATCTTTGTTATCACAATTGGGACGAAACCAGACAAAAAAAGTTAACTCGTTGGTTGGCGAATCAAACTGTAAATTTAGTTAATGGGAGTTCGCCAAAAACAGGCTGGAATAGTAATGCTTGGAGTAATTGGAATGCTCGGGCGCGAGGTGCTGCGGGCTTAGCTGCTTTGGCAATTTTGCACGAACCTGAAGAGTTTTTACCCAATAATCGGTTTTTGTCTCGACCTAAAGATATATGGCGGATGATGGGTATTGCCGAAAGAAATATCAGTCGTTATTTAGACTTGGGAATTGGCGATCGCGCTTTAGGCACAGAAGGAGACCATTATACTACCGAACCTTGGGTTTTAACCATTATACCTTTTTTGCAGGCATATAAAAATGTAGTTGGCGAAGAATTAGCACCAGATAAAACAAAGTGGTTTTTACCCCACTACATTATGCGTTTCGTCGAAAGGGATGAAGAATTAGCTATACCTGCTTATGGCAGACACCGCTTGAGTCCTCAGGGTTCGCTCTTTGCTCTTGGTTTACCTTTAGTTCCCGAAAAGTTTTTACCAGGGGTGATGAAATTTTTTGAGCGTTATTTTGTGGCAGATGGCAGTTTCGGGATCGATCGAAGTTTTCCCCATATTGCTGCCTATGCTTTGTTAGGATATCAAGATGATATTTCCCCAGCCAACCCCCTAGAAATATTTGGCAATGTATTAATCGATCGACAAAAAGGCTTTTATGTTTTTCGCGATCGATGGCAAGATGACCGTGATTTTGTAGCTAGTATCTATCTCAAACAAGAGCCATTAAGAGGTTCTTGGTCATTTCCCGATGAAGGTAGTTTCCGTATTTGGGGTTTAGGACATAGATGGGCAAAAGCAGGGATAAGTAAAGCAAGAAAAGAAAATGAAAATGTTTTAGTCAGACAAACCGATATTACTCCAGGGGCAAAACCGATTTATGTAGAAACGAAACCCGATGGTTCGGGGATAGTAAGCTTAGTACAAGATAATTGGCTACGTTCTTTTGCTGTTGACTATACCCGCAAGTCGGGAACACCAGGGTTATTTGTTGTTGTCGATCGCCTGGAGTTGCAAACAGAAAATGATTTTTTACCTAAAACCTGGCTCATGCACACCGAGGGAAAAGTGAGTATAGGGGATGATACTTTTACCATCGAATCTCCAGAAGGTAAAACCTTACAGGGAACTTTCATTTCTCCAGAAGGAGTACAGCTATCTTATCAAGATACGGAACTCGGTGGAGTTGTTCGGGCAACAGGAGTAAATAATTTTTTTGTGGTTATGACAGTACAGGCAGACGATCCACCCAAAGTAGAGAGAGAGGGGAATGGGATCGATACAATTGTTAGGGTAGGAAAACGGCAGATTTCTTTTGCTGAAAATAGAATTATTTTCCAGTGAGGGGGAAAATAACCATTGACGGGGCTTGATAAAATAGTTTTATGATTTACCGATACTCAGTCCAACTATCTAGGTACACCTTTAAGGGATAATTAAAGAGAAATTAAATAACTTTATATAAAAATGTCTTTATTTGATTGGTTTGACAATATTAGAAAAACAGAACCGACTCCCCACAAACAACAAGAACGAGAAATTGCTGACGGGTTATGGAATAAATGTTCTGCTTGTGGTGTTGTTGTGTATACCAAAGACTTAAAAGCAAATCAGCTTGTTTGTACCGAATGTAATTATCATAATCGAGTCGATAGTGAAGAAAGAATCGATCAACTCATTGATGCAGATACATGGCAACCCTTGAGTGAAGATTTACAACCGATCGATCCTTTAGGATTTCGCGATCGCAAAGCTTATCGCGATCGATTACAAGAATATCAGAAAAAAACCAATTTAACCGATGCTGTCAAAATTGGTACTGGGTTAATTGACGGTTTACCCCTAGCTTTAGGAGTAATGGATTTCCGTTTTATGGGTGGCAGTATGGGTTCTGTCGTTGGTGAAAAACTTTGTCGTATTATTGAATATGGTACGGAAAAACGCTTTCCTGTAGTTATTATTTGTGCATCTGGTGGGGCAAGGATGCAAGAAGGAATGCTAAGTTTAATGCAGATGGCAAAAGTCTCTGGCGCATTAGAACGTCATCGACAAGAGAAGTTACTGTATATTCCCGTACTTACTAATCCTACTATGGGAGGAGTTAGTGCGAGTTTTGCAATGTTAGGAGATTTGATTTTGGCAGAACCTAAAGCTATTATTGGTTTTGCAGGTAGAAGGGTAATCGAACAAACTATCCGAGAAAAATTACCAGAAGATTTTCAAACCTCCGAATATCTACTCAAACACGGTTTTATTGATGCTATTGTTCCCCGTACTCAACTGAAAAAAACTTTAGCTCAGTTAATTAGTCTACATCAGCCCTTTTTTCCTGTCTTGTCACATACCAAAAATAACAATAACAGCAACGAGCATTCCCCGACAATTTCCTGGCAATAGTTATTATTCTTCAGTCACTAGTTATTACTAAATTATTATGGCGATCGAGTTGTTGCTTGAGAAAATTTCCCGTTGCCGATGACATTATTTCAGGCAAAATAGGTACTAATCCTAGAGCAAAAGAACCTAAAACTATTGATAAAATCAACACGATCTTATCTGGTTGTATATAAGGATTTCTAATTATTTCAATCTTGTCATCGGGTTTCATCTTAATGTTTCCTACCATTTTTTTATCAGTAGATGGACAAGTTTTTCACCAGCGCGATCGCTATGGATGCTCCTATAATACAGTTAAAAAATATTAGTTTAACTGCCTCTGTTGGCTCTGCTATCTTATTACAAGATATCTCTTTTTCTCTCGATCGGGGTGACAAATTAGCGATCGTCGGGGCAACAGGTAGTGGAAAAACTACGCTTGTACGTCTATTGAATTATCTGAATACTCCTACTACTGGCACAATTTATCTAGAAGAAAAGCCTTTCAGTCAAATTCCCATTATTCAATTACGCAAGCAAGTAGTATTAGTTCCTCAAGAACCAAAATTATTAGGGATGTCGGTTTCAGAAACTTTAGCTTATCCCTTGAAATTACAAAAATTACCGCCAAAAGAAATCCGTCAAAGAGTAGAAACTTGGACAAATTTGTTGCAAATACCGCAAAAATGGTTAGAACGTAACGAATTACAACTATCTTTAGGACAAAGACAATTAGTATCGATCGCCCGAGGGTTAATTATGCAACCCAAGGTTTTATTATTAGATGAACCCACATCAGCTTTAGATCTTGGTATTGCCCATAATTTATTAACCGTACTAAATCGTTTAACAGAAGATAGTGACATAACGATTGTTATGGTTAATCATCAATTAGAATTGATTCATAATTTTGCGCGACGAATTATTTATTTGGAAACAGGACAAATTAAAGAAGATGTAGTCGCAGATCGAGCAAATTGGCAAATAATACAAACAAAGTTATTACAAAAAGAGCGTTCTGAAACAGAAGAATGGCTATAATTGGTGAGGGTTGCTAAGCTGTCACGCTTTTAAATTTTGTTGTTGAAAAAGGCAGTCCGCAGGAGGCGTGACGTGCAGAAGGAATTTACGAATACCCAGTTTAAATGCATAACAGCTTATTTCTTGAAATATGTAAACAGAAGTTAACTCAGATCTTGCCATTTAATATTTCTTTAAGCTAAAACGGATTGTTGTCATAGTAATTAAGGGTGGCATCTAAACTAATAAGTATTTTCTCTAGTTAGCTCGATCTAGCTTATATATTGTAGTAAAAAAGTCTACAAATAAACCTGGATAAACACTGACGCTCGCTTGGTTAGTTTATTACTTTTATATTGTTGATATATAGTATCGATCGAATTAGCGAGGTACAGAATTAGCCATTAGCTAACAGCTATTAGCTATTAGCAAAAACCAAGATATTAAACTGTATCCCAGATGAATGAGAACTACTATATCGTAACGGGAAATTTTTCTAAAAAATAATCGATCGCCAAAAACCAAGAAAAGAGATTATTTTGTAACTTTAATTTAAATCTATGCAATACAGAAATTTGTTTTTAGTTTTAAGTGTAACAGTTCTTGGCTTAACAATCGGCTCGTGTAACTTCAGTCAAGAAAATGACATCTTACCCAAAACAGATAGTCAAGTAAATACTAAAATTATCGATGTTGAAAATATATCCAACAGTCAAATAGATTCTTTAATAGATTTAAAAAGAGCGAATAAATTAACCGAGACAGCTAAGTTTTTAGCAGGAATAGAAATTAAACCAACAAGTAGACTTAATAAATTAAAATATGAGAGTAATTGGTTAGAACATCATCGTTTTTTTGCTCATAGTTGGTCAAAGCTAGAAACAGAGCATTTAGCAGAAGTACGACAATGGACTAGAGAAAATTTAGCCGAGATTAATAATACTGACTATTCTATTTTTTATCCTTTCAGTAGTGCCGATCTGTTATATGCTTATTCTTTATTTCCTCAAGCTCGAGAATATATATTAATTGATTCTAAACCAATCGGGACTATTCCCGATCTCCAAAATAATTCTATTGTAAAAATCAAAGAAGAATTACAAGAAGTACGGGATACACTTTATCCTTTATTTGAATTTGGTTTTTCTTCGAGCGATATGCCAAAAATAGAATTAGACGATCGAGGAGTTTTACCAATTTTATTAGTTTTTATTGCTCGCACTAATAGCCGTATCCTAGATTTAGAATATATTAATTTAGAGAGTCAGGCTAATGTAGGGGTAAATAAAGAAGAGTCAATTCCAGGAGTCAAAATTTCTTTTATTCCCAAAAATCAGACTGAGCCACGGATATTGTATTATTTTTCTGCTGAGTTAGATAATCGACAGTTGAGTAACAATTTTGCTATTTCTGAATTTATTGGTAAAGCAGATAAACTCGTTACGTACTTAAATACGGCTGCTTATTCGCTGTATCAAGAGGATTTTACTCAAATGAAAAATTTAATTTTGACTCAGAGTAATTATCTTCTACAAGATGATTCGGGTATGCCGCTCGAGGCTTTCGATCGGGATAATTGGGACTTAAAATTTTATGGGAAATATACTCAGCCTATTGCTCTGTTTAACAAATATTACCAGCCAGATTTAAGACGAGTTTATGAATTAGATGATGATATTGTACCTCTCAGTTTCGATATTGGTTATCCAACTGATGAAGATCGCTCTAATTTAATGCTCGCTCGCAATAAAAAAGCGATCGATTATTAGTTAATTACTCAATTTTGAGGTTGTTCAAACAAAATATCTCGTGAAATAAAATTGAAATCAGAGTTAAGCCAAACTAGAGCTATTTCTGTTATTTTTCTGCGAGTGAGAGTAACAAGGGAAAAACTACGCTCTTTGCATTCTTTACCTTCTTTGATACGGGGTACACAAGCTGAATTGAGGTAAATAGTTCCTTCTGGACTACTATTAATAATAGTGCGTAAGCGATCTTTTCTGTGGCGCAGACTATGGTGCATATGTCCAAAAGTCACTAGAGGAATAGATTTACCTAAAGTATGGACTTTGTCGATCGCCTCGGCAAAATCGGGATCGCCATGATCGCCACCAAGGGGTTTCCAATCTCTACCGCAAGTATCTTCTGGTCGATCGCCTAATCCTGTAGGGCCATTATGACCGATAAAAATAAGAGTATCATAAGCAGTTTCTTGAGCTGCTGCGACAATTTTAGTAGTAGATTCGGCAAAACTGGTGATATTGTAGCGATCGCGATAAAAATCTTTATTTTTCCAATCCGTTCCTCCCCAACTGAAAGGACGACCCCCAACTACTGATAAATTAAATTGAGGAAAGTCTAACTTACCGTAGCCTACATGAGATTCCCCGAGTAATTCTAGTTGCTGCTGTACTCGATCTTCTTTAGTGCGATCGTAAGGTGCTTGTTTTCGTCCCCAGGCAGAAGCAGTATACCAAGCATCGTGATTGCCTAAAATAACAGCTTTAGGAAGATCTAGAGAAGCTACCTGACGGATAACTTCTACTGATTCATTGCCAAAATCCCCGACAAACAAAACTAAATCGATTCCTAGATGCTTTAGGGCTAATCCATCTTCTGCTTCCCAGCGATCGTGAACATCTCCGACTACGGCAATTTTAATACTATTTAGTTCATTACTCATTACGTATTTTGTGGCTGACGATACTTAAATTAATTGTCCTCTAATCAATTTAATCTTTTTTCTTCAAGTAAGTCAGGAGGAGTCCAAGGTACTCCGCGCCCTTGACGACGGAGCCTGCTTGGACTTCGTCCAACTATCTCGATCTAATACTTTTGTTATAGTGCGAGTGGGAATACCCATATCCCTTGAGGGTATGTGCCGAAGCACGAGCGCGACTAATTATCGTTTACACCGATAAATGAAATGGTGTACAATTAATTCATGATGATTAGACGTGCATACCGATATAGATTTTACCCCAACCAAGAACAGCGCATCCAATTGGCGCAAACTTTTGGTTGTACTAGGTTTGTCTATAATTGGGCTTTGAGACTTCGTACCGATGCTTACTACCGTTCGTCACAAAAAATGTCTTACAAGGAAACATCTAATCAATTGACTCAACTCAAACAAAATTCTGAATTTAGCTGGTTAAAAGATGTTACTGCCGTTCCATTACAACAAGCATTGAGACACCTAAACACAGCTTTTTTGAATTTCTGGCACGGTCGAGCAAAGTACCCCAGATTTAAAAAGAAACGGAATAAGCAATCTGCTACCTACGCCAGTAATGCCTTTAAATGGGATGGAGAACAGCTAACCTTAGCTAAGATGAAATCCCCTTTAAAAATTAGATGGCATCGTCAATTTACTGGAGTTCCTACTACAGTTACAGTTAGCAAAGATTCAGCCAATAGATACTTTGTATCGTTTTCCGTAGAAGAAGAAATCGAACAATTACCCAAAACCGACGAACAAGTAGCAATTGATTTGGGAATCAAAGATGTCATTGTTTCTTCAAAAGGGTTTGCTTCTGGCAATCCTAAATACTATCAAAAATATCAAAAAAAATTAGCCAAACTACAAAAACGTTTGGCTAAAAAACAAAAAGGTTCTAAAAACCGAGACAAAGCACGGGTTAAAGTAGCCCAACTACACGTCAAGATTGCTGATTGTCGAAAAGATTTTCTTAACAAGTTAACGATTCAATTAATACGCGAGAACCAAGTAGTAATTACAGAATCGTTGGCTGTGAAGAATATGATTAAAAATCCCAAGTTAGCCAAAGCAATAGCCGATGTTGCTTGGGGTGAATTAATCAGACAGCTAGACTATAAAGCTAGTTGGTATGGAAGAATCTTAATCCAAATTGACCGCTTTTTTCCGTCATCAAAACGATGTCATGCTTGCGGTCATGTATTAGAGAAACTTCCTTTAGAAGTTAGAGAATGGGACTGTGTTTGTGGCTCTCATAACTTGAGGGACTACAACGCAGCCCGCAATCTCTTAGCTGTCGGGCGGACAGTTTTAGCCTATGGAGATACCACTGTCGGCGACAGAGCGATAGCTTTGTCTAGACAAGTATCGTCGAAGTAGGAAGCCTATCCCCTTTTAGGGGATGGGTACGTCACAGACTAGAGCTTTAATTAATATATCGATCGCTAAACAAAATGGGAGCAGTTCAACCGTTAAGAGGAACTAAAGATATTTTGCCAGAGGAAGTAGGTTACTGGCAGCTAATCGAACAAACCGCCAAGGAAATATTAACTAGGGCAGTTTACCAAGAAATTCGCCCACCCATTTTTGAACAAACCGATTTATTTGCTAGGGGTATCGGGGAAGCCACAGATATAGTCGGTAAAGAAATGTATAGTTTTATGGACAGAGGCGATCGATCTATTACCCTTCGTCCAGAAGGTACGGCAGGAGTGGTAAGAGCCTTTATTAGTAATAATCTTTATGCTAGAGGGGTACAGCGTCTTTGGTATAGTGGGGCAATGTTTCGTTACGAACGTCCCCAAGCTGGTCGTCAGCGTCAGTTTCACCAAATTGGTTTAGAATTACTTGGTAGTAGTTCTCCTCGTGCAGATGTAGAAGCGATCGCTCTAGCTACAGAAATTTTACAGACATTGGGTTTAAATAATCTGCGATTAGATATTAATTCTGTGGGTAGAGGAGAAGATCGTCAAAAATATCGCGAAGCTTTAGTAGAATATCTCGAACCCTACAAGGATGACTTGGATGAAGATTCGAGAAATCGCTTAACCCGAAATCCTTTAAGAATTTTAGATAGTAAAGATAAAAAAACTCAAGAAGTAGCTAAAACTGCGCCAAAAATAATTGATAGTCTCAGTGATGAATCGAAAAAACATTTTGATACAGTTCTGCAATTACTCACAGATTTAGATATCTCTTATCAAATCAATCACTGTTTGGTTAGAGGTTTAGATTACTATACTCACACTGCTTTTGAAATTATATCTGCCGATTTAGGCGCACAAGCAACAGTATGTGGTGGCGGACGTTACGATGGTTTGGTAGCAGAATTGGGTGGTACGGATACTCCTGGTACTGGTTGGGCAATTGGGATGGAAAGATTGGTTTTGCTGCTACAAAAATTACATCAACCCCCTGCTATTCAACCAGATTTTTATTTGATTTCCCGTGGAGAAAAAGCAGAAGCACAAGGTCTAGTTTTGGCGCAAAAATTACGCAGTGCGGGTTTTATTGTGGAGTTAGATTTAAGCGGTAGTGCTTTTGGTAAACAATTTAAACGAGGCGATCGCAGTGGTGCTGTTGCTTGTATAGTCATAGGAGATACTGAAGCTGAAAAGCAAACAGTAAATATAAAATGGTTGGCATCGGGAGAACAACAAGAGATCGATCGAAGTGATTTACTGGATAAGACGGAAGAATTGAAAAGTAAAATCGAGCGAGTTAAGGAAAATGGTTGATTGAAAGTTGTTAAAGACTTAACTAGATCCATGATGTTTCATAAAACCTACAGGTAGGCGAATCGATATTTTAGCTAGCTGAGAGATACCGAATTTGAACTTAAGCGATCGCGGTAATTCTTGCCAAGAAATTACTTCAAACCCATGGCGAGAGTAAAAACTTTTCTTACTTTTGCCCAAACATTCAAGATATAGGGGTTTGCTTGCTTGCTTAATTAAATGACAGGTAAGATAACTACCAATACCCTGTTTGCGCCAATGGGGAAGAACAACTAAACTACCTAATTCTTGGGCATCGGCAAAATCCCGTAATTGTCCACAAGCGATCGTAACTCCTTGATGTTCGATTAACCAAAACTGTTGCCAACGTAATTGAGTCGGATCGAGTTTTGCCGATAGAACTAATTTTCTAATTGTCCATATATCTTTAGCTGTAGCCTGACGCACAATACAATCAGAGGGTAAAGATTTATTACTCATCAGTTTTTAATATTATAAATTTCACAGCCTCTTAGCTTTTATGAATCTAATAGCCGATAGCTGATAGCTGATAGCTAATAGCTTAAAATCGATCGATTAAAACGAAGCTAATTCACATCAAACTTTATTTATGACATCAATTGCTGCTATAGACTCATTACTCGAACCATTTCAATATTTTGGAGTCCATTTAGGTTTAGAACGAATTAAAAGACTATTAGCTAACTTAAATAATCCCCACGATCGAGTACCTATTATTCATGTCGGCGGAACAAACGGTAAAGGTTCGGTTTGTGCTTATCTTTCTTCGATCTTGACAGAAGCAGGTTACAAAGTCGGGCGTTATACCTCTCCTCATTTAATTGACTGGACAGAAAGAATTTGTCTTAACGAAAAACCTATAGAAACAGAAACTTTAGCCAAAATATTACACCAAATTCAAAGCGCGATCGACCCGAAGGAAGAAAGTCCCACTCAGTTTGAAGTAATTACCGCTGCTGCCTGGTTATATTTTGCCCAGTCCCGAGTAGATATTGCTGTAATGGAAGTAGGTTTGGGGGGAAGATTAGATGCTACTAACGTTATCGATCGACCTTTAGTTAGTGTTATTACTTCTATTAGCAAGGAACATTGGCAGCGTCTTGGCCCTACGGTAGCAGATATTGCCAGAGAAAAAGCAGGGATTCTTAAAGAAAATTGTCCTGCGGTAATTGGTAAACTCCCCTCAGAAGCAGCCAAAGTATTTACTAGTAAAATTCAAGAACTAAATTGCCCGACTATTTGGGTAAAAGATGCCGAACTTCTTGAAAATCGACTAAATTGGGCAAAATATCAAGATCTTGAATATCCCCTCAGCTTACTCGGAGAAGTACAGTTAACTAATTCCGCTTTGGCGATCGCTGCTTGCCAGATTTTACAACAACAAGGCTGGAATATTTCGACTACAGCCATTCAAGCAGGAATGAAAAAAACTCGTTGGCTGGGAAGACTACAATGGACAAACTGGAAAAACCTTTCTTTACTTGTAGATGGGGCGCATAATCCTGCTGCTGCGATCGCCTTACGCAATTATGTAGATACTCAAGCTAAATCAGTTATTTGGGTAATGGGAATGTTATCTACTAAAGATCATGAAGACATTTTTAAAGCTTTATTACGACCTCAAGATGAATTACATTTAGTACCCGTCCCCGAACATAGTACCGCCGAACCTCAAGAATTAGCCGAGTTAGCGCAACAAGTTTGTCCCCAACTCAGTCAGTGTCAAACCTACCCAGATGTATTTACTGCCCTAGACAGGGTTGAGAAAGAAAAACAAAATTCAGACAGGTTAGTTGTGTTATGCGGTTCGCTATACTTAATTGGCTATTTTTTTAAAACCTAGTTTTCTCGCTCTATTTCTGTATCTATAGATACTAATAGTTAGCTGTTTCTGAGCTATGGCAACATGTGTCCCTTTAAATTTGTCGGGTCATAATCTTTATAGACCAAGAGTTATAGCTGTTGTACAATATTCTTGTTAACTAAGACACGTTGACCTAACTCAAGTACAGGTGAAATACCTGCGACACAACCGCTTATGCAATCTGCCGTAATGGTGAACAGATGAGGACTCGCGTGCGGAAATTAGTTCCGCACCTTGAGCAGTCCGTGACAGTCAGGGGTCGGAATTAGATACTGATTAGTGAGTGAATCAAATATAAGTTGATAGAAAAAAGTAGCCTCAAGTACTTCGGTATAAGAGATTAGGGTCTGTTTGACACAGCCAGTGTGCTGCTGTAACTAGCAGGTTTGTAGTTTCTACTACCGCCAAGATTCTGAGACTATAGGGATAGCCTTAGTCGTACGAGTATGTCAAGAGAAAATTAAGATTAAATATTTAAAATAGATAATTTAGCGCGATCGACATTTAGGAAATAGTTAAATATGACTGAAGCTTCAGAATCTAATAACAAACCAGCAACCGCGTCAGAATTAGCCGAAGTGATTGGTGAATTCGAGCAATATCGCGAGCGACTCCTATCAGAAACTATGGCAGCAGCAAAAAAAGCCAAACTTCCTCAAAAAGCTGCTTTAGCACAGTTAGAACCCCAGCTAACTCAAATCGATACAACTCTAGAAAAACTGAGAGAACAATACGCTGCTTTAACTCAAACTAATTAATTTAGATATCTCCTAAAGAAAGGACTAAAAACTAACAACTAACAACTAATAACTGGCAATGGTTAAATCTCTTCTATCTCACGAAGAAACTGATGTACTACTAAAAAAAGTCGAGCGACAAATAGCAGAAAAAACTTTTGACACTAGCGATGGCGAATTAATCGCCCAGATGGTTGAATGCATGGGAGATACTAGAGGTCTGGTGAGATTGGGTTTTGCCGAAGCTCTCGGTGCAGTAGGTAAACCTGCCGTTCCTTTTCTCTTAGAAGCCTTAGCAAATCACGATAATGCTGTTGTCCGTCGTGCTGCTGCCAAAACCCTTACCCTAATTGGCGATCCCACTACCGTTCCCAATTTAATTGAGGCTCTTTTGCATGACGAAGATACAGTAGTTAGAAGTTCGGCAATTGGCGCATTAGCGAGAACGGGAGAAGCAGCAGTCTTGCCTCTTTTGCAAATCTTAGAATCAAAAGACAGTACAGAAACGACCAAAGGTCATGCAGCTTGGGCGTTAGCCTTTATCGGTACAGAAGGAAAACAACATCTCTATCAAGCAATTAACTCAGATTCACCAGAAGTCCGTGCTGCCATCGTGGGCGCGATCGCTAAAATTGCCGAGCAAGAAGAAGAAGCAAAAGCTTTTGAGTTAATCGTGCAAGCTTTAAACGATCCTGCTAGCAATGTTCGTAGCGAAGCAGCAGCAGTTTTAGGTAATTTAGTCTATCAACCCGCCGTACCCCAGTTAATTGAGTTATTACAACATCAAGAAGGGGAAACCCGCAAGTCAGCAGCCTTAGCTTTAATGAAAATTGGCGATCGCCCTGCCATCGAACCGATTAAAGCAGCATTAGCACGAGAATCAGAGGAAAACGTCAAAAGAGCGATGGCTCTGGCAGTTTCTCAGTTAGAAAAGCAACTAGAAGAAGATGATTGGTAAGTTGAAAAAAAGATTTTACTCATTGTGGTAAGCTAATCCACATAAAAATTGCTTGCTTTATTAGTTAGGAAACAAACCTTCAAACTCTCTCCCCATCTCCCTATCTCCCCATCTCCCCATCAGTCTCAACCGACAACTCGCGCGTTCCGAAGCTTCGGAAACCTCGGCAGGGTCACTCGTCAAATTCGATGTTGACCAGTTTATTATCTGCTTGTCGATTGAAAAATTGCTTCTGGAGTCAAATCTAGTTCGGGAAAAACAACCGACTTTAAGCGATCGCCTTTAATAAACTTTTTCATTTGATATTCCCCTTCAATTAATTGACAAATAGTAATAGTTGGTTGTTTGGGTTTACCAATGTAGCGGACTGCGCCTAAAGCCCGATAATCGACGATCCAGTATTCACCAATGCCCATCGCTTCATACTCTACAAATTTATGTCCGTAATCATCGCGCCAGTTGCTACTAACAACTTCAATTACTAAAGGAACAGTTTTGCCGTTTTGAATAACAGAGGATTTTTCCCATAGAGGTTCATCTTTGATATGTTCCCGATGAATAACTGCTATGTCAGGTAAATAACCAGTACGAGGGGCAAGAGGTTTGAGGAGGCAATTTTTCGGAATAGAATAGGGAAGTTTTTGCTTGCGGATTTCAAAATTTAACTCGGCAATAAGAAAACCACTAATATCTTCATGAGAACCTGTTGGTAACATTTCAACAATTACACCTTCAATCAACTCGTAGCGTTTTTCGTCTTCTGGATAGGATTGCCGAAACTCTTCAAAACTTATAGGTTTTTCTTTTGGCGCAATCATTTTTGATGCCTCACTTTCTTGAGTTTATTTTAGAGAAAAAATCTTATTAGTCTGTCTTCAAATTAAGAGCGAGTACGGATAATCGAGCGAAATAAAAAGACTGATTACTGATTATTGATTACTTATTTATCGTAAGAAATCACTACATCAGACTTATAGTAAATTCCTGCTTGTTTAAATCTCTGAATAACTTCTCCCAGGCGATCGCAGTTTTCGATTAAGCTAATCCTGACATAACCTTCCCCTGCTTCGCCAAACGCATTGCCTGGAGTAACGACTACCCCAGTCTTCTGCAAAACATTAAGAGCAAATTCAGTCGAGCCTTTGCCTGGTGGCGTTTTTACCCAGAGATACATAGTTGCTTTGGAAGGAGAAATATTCCAGCCTAATTCTCCTAAACCTTTAATCAAAAAATCTCGTCTTTGCCGATAGCGGTCTTGTACCTGTTTAATATAAATATCGGGTAATTGTAGGGCTGTTTCTGCTGCGGTTTGAATAGCTGCAAAAATACCGTAGTCTAAATTAGTTTTGAGAGTCCGTAATCCTTGAATAATGCTGGAGTTACCCACAACAAAGCCCACACGCCAACCCGCCATATTGTAAGTTTTGGAAAGAGTGTGAAACTCTACGCCAATCTCTTTTGCGCCAGGAATTTCCAGCAAACTGGTAGGTTGATAGCCATCAAAAGCTAGTTCCGCGTAACAAAGATCGTGAACGAGCATAATTTCATAACGACGAGCAAAAGCTACAATTTCTTCAAAAAACTCCCGTGGTGCTGTAGCTGTTGTTGGGTTATTTGGATAATTAAAGTAAAGAATTTTGGCTTTTTCTGCTACAGAATCGGGAATAGCAGTTAGATCGATCAGCCAATTTTGGGACTCTTTTAGATGAAGAGGATGTATTATTCCTCCTGCAATCAAAGGCCCGCGAAAATGAGCGGGATAAGAGGGAGTCGGAACTAAAATTAAATCCCCTGGATCGATATAAGCAAGAGCCAGATGAGCTAGTCCTTCCTTAGAGCCAATTAAAGGCAAAGCTTCACTATCAGAATCGAGATTAACTCCATAACAGCGATTATACCAACTCGTAATTGCCTGACGAAAACTAGCAGTCCCTTCAAAAGGAGGATAGCCATGATTGCGGGGATTGGCTAAAGCTGCGATCGCTGCTTCGATAACTGGTTGAGGTGCAGCCCCGTCGGGATTACCCATACCTAAATCGATTAGATCTAGTCCTTGCTCCCTAGCACGGGCTTTTAGTTCGTCTAAACGAGCAAAGACATAAGGGGGTAAACTACTGAGACGTTTGGCAGTACTAATCCAGTTTAAGCTCATGAGCGATCGATATGGCAATTGGTTTAGCGATCCATTGTCTCACTTTTTTACCGACTCGTGTCAAGTTTGTTAAAAGAAAAAGGCGATTGTGGCAAAGTCGGGGTGCTAGGCGATCGAATATCATAAGAATGAAAATTATTCTTTATCTAAGCCTAAAGTATGTCTTTTAACTGATTAGCAAATACCTTATCTATGGCATCAAATTCAAACTCTTCTAGTAAAGCTCTGAGTCGATTCTCAGTTTTCTCTAGGTTAAGATAATGGCGAAAACGGGAGAGTCGAGAAGCATTAGGAAATCGAGGCTGTTCTGGATCGAATTCCCAAGGATGAAGATAAATCAATACTGGCTGTCCTTCATTGTTAATTTGACTAATAGCCCAGCGAGTAACATTAAGAGGAAATAAGCGAAAGTAGCCACCCCCAGCAACAGGCAGATTATGTTTACTCAGTTTGAGTGTACTAACAGGAAATTCCCACAAATCCTCTTTGAGCTTACTAGCAAAACGATTGGCTTGACTAATTCCGTAGTGATCGTGAATACTTACAGGAAAAATACTAGAATCGTACTTAATTCCGTATTTTTGTAAAATGTCTAAAGCCCAGAGCGATTTTTCTGTAATAGAAAAAGTAGGAGCGCGATAACCAATTACTCTAAAGTCTCCTATAACTCGATTAATTGCTTGCAAAGACTGTTCCAAGTCACGAGCAAATTCCTCGGGAGTTTGACGATAAACTAACTCGTGCCAATAACCATGAGTGGCAATTTCATGACCTTCAGCAGCAATTTCTTCGACTAATATAGGAAATTGCTCGGCAACCCAGCCCAGAATAAAAAAAGTAGCGCGAGTATTGTATTCTCTAAGCAGATTGATAATTCGGCGCGTATTACTTGTTACTCGACTGGAATAATTGTGCCAATCGGCTCTACTTACGATCGATTTAAAAGCTTCAACCTGAAAGTAGTCCTCGATATCAAAGCTGAGAGCGTTGAGCATAGAATATAATTGATATTTTTAAGAATTAATTATAATCTTTTGAAAGATATGAATTAATCAGTTAGTATCTTGGATATTAACCGAATATTTAAGATTATAACAAAAATTATATAAATGAAAATGACTAAAAATAAACTAAATATTATGTTTATTACTCAAGACGATCCTTTTTATATTCCTCATTTTTTTCAGGAATTTATTGATATTTTTAACGACTCTGATATTTGTATTGAAGGTGTTGTCATTCAAGCACCATTGGGTAAGAAAAGCTTTAACAAGTTATTAAAACAAATGTTTGATTTTTATGGACTACTTAATTTTGTTCGTTTAGGTGTTCGATATACCATTGCCAAAATATTAAATCTAATTGCAGTAAAATTATTTAAAGGGAATTTTTGGGGAGTTTTTTCTCTCGAACATTTGCTATTAAAACAAGGCTGGAAAATTATTCATATTACAGATGTCAACTCTCAAAAATTCATTGAAATAGTTGAAAATCAAAACATAGACTTACTAGTTTCTGTCGCAGCCAGCCAAAAACTTAAATCAGAAATACTTTCAAAACCCAAATATGGTTGTATCAATATACATAATGCTAAATTACCGAAAAATAGAGGTATGCTGCCTAATTTTTGGTCTTTATATAACTATGATATAGACCCTATTTCGGCAATGACAGTTCATAAAATGAATGAAAAATTAGATGAAGGTCCGATTATTTTACAAAAAGAATTTAGCTTGAATCCACAAGAAAGCCTAGACGAACTAATTATTAAAACCAAGCGAACTAATGCTCATTTAATCTTGGAAGTAATCCAGATGTATAAACAGGGAGAACCAAACTATTTACCCAACGATTCTAAAGCAGCAACCTATAATAGTTTTCCGACCAAAGAAGATGTACGTAAATTCCGTGCCAAGGGTCTTAAACTTTTATAAGTCTGTTAACATTAAATTCTTGATACCTACAGTCAATAGCATTTTAATTACTTGCTCTTTCTCGGGGATCGAATTTTTTTAACCAACGATAAGCCACAGATCTTAAACTTGGTGGTAATAGCGAGATGACCAAAGGTTTAGTCACGCCAAGATAAGCACAAGGAGAGGCACCGACTAACCAGCAACCACGCCAACCAATAGACAAATGAGTTAACTGAACTCGCCAGTTATTGCGTTTAAAGGTGTTGTCAGAAAAGCGATAATAAATTAAAGGTGTAGTAAGATTAGCAAACTTAAGATTAGCAGCTACACAACGAAACCAAAGCTCGTAGTCTTGACGTTTGCGTAACTTAGGAGAATAAGAGCCTACCTTTAGTATCGCTTCGCGACGCAACATAACTGTAGGATGAAAAACAGGACAAGTCCAGACCAATTTCTGAATTTCTTCGTTAGATTCAGGAAAGCGTCTCTCACCAACTACCGCACCATTTTCATCAATATCTGTGACGTATCCTCCTAAAATATCGATCTCTGGATGAGCGTTTATATATTTCACTTGCATTTCGAGACGATTAGGAACGGCAACATCGTCGGCATCCATTCTCCCTATCCAGGGTGTTTTTGCCATTTCCACTCCTCTGGCTAAATTTGCCCCCAAGCCATAATTGCGATCGTTAGTTACAATTTGAATTCGGTTATCTTTTTGGGCATATTGGACGAGTATTTGGCTCGTACCATCGGTAGAGGCATCATCAAAGATTAGAAATTTAAAGTCAGTGAAGGTCTGTTGTAAAATGCTGTCGATCGCATCTTTAAGGTATGGCATACCATTATAGACACTCATCAATACTGTAACGGGAGTTGTCATAAATTTTTCATCGATTGAGAATAAGTATTAATATGAAATACTTTAATGCTCTTGCTACAATACTCAAAATTTGAGATTAAGGATAAATAAAATTAACTATTAACAATCGCACTAACATCTAATATATAAGTCCCACGCTGACCTTCATAAGTAGAATCAATGGATATAGTACAACCATCGGAACTCCACCGAGGATGTAAATCGCAACGTTTAACATTACTATACTTTAGAGGTGCAAAAAAGCTACCAATTTCTATGAGTTTTTCTGTTGCTACTTCATATAGTAGGAGATGTTGTTTTCTCGATCTGTCAGGATAGGTATCTGTTAATATCCAACGTCTGTCGGGGGAAAAAGAAGGATGTCCATCACCATAAACATCTAAAATTCCTTCCCCAATAACCTCTTTATCTCCTGTAACAATATTAATTAAATAATAGCGATCGCCTTTTTCTTTAGTCCTCGCCCAAACGAGTAAATTTTCTTCATCACGCCAACTATAGTGAGATACCATGCGATCGTCTAATAATAGTTGTAAATTACTCCCATCTGCATCAGCTACATATAATCTAGAGAATTTGCCCTGATTTCCCAGCCAACGGTGCATAAAGACAAATTTAGTTCCTTGAGGAGAGTACATTATATGATTAACTTTGTGTTCGGCATTCTCCATTTCAGGACGAGGTTGATGGGCAATTAAAGTTTCTAAACTAATAATTAATTCCCCTGTTCCTAATTCTAAGTCTACTTTCCAGATACCATCTTCAGCTAAAGATCGATCGCTACTAAAATTACTCGCAGCAGGAGCATAACCATATTCTGGACGCAAACGAGCCAAACGTTTGTAGTTAAGACTCAAAGCTTCTTTACCATCGGGATGAACTGTCTGAATAGGGAAATAAATAATTTTTTCTGTTTTGCCAGTTAAAGAAACAATTCTAGCTACTAGTTTGTCTTCTACTAAGTCATTGAAAATTATTTGTTTATTTCCCAGCCATTGAACCATACTACCTTGCTGAGAACTCCAAGTAGCAGAGTTACCAACTTCTTTAGTTTGTTGTCGCGAGCGATCGAAGATCACAATTTCTACTTTAGTGTTATCCTTGAGCCGATGACAAACAAACCGTGACATATCTGATGACCAAGGAGTTTTGTCATAGTAGCCAAAAAACAACTCTCCTAACTCAGATTTGGTTTTACTCCATTGCCAAGGGGTGTATATGTTTACTTGAGGATAGAGGGTAAGTTGAAAATCGCGATCGCCTTTTAAATAAAAGTTTAAATATTGATATGTAGTTTTGGTAATTTGTTTTAATTGGGGAAAACTGTCTAAGGTTTGCGCGATCTTTTTTTCTAGTAAGTTATATGATTTCACGATGGTAGTCAGCAGGTCAATAACTAATTATAGTTTTAAGTTAATTATTAATCTAAATAAATATGTCTAAATCACTTTTACGAACATTGGGTTTAATTTTGTGTGGAACTGCTATGGCTATTGCAGCTAAATACTACTTTCGGTTAAATTCGATCGACTTAGCAAACATCGATTCACTTTTAACTATTCCACAACTTCATATTTTAAAAAATTTCTCACCGCCAAATTGGGCGCACTCTGTCAATAGCAATTTCGATCGAATCGAGCCTGAAATAAATAATACCGATTTAGTAGTTAATCAAAACAGTTTTTTTTCTCTGGAAGAATTCCCTCTAGGATGGTTCGATCGCATTAATAGGTTAAAGACTGCCTCCACGATTTCCAAAGAAGGCTTTAATCTATTGTTGCCCTATAGTTTGGGCAAAGATTTTGATACAATTAGACACTATTTAGATAATGCACAAAGCCAAGGAATTAAGGTCTTTTTACAGTTTTATCCTGATGTAGTCAAAAGAGAGAAAATTGAGGTAATACAAAAGTTTGTGCGTGCTTTTAAAGATCATCCTGCTTTATTTGCTTGGTATTCTTTTGATGAACCAGAACTTAATAATGTATCGCCTAAAACTTTAGAATTAGTTTACCAAACCATCAAAGCCGAAGATTCGAGCCATCCTGTTGCTGTTGTTTTTAATGGTTCGGTTAGGAAAATAAAACCTTATGCTAACACTTTTGATATATTCATGTATGATAAGTATCCTTGTTGGTATGGAGAACCAGAATTTAGTAATAGTAAAACAGGGATAGACTATTTTCGTCGCCGAGTGATGGCTGCTGGCAATTATGCTCGATCGAACCAAATGAATTTTTTACCAGTATTGCAAGCCTATGGTAGACACGAACAAGATATTGAGCCTAATGCAAAAAGACGTTTTTGTACTCAAAAAGAACAGCGATATATGCTCTATACTAGTATTCTGGCTGGAGCAGATGGTTTATTTTTCTATGGTCATCACAGGACTAAACAATCTTGGGTAGATTCTACTTTAACACCACTTATCCAAGAATTTAAGCCTTTAATTCCTGCTATCCAAACCGAACCATTGTGGTCAAAAGATAAAAACGGTAGAAAAAATATTCAAAGCAAACTATATCACAATAAAAACAATGGTCAATTTATTTTAATAGCAGTCAATCATGAAAATAGTTCAATTGATAGGACTATTGAACTAAATGCCAATACAAATGTCAATTATGCCAAAGTTATCGGAGAAAATCGCTGGACAAACATAGGTCGAGGAATAATTAAAGACTCTTTTGCACCCTACGCAGTACATATATACAGTTTTTACTGATAGTCACAAACTTGAGCTTGCTTAAAATGATAAAGATAAAGGAGAACAAATAGCGACGTTTTGTTTGCTTCTCAATATATTTGTCTTTCTATCTGGACGTAAAAAGAAAGAAGTACATTGCTTATGAAACGCACCAGGACTATAACCGTAAAAGTCAATTCTCCCAAATCCTTCTTCGTATAACAATTCATGAACAGGTTTCAAACTTTTTAAATCAGAATTATCAACAATTATTAAGCCATTTGAATCTAGTAGACTAATTGAAGCTTTAGCCGATTCTAAACGACTTCCTCCCGAATAAGCAGTGCTATCAATAATTATGATATCGAACTTTTCTTTGTTTAATAACTTAGTTGTTGTTACTATAAATTCTTGTTTTGATCGGCAAATTATAATATTCACTGCATCTTTTTCAGTCAGATTTTTTTTGAGATATTCAGCCCAAGAAATACTTTGTTCTATGGAAACAACACTAGATACGTAATTCTTCCACCATAAAGTTGATTGTCCCGAACCCCATTCGAGTATTTTATATGCTGAAAACATTTCTTTATTGGCTGATAAAAAATCTATGATTATACATAAGTTATTTAATTTCTATTCAAGGTAGCACAAAATAAATCACAATGATTTACGCAATTTTTGAATTACTGTTACTGGAAGTATTAAACCTAATATTTTTAAATTTGGATACAGTAAAAAACTCTGAATAATCCAGGGTAATGCAGTGATTAAGCCTTTACGACGTATAGATTTGGCTACATACCAAATCATTGACGATTTAATATGACGTGATTTTAATAGTCCTTGCTCTTTAATTTCTTGACTATACTTATCTAATATCAGCTTGACAGCTTGGATATGTCTTTGTGATTGTCCGCTAATTTGTCGCTCGGATTTTGTAGACACGGTGTATCTGACATTACAACTGCGATCGTGTCCTACTAACCCAGATCGGCATACTCTAATCCACAAATCATAATCCTGCAAAGAAGGCATTTTTTCATCAAATCCGCCAGTTTCTTGAAAAAACTTTTTTTTAATCGCTACGGACGAAGTAGTGCCAATTAAATTACTATATAAAATGTGAGGATATAGTTTTCCCCATGCTTTGGGTTTTACCCGATACAAAATTTTTTCTCTATCTTCACTACTTACAATTAATTTACCTGAATAAACTAAATCTAAATTTGGGTGATTCGCTAAAACTTCTAACTGATCTTTAATTTTATTTTCTTCCCAAGTATCATCATCATCGAGAAACATTAGAAGATCGCTCCTAGCTATTTCCGCTCCTTTATTACGGGCTACACAAGCTCCTTGAGATGAATTCAATCGCTCTATTTTGAGACTTATTTCTTGAGGACATAATTGTTCTAAACTGAGTCGATCTAAAGTTATTTTAGAGCCATCATCAACAATAATGATTTCTTGAGGTTTAATAGTTTGACTAAATACACTTTGACAAGCTTGGCTTAGTTGTTGGGGTCGATCGCGAGTTGTGATAATAACTGATACTTCCATGTTATTTTATTTATAGTTACTTACTAGTTGTTACTATAGTTTGAGATGGGAATTATATTTTTATAATTATTACTAGTACAAATAACAATTACCATTGAACCTATAGACATATAAGAACTTGCTAAATCGAAACTAACATTCCAAGTGAAAAACAAATAAAGGCTCATCATTGCAAAAGGAACATGGTATGACGATTTTTTGACAGTATTTTTCATTTTGTGAATATATAAAGCAACTAAAATCAAAAAAGGAATCAGACCAATAATACCTGCGGATATTAAAATTTCTAAGAAAATATTGTGAGGATAAAATCCAATTAATTTTTCTGCTGCATTCAAACCATATCCTAGAGGATTCTCAATGATTGCTCTTATAGCTCCTTGATATAGTCCAATTCTGGGCTCTTGTTGTATGTTATAAAATAAACGATAATATCGTTCTAATCCCCAATTACTCAATTTTGCTTGTAAATTAATAAATCCTATATAAATAAGAATAAAAGTAATCAGCACAACTCTTAAAATTTTCAGGGAGTTACGACCTTTTAAAAAAAAGCCCCAATTCACTTTATAGAGTAAAAATATAACTAAAACCAACAAAGAAAATAATAATGGGCTTCTTCCTTCTAGGGTTGTTATACTCAAAATATTTAATAATAAGCAAGTCCACAATATAAACTTGTCATTTTTTTTTCTGACAATGTTTTTAGTAAAAAAGATTAGACCTAATATAATTAGCAAACTAGTAGTCATGGGAATAGCCACAGTTTGATAATGTATACCCTCAAATTTATCAAAATTAAATCCATAGTTAATTTGATAAATTGATAAAATAGTTCCCCAAATAATTTGCCATACAATGATTTTAGGTAAATCTTTCTCAGAAATAAAAAATATCAGTCCAACAACAGTAAAATAAACACTAATATAACGCAAGAAAATTAGGTTACTGACAACAGCATCAGACCCAAAGATTCCATAAATCAATAAAATCATCCAGAACAAAGAAAATATAGCAAAACATTGGATTCTCTTTTCGCCAATTAAAATTTTGGATGAATTTAAAAAGTAAGTAAAGCCAAGACCAATTATGGCTAATATATTAACTATTTCACTCGAATATAAAAGTTTAATACTTGGGAGATTTAAAATAAAAAAAGCCCAAAAGGGAGTACCGAGAGAAAAATTCTTAAAACTAAATATTTTTCTGGGTAAAAGCAAGCTATTTTTCAGCATAAAACAAATTAGCGATTATGTTTAACAGAATAATATAAAGATAGTAAGGAATTATTTGACAAATTTCTCAGCCAATACTTGGTTACTGTTTTTAAATACCAATAAGAGCAAATTGTCAAATTGGTAAATAGAGAAAGTCGATCTTTCCTGATATCAAAATGCTCTTTACACCTGATCCAAAAACTAGAAAATTGCTCTGAGATTCCCCCTAGCTTCATATAAGCTAGTTCCCGATCGATAAATACAAAATCGACTAATGAGCTAGAATACATTCTAAAGATAAGGTCATAATCTCCACAAATACGATAGTTTGGATTAAAAACTCCTACTTTAGTATAAGCAGCTTTGGTTACAAAAGTAGCAGGATGATTGAGTGGCATAACCTTATTAATATTTTTGTGTAAATTATTTTTATTTTTAACTATTTTAAACTTGATATTTTTCTCGACATCAAACCGATACATTGCTCCACTAATTACTAGATACTGTTTATCGGTAACATTTTGATAGACTTTAATTACTTCTTCAACTGCATTACTAGTATAAGTATCACCACAGTTAATTAAACCGATAATCTCTCCTGTGGCAGCCATAATTCCTTTGTTCATAGCATCATAGATACCTCGATCTGGTTCGCTAACCCAGTAGTCGATTTTGCTATTATATTTATGGATTATATCAAGAGTGCGATCGCTAGACTGACCATCAATAATGATATATTCAATATTTTGATAAGATTGTTTGATAACTGATAAAATAGTTTCCTCTAAATCTTTTTCTCCATTAAATACTACAGTAATTATAGAAACAAGAGGCTTTTTTGGGATCGATTCTTGTGTTTGGAGCTTGTCTTGTTTTTGCTCATTTTCTTTTGGTTTTGAAAGCATAATCAAAATTTTTAAAATAGTACTTAAAACAATTATTTATTTAAAATACTTTTAAACAATTTACTATATTTTTCTGCTTGAATCTCTAGAGTAAAACATTGTTTGACTTTTTCCCTTGCTGCTTGAGTCATTGTATAATGTCGTTGCCGATCTGCTAAAATCCATTTAATTCCTTCTGCTAAATCTTCTACTTCAAAAGGTCGAGCTAGATAACCGTTTAGTTTATGATCGATGAGATCGGGCATACCGCCAATATTAAATGCTACACAAGGAGTACCACAAGCTAAAGCTTCCATCACTGTGTTGGGTAAATTATCTTGAATGGAAGGAGCAATGAAAACAAAGGAAGAGCGTCTAAAGTTGGTCTTATTTTTCTCCATCCTTTTTCTAGCAAGGAGTACCACAAGCGATCGCTTTGATAAGATTAAATCTAGAAAGATAGTGCCACATTTATTAAATCAATTTATGCTCCCTTGATAAACAAGCAATTTTCATTATTGGGGATGAAAGGTTGAAGCGTGTAAAATAGTAATACCAACTAATTCGCGATCATGATAATGGTATATGACATCTTCTTCTAAGATACTATCATTCGCTCTTTGAGGTTTGCGAAAACTTATATATAGTACATCAGCATCTTCATCGTAATTTACCCATATTTGAGAAGAAGGAGCTTGAAGAAGATAAGGAACTGAGTTTAAAAGATTTATTTCTGCCATAAAATACCTCGTTTAATAATTTTTTCGGGAGATGATGTCAAAAATGCAGTTATGACAAAGCCATCATCGCTTAATTCTTTATAGATAACAACAGCATCTTTTTGAGAAATAACTGTCTTGCTGTAGTGTTTTAGTGCGATTAATTCATCAGTCCAACCTTTGACGATAAAATCAGGCTCGGCCAGAGTTTCCAAGACTACATCTATACATCCTGCCATATAATCATGATTTTCTGTGATATGTGACCACTGTTTATGGGTTATTCTAATGGGAATTTTATTTTTAGAGACTACAACTTCAATAATATCTTTTGAACTCATTTACAAGTTTTTTTTAATAATCGTTTTCATAAGAATACTCTTTTAGAGTTCGTTTTTGTCCATCAACGGTGATCGCTTAACTTCTGATAACGCTCTTGATCTTCTAATTCCCATTCGGAACTTCATTTTGTAACATATTGAGTAATATGTTTTAAGGGGATTTTGGCGATCGCCATAGAGAATCACCAACTACTTTTGACTGCACCCAGATCATCAATGTTAGATAAATAGTTTCGAGGGATATAAAATTAAGATCTCCTTCGCGCAAATACTAAGATGAATTCGGAAAGGACTCCACAATACGAACAAGATTTTTATGGCTGGACTCAGTGGCAAGTACAGGCACTCGCAAAAAAACAAGTATCAGAATTAGATTGGCACAACTTACAGGAGGAGTTACAAGCCTTGGGGAGACAGGAATACCGAGAATTAGTCAGTCGTCTGACTG
>JBFRWK010000177.1:0-3999 GCA_051439545.1 Xenococcaceae cyanobacterium | reverse complement strand
TATTCTGGTTAGCAAAGGGACTAACCCATCCGTCTTGTTTGGCCATGTGGGCTAAAGTTCCTAAAGTTACACCACCACCAGTGGAAAATGACTGCCATTTCTTAGCACATTCTCCTGGTTTGTATTTATCTGATTCAGAAGACCATTTTTCCCATTCACACAGGAAAGAATCATCAACGCTATGAAGTGCCATACCTACTGTTAACCATTCGTCATAGTTATCGGCTCGATGGTAAGATAGAGCGGAGAGGTAGGATAGGGCATAGTCTATGTCAGTCCACTTACCTTGCAAAGGTGTGGAGGTGGGTCGGTGCGAAGTCTTTTTAGCAGAGGAGCGGAGGAGCGGAGGAGCAGAGGAGAGTTTTTCTTTAAATTGCCCCCCTGCTCCCCTACTCCCTTGCCCCCCTGCTCCCTTGCTCCCTTGCTCAATCAGCATCTGCTCGATAATCCAATCAGGAGCGAGCGCGATGGGCGTTTCATCTATGGCACAACCGTCAACCCAGCGATACTCGCCAGTAGTGGGATGAACCGAAGGCGGTAATACAGATTGGAGATTAGACCAACGAAATTCTAATTGTTCTCCTTTGCCATCATCGCCGATTACACCAGTTTTGATTTTTTTAGTTCTAATGGAATCTTTGTACTGTTCTGGGATTAGAAACAAGTATTGGCAGCGTCCAGGGCGTGTGCTTGTAAAGGCTACGGTGTTTGGTAAGGGTTGACCTCCAGACAGTTCGTTAATTTTACGGCACGCAGAAGCCCCATCTTGGTCTAGTGCCATGAGAAAATGAGAATTACCCTGGATGGTCACTTTTCGACCCGTAATAAGCCCAAATCCGAGGGGCTGAATTTTTTGGGTTTTACTTTTGATGGGAACGGATACTCCCCCATTAGAGATTGCGGAAATAAGTTGGGGGGCAGTAAACGGACGCTGTTGCCAGCGATCTCCTAAAGGTTGTTTGTTGTTACCTATTGGCACAAGGGGGAGATCGAGGTCGAGCGCGATAATGCGTTTTAGTCCGTGTCGGAGTTTTTGTGTTCTAGAAATCGAATGTACTGATTGAAACGTAGTCATCTAGCATACGGAAATTTAGCAATTACCGAATAATGCCAGAGATTGAAAATTCGTGTTTGGAGTTGGATCTATATTGATCTAAATATATATATTGATCGGGCTTGTTCTAAAACGCTGTATCTATTGCTGTATAAGGATCGTAAAAATGAGTTTGTTGCAGTACTCTAGAGAGTTTGTTGCAGTACTCTAGAGAGTTTGTTCTAAAGCTCAAAGCCTTACACAGAAAGCTTTTAAAGCCTAATTTTTGAATTATTTTTTTTAGAACAAAAATTTAGAACATTAGAACAGTTATCCGTGCATTTTCGACCAACTTGCTTGAGAAAAATCCAAGAATTTCAGAACAACAGATTGGGGCGATGAGATTTAATGGATATCCAATAATTTTTGAATTTTGGAAAATTGTTTGGAATTAGGAGTTCGATCTCCTCGCTCAAACATAGAGATGTAACGTTGCGATACTCCTAACAATCCTGCTAACTTGGCTTGACTCCAGCCTTTTGCTTTTCGAGCATTTTTGATTTGAGTCCCTGTTAGTGTAGTGGTTTGTGCTGTTGTCTTTCTTACAGTCTTTAGAGGTGGGTCAATTTTTTGTTTAATTTGTCTTGGTTGAGTTAAGCCAGCTAATAACTCTGGAATAGGTGCAGGAGGATGAATAGTAATTTTAGCAGCGAGTAACTGCTCGAAGTATCCTCGTGGTTTTCTCGCTTTACTATTGGGTCGTAGTTCTTTTGGATAGGACTTTGGGTCAAACTCAATTTGAAATGCTCTTGAGAGTCCAGATAATACCTCTAAGGCGTGATTCCAACGTTTTGTGAGTTTGTAAGCTTTATCACGGTTTTCCAAAGCCTCGTTGATAATTGTTTTTGGTAAAAGTGCTTCGAGTAGAGTTTGTACCCTGTAAGTACCACTGGTGTGAAATCGGCTTTCTACCGTTAAATGAAGCCCCAATCGCAAAGCCAAATCATCTTGATAAGGATTTATTTTGAGAATATCTTGAGCTAAATAACCAAACTGATATAAGGCTTTTTTGGCTTCGTATCCTGCCTTATTTAAAAAAGCATCTGTCCAAAGTCCAGGTCTGATTGTAATGTAAACGTCTGTTGACTCATCTATCTTTTTTTCTAGGTTTAGCTGCTCGCTTTGAATATTTATGTAAGTTTCCCAGATGCGGGAAGTTTGTACGCTGCATGAAACTTTATTGTTACCCCGTCCTTCAACCCAAGTAGCTTGAATAGTAAGACATCCCAAGGCAAATGCTAACTTAGCTATTTCTTTGAGTTTTTGACTTTTCTTTAAGTCTGTGCGCTTGTCCCAACCTAGTTCGGTAATTAGATCATTAGCAGAAAGCGTAAACTTACTCTCCCAAGGCTTCTCCTGTCGCATAGTATGGGCAGCGAAGAGCAAGTGTAGTTTGGCGGTATTTGTGCCAAATTTATCAATAATTTGTAAAGTTTCATCCCAAGGCAAGAGCGATATGTCACCAGGACTTGTAATGTAATGCTCGATTAAATTTTTGGGGTTTCCTTTAGCGTGATGTAGGAAATAAGCAAGTCCTGAAGGGTCTTCTGACCATAAATCTTTTCTTAATTGGGCGCGGAGACTAGACACTATTGGGGCAGAGGTAGCAGTAGGAGTAAAATACTCATCTTTTCGATACAGAGAGGGTTCTGTTTTCGGTAAATCCGTGATTTTCTTTACTTCTATCGTATCAACAGATTCAATAGTTGTTTTCTTTTGGATCGAAGCTGACTCTTCTTTTTTCATCTGTGTGAACTGTAGTTTTATAGTTTTAGTAGTCACAAATCTGTCATTACTCGGGAAACCGAGTAATGTTCTCCGATTAACCCAAACAGTCTATTTTAGTTTATCTTTCTGTATAAAAAGACAATCAAAAGTATTTGTTATTGTAAATTTTCTTAAACAATTTTCAAAAACTATATGAATGCTAATACTTTCTGCGAAAGATGGTTTGAAATAGACAAGTTGACTGAATTAGAGAGAGAGAAAGCGAAGAAAGTCTGGGGATATAGAGCCAAGTGTGTCAGACTTCTCAGTGCTGTCTTAAAGAAACCAACTAACACTGTTGATAAATGGGGTTCGCGGTTTGAAAAAATGCCCAAAGATCTGGAGTCAAGTTTATTTTATGCTGACTCTATTAGACTTTTAATTAAGACTATGCCCCAAGACTTACTCCATCTCTACTTGTCAAAGAATCAAATTTAAACAATACTCGAATAAAAGAGTATAATAAGTTCATAAAAGAATCTGGAAAATTAATTATTTTTGAGATAGACAACAATGAGTAGGTATTAACCTAAAAGAAGAAATTCAAAAAAATTCGAGAATCAAAGATTTTTTGATGCTATTACTTTAATTTAGGACTTTTTAGCCCCGTGTCTATTAATTCTAATTCTTGCCGAATTATCGCCATATTTAACCAAGCTGGGGGAGTAGCGAAAACTACCCTTACCCATAACTTGGGCTACCACCTAGCACAAAAAAAACATCGGGTTCTCCTCATCGATATGGACCCTCAAGCAAGTCTGACTAAATTTATGGGCTTAGTTCCAGCCCAGTTAGACAAAACAGTTGCCGATGCCATTATTGAAGAACAGCCCTTACCCATCATCGAAGATCTTCACGGTATAGACTTAGCTCCCACTAACAGAATCCTTTCCACCACCGAAATGCAGTTAGTTAGTGCTGAAATGCGCGACCTGCGACTCAAAGAAGCTATAGAACCAGTAAAGGATGCTTACGACTTTATCCTGCTCGATTGTCCTCCCAGCTTAGGCTTACTTTCATATATTTCCTTAGTGGCAGCTACTCATGTCCTAGTTCCTATTGAAACTCATGTTAAAGCTTTCGAGGGAACTAACGAGCTTTTACAAACCGTAACCAGAGTCAAAAATCGAGCTAATCGT
>JBFRWK010000176.1:0-19284 GCA_051439545.1 Xenococcaceae cyanobacterium | reverse complement strand
AGGGTGTGCTCTACCACTGAGCCACACGGGCAATTTTTTGTGGTGGGCCGAGCTGGATTTGAACCAGCGTAGGCATAGCCAGCGGATTTACAGTCCGCCCCCATTAACCACTCGGGCATCGACCCATGTACGCCACGATTAAACATCGTAGCACATAAATTAGATATTGTTAAATGTTAGAGAAGTTTTTTTTTGGTTTTACTTCTCGATCGCGCTTTAGATTAACCAAGAGCATAGGCCGAACTTAAAGCCCACAAAATCAGAGCTAAAATACCACCAAAAATCAAAGCAGCAGAGATAGCCACAGCTATGGGCTTATCTGCTCCTTTAAATTTCATAATTCCCCGATCCAAATCTGACATATTATTTTAGCTCCTTGTCGATTTACTACCATTGAATACAAGACAAACACAGTAATAACATCAATTGGGCTGATGTTACTAATAATCTATTATAGGTGGCAGTATTGAGCTAGGTAAATTGGGTTGGTTAACATGAAAATCTTGCTAATTATTCTTGCAACTGTAACGAGTATTGGAATTATTTGTGAAGCTAGCTTAAGGTTAATTTTGGGTTTAGGAAATCCGCCCCTTTATATAGCTGATGAAGAGATTGGTTATCTTCTAGCTCCCGATCGACAAGTTCGTCGTATGGGCAATGAAATCTCTATTAATCAATATTCTATGCGGAGCAAAGTAATCGAGCCTAATAGACCTAATGGCACTCTTCGCGTTTTAGCGATCGGCGACTCTATTGTTAATGGTGGTTGGTGGACGGATCAACAAGAAACGATTACTGCCATGATGGAAAAGGAATTAACGGGTTTATCGTCGTTTGATGAAGTAGAAGTGCTTAATGCCTCAGCCAATTCTTGGGGGCCACGGAACGAGTTAGCCTATTTAAAACGGTTTGGTTTGCTAGATTCTCAAGTATTGATTTTAATTATTAATACAGATGATTTATTTGCCACAGCACCGACTTCTATCCCTGTAGGACGCGATCGCAATTATCCGAGTAAAAAACCGCCTCTAGCACTGGTGGAATTATGGCAACAGACTGTAGCGAAACCCAAACCCATCCCTGAAATGGAAGAAGTAAGAGCAGAAAGAGGCGATCGAGTTGGTTTTAATTTAGAGGCGATCGCCCAAATGAAAGCGATCGCTACTAAAAACAATGCTCAATTTATCTTGGCAATGACTCCTTTGTTAAGGGAATTACAAGGCACTGGCTCAAAAAATTATGAACTCAAAGCAAGAGAGCGTTTAAATAAATTCGTAGAAACAGAAGGAATTTTATATATTGATTTCCTCCCTATTTTTAACAAGTTGCCTCAACCAGAATTTTTCTACCGCGATCATATTCATCTAAGTCCCCCAGGAAATAGTTTAGTTAGTGAGACTTTAACTAAATCAGTATTAGAAGTTAGGAGTCAGGAGTCAAGGTAGGATCTGTCCTGCCTGTTCCCCCGTACAGGAGTCGTGATGTCAGAAATTAAGTAGTAGTGCAAAATGAATTACCCAATTGAGATCGTTAGTAGTTAGCGGTGCGCGGGGAGGGGGGTTTAAGAACTAGATAAATCGAGGGAGAAAATTAGACTTAAAACTATTAAAAACCCCCCTTCCACCCCCGCGTCGGCTCAAGACGCACTGGGTAGCGCACCGCCCGAAGGGTTGTTAGTAGTTAGTATGGCCTTAAAAGTGTGTAAACAATTTTGCCTAGGTACTTAGGAAGGAAGTTTGCGAAAATTTATGTAAAAAAGTTTAACGATCGAACTTTTGAAAATAATCTTCCAACTCGGCGATTAATTGATGTTTGGATTCTGGAGATAAAAAAGAAGCTTGAAAAGAGTTTTTCGCCAGTTGATATAGTTCTTGCTGACTCAAATCTAAGGCTTTTTGTGCTGCTTGGTAATTTTCGGTTACGTATCCGCCAAAATAGGCTGGATCGTCAGAATTGACCGTAACACAGATACCTAAGTCTAAGAGTTTTTTGAGATTATGTTCTGCCATTGAATTAAAGACTTTTAGTTTGACATTAGATAGAGGACAAACTGTTAGAGGAATTTGTTGTTTGGCGAGATAGTCTATTAATTCGGGATCTTCTAGCGATCGCACACCATGATCTATTCGAGACACTTTGAGTAATTTAATTGCTTCCCAAATATATTCTGGTGGTCCTTCTTCTCCTGCATGGGCAACGGTTAAAAAGCCTTCTGCTTGAGCTTTGTCAAAAACTGCTTTAAATTTAGAAGGTGGATTACCTTGCTCGGCAGAATCTAAACCTGCTGCTACGATGTTATCTTTGTAGGGTAAAGCTTGTTCTAAAGTAGCAAAGGCTTCTTCCTCCCTCAGATGACGTAGAAAAGAAAGAATCAACTGACTGGAAATACCTAATTTTGTTCGACCATCTTGTAAGGCTCGATCGATACCCTGATATACTGTTTCAAAAGCAATACCTCGATCGGTATGAGATTGTGGATCGAAAAATATTTCTGTATGTCGCACATTTTCGCTAACAGCTTTTTGCAGATATGCCCAGGTCAAATCGTAAAAGTCTTGTTCTTTTTGTAATACTTTAGAACCTTGATAATAAATATCGAGAAACGATTCTAGATCGTCAAATTTATAGGCAGATTTCACTTCCGATACCGATTCGTAAGGTAAATCGATATTATTGCGTTTAGCCAATTTAAACATCATTTCTGGCTCTAACGTACCTTCTATATGTAAGTGTAGTTCGGCTTTGGGCAGATTTTGAATAAATTTCTCCATGGCAATGGCTGGTTGTTAGTAGTTAGATCGAGTTCGGTTAAGTAGTGAGTAGTGAGTAATGAGTAGTGAGTAATCACCTAATCACCTAATCAGTAAAGACTAAAAACATCTTCAGCCATAGCAAAGATTTGTCCCGCCACGTATTCGTGACGAATTTTCGCATCTTGCTCTGATTTAAGATATTCTTCGACGGTGAGAAGGTTTAAAGGAGATCTCATGGTTTTGACTTGTTTACAAGATTTGCTCTTTTCTCTATTTTCTTACAAGCCATAAAGTGTAGCGACGCGCTTTCTATTTCCCGTTGAAATATTTTAAAGATTACGCGCCGATTTCTAAGGCAAGAAAAACAAATCGGAGCAAAAATACTGCTGCTAAAATCCAGACAGTAAGATCGGTTTCATGGGCTTTACCCTGAAAGGCTTTGAGTAGGGGATAGCTAATAAAACCTACTGCTAATCCTTCCGCGATCGAAAAACTTAGGGGAATAAATAAAATAGTTAAAAAAGATGGTATTGATTCTGCTGGATCTTCCCAGTTGATTTCGGTAATGCTACCCGCCATTAAAACCCCGACAATTAATAATACTGGGGCAGTGGCAAAGGGGGGAATAGCAGAAAGTAAGGGGGTAAAGAAAATTGCCAAAGCGAATAAAATAGCTGTAACTATAGCTGTAAAACCACTTCTGCCTCCTTCAGAAACCCCCGCAGCCGATTCGATGTAGGTAGCAACAGTAGATGTACCTAAAGCTGCACCAGCAGTAGTTCCTATTGCATCTGCCATAAAGGCTTTACTAGCATGGGGTAATTCTCCTTTTTCATCCACAAAACCTGCTTTCACCCCTACTCCTGTAAGTGTTCCTACTGTATCGAAAGTATCGACAAATAGAAAAACAAACAATACTGCTAGTAAATTCCAAATATTATTTTCAAATACTTTGGCTAAACCCACAAATGCCTGTCCTGCTATATGTACGGGAAATGCAGGAAAGCCGACAATACCCTGAGGCCAAGGGGCAACCCCCAAAATCCAGCCTAAGATAGCGGTGGCCAAGATACCAATTAGTAATGCGCCTTTAATCCTACGGGCGACAAAAGCAGCAGTAATAAAAATTCCCGCGATCGCCATGAGGGTGTTAGGATCGCCTAGATTACCTAAAGTCGTAGTAGTAGCTTCGCTAGTGACTATTATTCCCGAATTACTAGTAAGGGCAATATAAGCAATAAACAAACCAATCCCCGCAGCAACTGCGTGTTTGAGACAGTCGGGAATAGCAGTAACGATACGGCTACGCATTTTAGAAAGAGACATGGCAATAAAAATTAGTCCCTCAATAAATACCGCAGCTAAAGCCACTCGCCAGTCAATTCCCAAACCTAGCACCACTGAAAAAGCAAAATAAGCATTTATTCCCATTCCAGGGGCAAGGGCGAAAGGATATTTGGCATATAGACCCATAATTAAAGTAGAGACGGCAGCAGAAATGGCTGTTGCGAAAACTAACTCGCCAAATAAATCCCCCGATTCTTCTAAAAAGATTGCATTGGAGAGAATATCGGGATTTACTGCCAAAATATACGCCATCGTCACAAAAGTAGTAACTCCTGCTAAAACTTCAGTACGAAAATTAGTTCCTAATCTTTTAAATTCAAAAAAACTAGCTATACTAACCAATCTCGATGCTGAAGTTTCCGAGTCTTGTGTCGATTTAGTCGGAGTTGATGATGGTTTCCGACTCATGATAAATACCTCGTTTTACATAAATATTTAATTTAAAGTATCTTCAATAAAATATTAATTCTGATGCATCGCATACAGTATACAAATTAATTTTTCTGCAAAATAGATAGAATTATATAAAAATTTAATTTAGTCGCTCTTTATGGATTTGTATAGCGTTGAAACCTATCTGCGACCGAAATCCTTAAGAGAAGTAGAAAATTGGCAAGCTGACTGGAATTGGTTAGCTGGTGGGACTTGGATTTTTAATCAAGTTCAGCCGAAGGTGAAAACCCTAGTGGATATGCAACGGCTTAATTGGTCGGAAATAGAAGTTACTTCAGAAGCTTTATCTATTGGGGCAACCTGTATTCAAAACGACCTACTAGACTTTACTTTTCCTAATAGTTGGACGGCAACAGAAGCCTTAAAAGATGCAGTAAGGGAATTAGCTTCGTTTAAATTGTCTCATGTTGCTACAGTAGGCGGTAATATTTGTTTGGCATTAAGTGCTAGTACTTTTGCTCCTACTATGGTTGCGTTAAATGCCAGCTACGAAATTTGGCGATCGACTGGTGAACCTTATTTCGTTAAAGCGGTAGATTTTCAAACCGCACCCCAAAAAACAATTTTACGACCTGGGGAAGTCTTACGGAGAATTAAAATCCCCGCAACAAATTTAGAATGGCAAACTAGTTTTAAACGGATGGCAGTCTGTACCGCAGGCTATGCGATCGCGATCGTGGTAACTGCCTACAATTCTCAAACTCAACAAGTAAGGTTTGGAATTGGTGGTAGCATAAAGTCACCGTACCTAATAGAATTCGACACCGTACCAACCCCCGAAGAAATTATAAGGGCGATCGATCGATTACCCTTACAAATATATATTGACAACGAACGAGGTAGTGCAGCCTATCGCCGTCACATTAGCCAAATATTGATGCAGCGCGGAATTTCCGAATTAACCACGGGAATAACAGGAAAACGCCGTTATTAATCGGTAGGGGCTAAGCCAATCAATATCGAATTTGTCGGTTGAGACTGATGGGGAGATGGGGAGAGGGTTTAAAGGTTTGTTTCCTAACTAATAAAGCAAGCAATTTTTATGTGGATTAGCTTAACAGTGTTTGCCCTTGCTATAAATTACCTAAAACCATGACAGATTTATTAAATTTTCAGGTTAATAATAATAACCAAAGTACCAACTGTGACCCAGGTACGAGTTTACTAAGTTTACTGCGGGATCTCGGCTACGTGGGAGTACATCGGGTTTGTGAGACGGGAGACTGCGGAAGTTGTACGGTATGGCTGGATGAAAAGCCGATCCATAGCTGTATCTATCCTGCAATGCGGGCAGAGGGTCATCAGATAACTACCATTGAAGGATTAGAGAAAGATACATTATCCCCGATGCAGCAAGCTTTTTTAGATAAACAGGGCTTTCAATGCGGTTACTGTACCCCTGGGATGATTATGACGGCAAGTTCGCTAAAGTATGAATCGGAAACCGAATTACGGGCAGAATTAGAAGGTAATCTCTGTCGCTGTACTGGCTATGAGGCAATTATCGAGAGTATTCTCCAATGCGGTAAAGAAAATTCAGTTGAAACTACCACTGCTTCAGAAGCACAGGTAGGCAAAGACGTTCCCAAACAAGATGGCCCTAATTTAGTAACGGGAAAACCAGTCTACACTGCCGATTGGTCGCCTCCAGGCTTGTTACATCTTAAAGTATTGCGATCGCCCTATCCTCATGCCCGTATTCGTAATATTAATACAGAAAAAGCAGAAGCAGTTGAAGCAGTTTTTACCTATAAAGATGTACCCCGAAAACCATACAGTACCGCAGGACATGGCGCACCAGTTCCCGATCCTTTAGACCATTACTTATTAGATAATAAAGTAAGGTTTATAGGCGATCGCGTTGCAGCAGTAGTAGCAGAAACAGAAGCGATCGCAGCTAAGGCTTGCGAATTAATTGAAGTCGATTATGACATTTTACCCCATGTAATTAACCCTGTAGAAGCAATGCAGGGAGAGGTAGTAATTCACGACGAACCAGAATCGAGTCAGATTAAGGATGCAGCCCATAATATAGCAGGGGAAGTAGTTCTCAATAAAGGCGATTTAGATGCGGGATTTACCGAAGCCGATCTAATTGTGGAGAATACTTATATTTTACCCGCAGTCCAACACGTCCATTTAGAACCTCATGTCAGTATTAGCTGGAGAAATGAAGATGGGACATTAGTCGTTCGCTCTAGTACCCAAGTACCATTTCACTGTCAGAGATTATTATCGGAACTCTTTGACATACCCAAAGAAAAGATTCGAGTTTATAAACCACAATTAGGCGGTGGCTTTGGTAACAAACAGGAAATATTAAGCGAAGATTTATGTGTCTTAGCAACAATCAAAACAGGTAAGCCAGTTCAGTGGCAGTTTACCAGAGAAGAAGAATTTACCGCCACCAATAGCCGTCACGCTATGAATGTCCGCATCAAAACGGGCGTAAAAAAAGATGGTACGCTAACCGCCCAGGAAATAACCACAATATCGAATACGGGGGCTTATGGCAATCATGGAGAGACAGTAACTTTCTTAACGGGTTGTTTTCCTTTGGGGTTATATCGTTGTGCCAATCAATCCTATAAAGGAACGGTAGTTTATACCAATACCATGCCCGCAGGGGCGTTTAGGGGATATGGGGCGACTCAAGGCACATTTGCCATGGAATCTCAACTCGATGAAGTTGCTACTAAATTAAATATCGATCCCATAAAACTACGTCAGAAAAACTTGATTACCGCCGAAGATGAAATTCTCATCGGCAGAGAAGAACATTTTCATATTATTGGCAGTTACGCCCTAGATGAATGTATCGAAAAAGTTACCCAGGCTTTAGATTATCGATCGGCTAAATATCCAGAAACAGAAAGGCATTTAAAACGGGGTGTGGGTTTTGCTGCCACCATGCAAGCCAGTGGTTTAGCTAAAATTCATTTAGCCAGCGTCAAAATCTCCCTGCTGCCAAATGGACGATACGAACTGTGTACGGGTTCGGTAGATGTAGGGACGGGTTCGGATACATCCTTGCGACAGATAGCAGCACAAGTTTTAGGAACTACGGTAGAAAAAATCGAGATTATTACCGCCGATACTCATAGAACTCCCTTCGATGCTGGTTCTTACGCCTCCGCTACCACATTTATTACGGGACAAGCTGTAAAGTTAGCTGCCCAAAAATTGCGATCGCATCTCCTGACAACCGCAGCCCAAATTATCGAGGTCGATCCAGAAGAATTAGAATTAGACGAAGAGAAAATATTTAGTTCTTTTGCCAACATAACCCTTCAGGAATTAGCCCAAACAGCAAACGAACCTCTATCCATAGCATTAGAACATACCAGCGATCGTGCTTCCCTTACTTTTGCCTTTTTAGGTGTAGAAGTAGAAGTAGACACCGAAACAGGAAGAATAAATGTATTACGTTGTGCCGAGGCGATCGATATCGGTAAGGCAATTAATCCCAGAATCTGTCGGGGACAGGCTACAGGCGGTTTAGTCATGGGTTTGGGATACGCTTTAGGGGAAGAGTTACGCTTTGACGATCGAGGTAAAATCCTCAATCCTTGCTTGCGTACTTATCGTATTCCTGCTGCTTCTGATGTTCCCCCCATGGAAATATTTTTAATCGAAAAAGCCGATCCATATGGCCCTTTTGGTGCTAAAGGTATTGGAGAAATTGGTACTAATTGTACTGCCCCCGCGATCGCTAATGCGGTTGCTAATGCTACAGAAGTAATACCAAGAAAGTTACCCATGATACCCGAACGAGTTTGGATGGCGATGAACAATGAACAATTGACAATGGATAATTGACAATGAGCGATCGCATTTTCTACCAAAAATTGAAATACCGACTGGCTTCAGAATCAGTAGTATTGGCAACTATTGTCAAAGTTATGGGTTCTGCACCTAGAGAAGTGGGAGCAAAGATGGCTATTTGCCAATATGGTAATATTATCGGCACTATTGGTGGTGGTGCGGGGGAAGCAAAAGTAATTAAACAAGCATTACAAGTATTAAAAACAGGAGAAAAGCAATTTGTAGAACTCGATCTAACTGGTACGCCAGGAAAAGAGATTCAGGGAGTATGTGGGGGCAAAGTACGGGTATGGTTAGAAAAATGGTCGGGCAAAAAAGCGATCGATCTCGTTGAAGAAATTCTAGAATTATTTAAAACTGGACAATCCGCTCAATTAATTACACCATTTACTAGAGAGGCTCGACCTTATTTAATTAGCGATCGCAACTTGACTAAAAAAAATGCCTCCCCCGCACCCCTGCACCCCCGCACCCCCGCACCATTCATCGAAAGAATCCAACCCCCACCAATCTTACTGATTATCGGTGCAGGTCATGTAGCGGTATCTTTAGCGCAAATTGCCAGTTTGGCAGGATTTCAAATAATAGTACAGGACGATCGACCCGAATTTGTTACCCCTCTTGTTTTCTTATAAATTATTACCCGAACTTTATAATATTTCCGAGTCGAAGCTAGGACTGCGAGAAATCGTGCAAAAATTCTATTCAGAGATAGATAGAGTGGAATTTCACAGTGATGAAGTCTTAATCGATCTTAACGATCGAGAAACCTATGAACGGGAATATTCAATAAAGAAGCAAAGCTCTTAGCTATCAGCTATCAGCCAATCAGACAAGGTTTTAATATAATAAATTGAGATAATTTGCCCAATTTTACAACCCTAGATATGTCTGGATCGCAACCACCGAATTTAACTCTAGATAAAGCTTTAAAAATCTTAAAGTCCTACGATTGTGTCCGAGAAACAGATCCTGAAACATTCGTAGAACCAGAACAACTCCGTCAAAGTTTACTATTGATAACAAGTTTATCTTCATCAGAAAATTTGGGAATTTGCGCCGATGATTCTCAGCAAGGTTTTGCTGCTTTAGCTAGTTATCTGACAGCTTTAGGGTATCAAAGTGATTTCGATCGAGATAAGTTTCCTGAAAGTTCCGAACCCGTTTATCTCAAATTTAATACTCAAAAAATGTCTTATTACCTAGATGGATATACGGGCAAATATCGAGGCGTTCTTGTTTCTTGTCAAAGTGAAGACGATCTGATTGCTGGAACATATGGTCACTTTCCTCTAGATTTGTTTTTGAATAATTAGCAACTGCCATTCAAATTCAAGTTCCTCAACAGACTTATATTACCGATGTAATACTTAAAAGTTCTACATCAAAGGTTAAAGTCGCATTAGGAGGAATAATATCTCCTGCACCTCTTTCTCCGTAAGCTAGCTCGGGAGGAATAATCAGGATACGACGACTGCCAACTTTCATAGTTGCTAATCCTTCATCCCAACCTCTAATTACTTGTCCCACACCTAGCTGAAACGAAAATGGACGATCGCGATCGCGGGAACTATCGAATAAAGTACCATCTTCTAACGTTCCCGTATAGTGAACTGTGACGATATCCCCAGTAGAAGGAGTTATCCCATCTCCCACTACTAAATCTCTATACTGAAGTCCAGATGGTGTAGTTATGGGATCGGGTAGATCGATTTCGGCGATTACTTGATAAGCGTCAAAAGTAGATACGGTTTCATCTTCATTTAAATCCCCTACGGCAAGGGGATCGACATCGGGATAGGCAGCAAAATTACGGGTTAAGCCCGTACTAGCCAGAGCAACCAAATAAGCATCATAATTACTTACAGTGCCGTCCCCTGAGATATCCCCTAACAAGGTAACTTGATGAATAGCTGTATCCCCCGCGCCAGTCAAATCGCCATTATTAAATTGGACATTTTTTAAGGTAAGAGTTTGATTTACGCCATAATTAGCCGTTGTAGGTACTTCTGCGTCGATAGAAAGTAAATTCTGTTGTCCTGCTGCTAAGGCACTGTTACCAGTTAAGGTTAATTTGGCAACTCCTGAGGTACTCAAATCTGTATCTAACTGCCAACCATCGCCTAAACCTTCTGCTAATTGGAAGCTATTAATAGTTAAGAGATCGCTATCATATTCCATTTCAAATTGAATCTGGTTGATATTTGCACCATCATCAATGCCGATACTCAAATCTTTTTTGGTTTCGGAGATAGAGGAGGATTCTCCAGGAGCTAAAATTAAATCGGCAAGGCTGAGAGTTTCGAGCGGATTATCATCGGTTTCTTGGCTTGCCAACTCATAAGTTACAGAAGACGACCTAGGTAAATCGGCAACAACAAATTCTCTGATGTAATCTCCTCCTGCTTTACCATTATTATCTCCATCAAGACTTTTTCCTGTAAGACTACCAAAACTATCTGTCCCATTTTTGAGAGTAAGGGTATATCTTCCTGGCGCAAGGGCATCTTCTGCCGTGACAAAAGTAAAACCAGTGAATTCATCTTGGAAAGTAATCGAGCCGTCAACTAAATCCCCAAATTCATTTTGTAGTAAGATATCCTTGGCATTGGCATCGAGATCGATCGCTGGATCCTGAATTGGTCGATCGAACTCAATCTCAAAACCACTATCGGTAAGATTAAATTCTGTTACTTGTAATAAGTCTAAGTCGGTTTCAATGACTTCATCTTGTTGTAAAATTAGTTCTGTGACGTTTGCTGCTATTCCACCGAGCGAGTCACTAAAGTCAAATAAATTGCCAGTAGAATTATTAATTTGCTCATTAAATAAAGGCTCTATATTTTCCATGAATTATTGTCTGGGGAACTGCAACATTTTTCCCAGGTATAGCATTTCATTAGCTTATTGTCAGGAGCAAAAAAGTTAGGAATTAAGATGAAGAAAATAATCAAAATTAAAAAATTCTAAGAGTTCCGCTAAGGTAGTATTGTTTGAGGTAGGGACAATAGATTCAATTTGCGAGATAGTTGCTTCGGTTAAATTGGTAAAAACTCGATCGCGTAAAATGATGCCTGCTTGTTCGTCAAAACTAGCAATCTCTCTTTCAAAGTTAGTTTTTCTACCACGAGCGAATTTAACTAAGTAACGAGTATATTTAAGTAGTCTCTCTTTTAAGTCGGAATGTGATCCTGATGTTTCTACTTTGATCGATAACAAATTAGGTTGAGACGGGTTATTGTTTTGCTCTAAAACTAAATTAACAATATCGAGATTTTCTTCAAGAAACAGTAAAATTCCTTCTTGAAGATACGCCTCAATACCTTCCATTCCCAATGTTCCTAAATCTGCTAAAGCAATAATTTGAGCAGTAATATTTAATTTCTCATTTACTTGATATAAATAAGGCTGATAAATTAAATGATTGGCATAATCATACTGACAAGATGTGGCTTGAATTGCTTCTTTAATGATCTTAATATCTGCTTCTGTAAAAATAGTCTCTGGTGCGGATTGAGTTACTGACAGTTCTCTTTCTATTTGTTGAATACGAGCGATTAATTTATCGATCGTTAAAGTTTCACTTAAACCTACTGGTCTTTCTCTTCGCTGTTTTCGATCGATAGAAAAGCTAAATTCTTGAACCAGATCGTGAGCTACGGCACAAATGTTAAGCAAATAGTATATTCGGTTTAGTTCTTTAATATTTATTTTGTTTATTAAAGTCGGTTTGAGAGCTTGAAAAATAATATTAGCTCTGCGTTTTACGCCATAAACATGGTTGAGATTATGATAGTATAATTTTTTAGTTTGGGCTTCTTGTTTAACTTCTGCTAAAGCAAAATTTTCTATTTCTCTGCAAGCCCTGATAAATAACTGAGATGGCTGTTTTTCTTCCCCATTCATGATTTGCTAAAATAAAATCAGTTAAATTATTTAAGTAAAAATTATTATTATTTTATTAATCCCGTATTAATACATACTTATTAATGGTGAAGATAGATGAAAATGCTCTACTATAAACTTTGCCGAAGTAGTTATTTTAAGCCAAATTGTTGACAAATTTGTTTTTTTTATCTAAGACAAGGACAGGCAAAAATTCAGAGCGATCGATCCAAAACTATTTATCGATCTAAAAAAAAAGATTTTTTTCTCTATCTTTATTAAGATATTTCTCTAGATCGATCGTTCCTTTGAAACTTCATTTTACATGGAAGTACTAAACATTAAATATCTAAATTAAATACTTAATGTTTATTTTCCCCGTGTTTAACTTAATTATAATTATCTAAATTATTTTACCCCTGCCAAATCTTTTCTAAAATAACCTCTGGTTTAATATCGGCAATCTTATTCGTACTTGATTGTACGCCGATACAATTTTCATTATCGGGAGGAATAAATTTAACCGCATTAGCCGAATCAACTAAAGCAATAGTGTAGGTATCAACGGCTGTAGCTAAGGGCAAAACAGCACTGTTAGGACAAATTACTAGATTAGCACCAGCAATCATCGCTGCTAATTTACCTACATCTGGAGCAGAAATTACTTTTAAATTAGAACAAGCCCTAAGCATATCATTCACCCATTGATTATTGCCAAAAGCTTGTAATAAGGTAATAGACAACTCAGGCTGCTTTTGTTGAATATCTGCCACTATTTTTTGCCATTTATCTATAGGGTAAAGCAAATTGCCACTATCGTAGAGCGAGATATATCCAGTATCTTTAATGTCTAGATTTTTTTGTTCCATTTCCGCTGCATTAATATCCGCAGTGGGGACATTGATTTTTACTGGTGGGCAAGGGGTATTAATATCTAAACCAGCAACTAAATCGTGGTACATATGAGCTATATACTGCTCTGATTTTAGTGGAATAGGGTTAGATAAGTACCAAGAAGATTTTCCTCCATAGCCTATTCTTGTGGGAATCCCATTGAGCCAGACAAGTAGTCCAACTGCCCAACGAGTACCAATACTTATAGAAACATCATATTCGCGATCGCGAATGACACCTAATAAATTAAGATAGTCTGCTAGACTACTGCGATCTCTATAGTTAAATGCTAAGATCTCATGGACATTTTTACAAACTCGATAGGCAGCTTTGGCTGAAGGTTCAATTAATACATCAATTGTTGCATTAGGATACTTTCCCTTAATAGTCTCTAAAGTAGGGAAAAATAGAATTTGATCTCCAATGCCACCAGGTACAAGGGCTAGTATTCTCATCTTAATAACAAATAAAAAAAGATATAGGACTTTCATCTCTGCTCAATTTTAAGGGAATATAGAGCTAAACTAATTGTTTTTTTAAGGAAAGTTGCATATGTATCTTTTAATCCCTGCTGCGGGAGTAGGGCGAAGAATGGGAAGCGATCGCAATAAATTGTTACTTAATTTAGAGAGTCGTCCTATATTAGCATGGACTTTGTTAGCTGCATCGGCTTCTTCTGAGATTAGCTGGATTGGTATTATCGGACAATTATTAGACTTTCCTGACTTTAAAGAGATTTTAGATGCTCTTAGCTTAACAAAACCCGTGGAATTGATTGAAGGAGGAGATACAAGACAAGAATCGGTTTATAATGGCTTGCTTGCTTTGCCAGATGAGGCACAACGGGTTTTAATTCATGATGGAGCTAGATGTTTAGCCACTCCAGAATTATTCGATCGCTGCGCCCGAGTGTTACAAACTTGCAAGGGTTTAGTTGCTGCTATTGCTGTAAAGGATACAATCAAAATCGTAGATGAAGCTCAATTTATTACTAGTACCCCAGATCGTCGTAATCTTTGGGCTGCACAAACCCCCCAAGGTTTTGTCGTTTCTCTACTAAAAGATTGCCATGAACGAGGACAGAAGTTAGGTTGGAAAGTAACTGATGATGCTGCCTTATTTGAGATGTGTAAGCTTCCTGTCAAAATTGTCGAAGGAGAAGAAACTAATTTGAAAGTTACTACCCCAGTAGATTTAGCGATCGCTGAATTTATTTTACGTCAGAGACTAGATAAGTAATAAGTAATAAGTAATAAATGAAAAATAAGAAAGATAGCCTAGCAACTAACAACTAACAACTAACAACTAACAACTAACAACTAACACATGATCTTACCTAACTTTTTGATTGTTGGTGTCCAAAAAGCTGGTACTACTTCGATCTATAATTATCTCCAAGAACATCCTCAAATTTTTATGAGTCAAGTTAAGGAGACTAATTTTTTAGAAAAAGACTGGGAAAATTTACCTCCAGAACAACAGAATAAAAATGGCATAGTCACAGTAGAAAAATATGCAGAACTTTTTAGAGATGTAAAAGATGAAAAAGCTATAGGTGAAGCTTCTCCTAATTATCTTTTTCATTATGAATCTTCTGCTGCTAGAATTAAAAAATATGTACCAGAAGCTAAGCTGATCGTCGTCTTACGCAATCCTGTAGAAAGAGCTTATTCGGATCATTTAATGCACCTGCGGGATGCTATTGGTTATCGGAGTCTATCAGACCAAATTAAATATAGTTCTCATAAGTCTTTTATTTTACGGAAAGGCTTTTATTATCTGCCTCTTAAGCATTATTTTGAACAATTTGGACGAGAGCAAATAAAAGTATTTTTTTATGAGGATCTGTGCAAAAATCCCCACAGTTTTATGCAAGAAATGTATAAATTTTTGGAAGTAGATGCTAAATTTACCCCAAATACTACGAAAAAAGCTCAAGTTGCTAAAGTTCCTAAAAACAAAACAATTAATAATCTTTTGCAAAGGAAAAATATGCTAAGAAATACTGTTGCTAAGATTATGAAGACGGTTGTACCTTTAGAAACCAGACAAAAATTACGCGATCGACTAATCGAACTTAATTCTCATGCTAAACAAGAAGCCCCTTTATCCCAAGAAGAACGAAAACAATTGATAGAATTATATCGCGAAGATATTTTAAACTTACAAGATTTAGTCGAGCGAGATTTATCTAGTTGGTTAATCTAAATAAATGACAAAAAACGAATGAATAATGACTAAGCTTAAGTCAGAATTTTTACCGCAAGTGTCGGTAATAGTACCAATTTATAATGGCGATCGAGACTTACCAGATTTAATTGAATGCCTAAAAAAGCAAACTTACGCTCCTGAAAAAGTAGAATATTTACTAGTAGATAATAACAGTAGCGATCGCACCCCTAATATTTTAGAAGAAGTAGCTAAAAATAATCTTAATTTTCAGCATTTGACCGAGAAAAAAATTCAAAGTTCTTATGCTGCTCGTAACTTAGGTATTCGTCAAGCTAAATATGATATTTTAGTATTTACCGATGCTGATTGTCGTCCTCAACCTAATTGGCTGAGAGAAATAGTCCAACCATTTGTTAAACCAGAAGTAGGCATAGTAGTAGGGGAAATAGTAGCTTTGCCAGGAAAAAGTCTACTAGAAAAATATGCCGATCGCAAAGAGTTAATGTCTCAAAAGTTTTTACTAGAACATTCTTTTTTGCCTTATGGACAGACTGCTAATATAGCAATTAGAAAACAAGCATTTGTTGAAGTAGGATTATTTCGTCCTTATCTAACTACTGGTGGGGATGCTGATATCTGTTGGCGCATTCAAAAAGGCGGTAAATGGCAATTAGCTTATGCCGAAAATGCCCTGATCGAACATCGTCATCGTTCCAATTTTAAAAACTTTCGGAGTCAATTTAGACGCTATGGCAGTTCTAATCTTTACTTACACGAACTTCATGGTGTAGATTTGATGAGAGAATTAACCACTAAAGAAATTATCTATCGTCTGAGTCGTTGGGTACTCAAAGAATTACCCCAAAATAGTATTAAAGCGATCGTTAAGAAAGCGAGTTTTATAGATTTAATTAATACACCGATCGATCTAATTGGTTTTCAGGCAAGAACTAAAGGACAAAAAGAAAGTAAATTATCTGAAGAAGCTAAAATAATTGAATGGCTTTAAGGAAAGCAGAGGGATAGAGGAAGTAATGAGTAATGAGTAACGAGTAATGATTAATAAATATATCTATCTTATTTGGGGAAGAAGCTAAATATTACTTTGGCCTCACTTAACGGTGTTTGAAAATGTCGCTTTTGGACTAAGATTAAGAAAAATAGGCAAAAAAGAGTTAAGCGATCGCGTTAGTCAAGCTCTGGCTCTAGTTCACTTAGAAAAATTAGCTCATCGCTATCCTTCTGAGTTATCGGGATGACAACAACAAAGGATGGCTTTAGCTAGAGCAGTAGTTGTCGAACCCCAAATTTTATTACTCGACGAACCCCTCTCTAACCTCGATGCCAGCTTAAGAGAAGCAATGCGGAATGAAATTCTTACTTTACATAAGCGATTAAAATTAACCACAGTTTATGTTACTCACGATCGAATAGAAGCACTAGCACTAGCCGATCGAGTGGTAGTTATGGCAGCAGGAAAAATTCAGCAAGTTGGTACACCAGAAGAAATCTATGAACATCCCGATACCGAATTTGTCGCTAGTTTGATCGGACGCTGTAATTTGCTCTGTGGGAAGTTAATTACTCGTAGCTCGGTTGAAGTAAACGGCATACTCTTACGGGTAGCAGATATAGCTAAGGAGATCGGTGTTGGCGATGATGTAGTTCTCTGTATTCGTCCCCATGCTGTAATTATGAACGGCGATCGTTATACTGTGGACGGAGAAACAGCTAATTATTTAACTGCCAAAGTCGAAACTTGTGAATATTTAGGTGAGTTTCGTGAGTACGAACTAAAGCTAGAAAAAAGTAATATCCGTTTAATAGCGATCGCGCCACCCTATATTCGTCATCAGCCCAATAGTTTAGTCGATATCTCTATTCCTATTGCTAGCTGTCGAGTTCTTCCTGCTGAAGTTAAAAGTGCTAAATCTTCCTATGTAATGCAACAAATGTAGCCAAACTGTTGTACAAAAAATATTTAAATACTTTATAAAACATTTTCCATTTTACGGAAGTTATCAAAATGTTAGTTTCTCATCCCTCCCCTCTCGACGATCGCAATTCCTCCGAAAACCATTTTACAGGCAATAATCTCTATGAAATTTTAATTGCTTCGGTTAAGAACCCAGAAAAGGTATTTTTGATTAGAGAAGACGAAAGTACGGTTACTTATCGAGATATAGATATACTGTCTGCTCGTATTGCTTACCAATTAAGTCAATTGGGTATTAAAAAGGGCGATCGCCTTGTAGCTCAAGTAGCTAAATCCGTTGAGGCTCTAGCTCTCTATCTCGGTTGTTTGCGTAGCGGAGTTATTTTTGTTCCTCTCAACCCTGCTTTTACTCTCAATGAGTTGCAGTATTATCTAGAAAATGCCGAACCAAAAATAGTAGTTTGTAGTCTAGATAATTATGCTGAGATCGCCAATTTGGCTGTGAAAACTGGCATCAATATTGTTAAAACGATAGAAACAAAGAACGAAAATAGTTTAATTGTCTCCCAAGAAAGAGAAGCCTTTAATTTTTCTACTGTAAATGTTGCCAAAAATGATATTGCCGTAATGATTTACACCAGTGGCACGACAGGCAAACCCAAAGGAGCTATGCTATCCCATCACAACTTAGCAGTTAATGGTACAGATTTAAAAAATTGCTGGAATTTTAGCGAAAATGATGTCTTACTTCATTCTCTGCCGATTTTTCACGTTCATGGCTTATTTTTTGCTACCCATTGTGTGATGCTCGGTGGCGCATCTATGCTGTTTTTGACCAAGTTTTCTGTCGATACCGTCCTTAAATTTTTGCCTAAAGCTACAGTAATGATGGGCGTACCAACTTACTATACTCGGTTACTAGCAGATAACCGTTTTCAAAAAGAAATTTGCTCCCAGATGCGTCTATTTATTTCTGGCTCTGCACCTTTGCGAGAAGAGACTTTTAAAGAGTTTGAAGCTAGAACGGGATTAGAAATACTCGAACGCTACGGTATGAGTGAAACGGGAGTCAATACCTCTAACCCCCTCAAGGGAGAAAGAAGAGTAGGTACAGTGGGTTTACCTTTAGGCAAATTAGAACTACGCATTGTCGATGATAATAATAATCCCGTACCACCAGATCGAGTTGGCAATGTGCAAGTAAAAGGAGAAAACGTATTTGCTGGTTATTGGCGAATGCCAGAAAAAACTAAAGCAGAGTTTACGGCTGACGGTTTTTTTAAAACTGGGGACTTAGGTAAGCTTTCAGTTGATGGTTATGTTTCTTTAGTTGGCAGAGCCAAAGATTTAATTATCTCTGGTGGCATGAATGTCTATCCTAAAGAAGTAGAAGTTTGTCTTAATGAAATTGCTGGAGTAGTCGAATCTGCTGTTATTGGTTTGCCTCATCCTGATTTTGGCGAAGCGGTAACTGCGGTAATTGTCTCAGACAACTTAAAGATGAGCGATCGCGAAATTAAAGCCTACTTACGAGAAAGACTCGCTAACTATAAAATACCCAAACAATTTTTGATAATAGACAATCTTCCTAGAAATGCTATGGGTAAAATCCAGAAAAATATACTCAGGAAACAATATCAAGAACTTTACACTATCAGATAAACCATCAGAAAATTATTGAGGCAATTCCCGAACAGAAGATACGACAAACATCATAACTACAAATTCTGATTCAGTACCGATTTTGACAAACTTTTCTACTTCCTTAAATCCTAACTGCTGCCATACTCTTTTTGCTCGCTGATTAAAATCGGCGATCGTTACCCGTAATTGCTTTGCTGAATACTGTTTTATTCCATATTCTATTATAGCTTTAGCATAGTAATTACCACGCCCCGAGAGAAAACCTGGACAAAGATGGACAGTCTTCCCTAGCTTAAGGATTTGGGAGTCTTATTTTTTCGTCCTTGTGAGGACAAAATCCTCATTTTTTAGTATTTTTGTACTGAAAAATGAGCC
>JBFRWK010000175.1:0-2904 GCA_051439545.1 Xenococcaceae cyanobacterium | reverse complement strand
TTGAACAAAAAATTCTCAATTTTATTGATTACTTTAATTCTCATTTTGCTAAGCCTTTCGTTTGGAAATTTAAAGGCTTTCAAGATAACCAGTGACTGGTGGATTACTTTAGCCAAGCTGCACTAGCTATACTTGGGGCTTCAGGAAGTGGGAAATCATCAGTACTCAGAGCGGGGCTATTACACAAGTTGAAGTTAGGGCAAAGGTTAGCTGGTTCAGAAGATTGGAAGATTCAGATTATGCTGCCAGGGGAACATCCCCTACAAAGTTTAGCTCTCTCCTGGCTTGAACCTGATTTATCCAATGTTGAACGAGCAAAACAGTTAGATGATACCGAATCTTTACTGAAACAAGGGGGAGAGGGATTACGAAAATTAGTCCAAGCCTCTACAGCTAAACGGATTATCTTAGTGATTGACCAATTTGAAGAAGCATTTACCCTCTGTCAAGATTTACAAGAACGAGAAACTTTCTTTGAATGTCTGTTAGAAGCTTTGGAGCAAACAGATAATAAGCTCTGTCTGATTATTGCCATGCGTGCCGACTTCTTTGGCAAGTGTATAGAAGCTGAATACAGTGGATTAGGTCAAAAAATCCAAACTGACTTAATCACTATCCCTGCAATGAAACGAGAGGAGTTAAGGCAAGCAATCATCAAACCTGCTGAGAAAGTAAATCTAACTATAGAATCGGGATTAACTGAAACCATACTAAAAGATGTTGAAGATTCCCCAGGTAGTTTGCCTTTACTGGAAGATACTGTAACCGAACTATGCAAGAGAAAAAAAAATAACCAATTAAAATTTACTGCTTATTCCCAACTAGGAGGTATTGGGGGAACTTTAAATCAAAGAGCTACTGAAGTCTACAACAGTTTAGAGGAAGAAGAACAAGATGCTGCTCAACATATTTTTCTATCATTAACTACCTTGGGAGAAGGTACAGAAGATACTCGTAGAAGGGTTTTGAAACAAGATTTAGTTACAGCTAAACATGACCAACAATTAATAGATAATGTCGTGCAGAAATTGGCTAATGAGAAACTTATTGTCACCAGAGATCGAGTAGAATCAAACTCGGAAATTGGTAAGCAAGCAGAAGTTGATGTAGTCCATGAAACCTTGATTAGAAATTGGATATTGTTACGTCAATGGTTAGATGAATGTCGAGAGCAACTTAGGCAAAAGCGGAAGATTGAAGATGCTGCTCAAGAATGGCAAATATCAGGGCAAAAGACAGAGTATTTGTTGTCACAAAAAAGATTACATTCAGCTAAGGAGTTTCAGAAAGAGCAACAAGAAAAATATCCTCTGTCAGAATTAGCTTCAAGTTTTGTTGACGAGAGTGGTGTAAACCAAATAAATGAACTGATAAAATCTTTCGGACTATTTTTTATCATTCCTCTCATTGGAACTGCCATTGGAGGTTATTTTATATTCAACGAAATACTATTGAATGCGGATAATAAATTAATTCAAGACTGTGTTCAAAAAAGGCATTGTCTTGGAAGGCTTCAAGCCTTGGAAAGGCTCATAAAAGCTAAAAAAGATTTACGATTTTATAATCTTTCTGGGACTAACCTCGAAAAAGCCAATCTTATCGATGCCAATCTCCCTGGTATCGACTTTGTAAATTCTGACCTCGAAAATGTCAACCTTATCAATGCTAACCTCTATAGTGCTGATCTTGTAAGTACCAACTTCAAAAATGCCAACCTTATCAATGCTAACCTCGAAAATGCCAATCTTATCAATGCTAACCTCGAAAATGCCAAGCTTGTAAATACCCAAAACCTCACTTCATCTCAAATTAAATCGGCTTGCGACTGGGAAGAAGCTATTTATAAAGGTCGCTACGATAACAAAAAATTTCAATGGATAATTAATGAAAAAGCCAATCAACAATATATCAAGGAACTCAAACAAGATAAAGCTTCAGATCCAAAACAATCAGTTGATTGTAGTAGATGGGGAAAATAATTACCATGTTTGTCCACTCAGTTCAGACCGATAGCTATCTATATCTACGATAACTCAAAATCGACAATAAGCAATGCAAATAACTAGGCAACAATCTTTTTAAAATCTGCAAAAGTGGCAAGATAAAATTGCTTAATTGTTCCAATTATTTCAAATACTTGCTAGGCAAAATAAAAGACAAATAGCAATAATATTAATTGCATATTTAAGCAATTAAATAAGTAATTAGTTGCAATAATTAAGAAGATTTTAAAGTATTTGACAGAATCAATAAATTAGTGATAAATTCCAGTAAAACTCGAATGAACCAGCCCAAAAAAAGCTAAACAGTATTAAGCCTATCTCTACAAAATAACAAGAAATAAATGAATAACGAAAATCAGAGAGATATTAACACACATCAGCAAAAGTTTCTGAACCAATTAGAACAATTAGCAGAACAAGCAGCATCAGCCCAAGCACAAATAGCTAGTGATGCAGCTAAACATGAATTCAGAGTTAGATTTAATCATTACTTGCAAGAAAAGATGCAAATGGCAGCACAAGAAACCTACTCTGAAGTATTGCATGAAGTACAAGAATTTATCAATCAATTTGCACTGGCTACCTCCGCAAGAGCATTAAACGTAGAAAGTAGTACTGCTAAACAAATAGGTGAATTCAAACCAGCGACACCCCAATTTGCCAGCTTCTCTGAAACCTTAACCCAACAAAGAAGTCAACAATCAGATTTGTTGAAATTAAATGATGTGTAACTCAACTCAGATGCAGATAAGCAAGCATTCCAGAGTTTGGGGGTTAGCTCAGAAGACAATTTAGATGCCAAACAAATTAAAGCTAATTTTGTTGCTATTAATGAGAATAATAATCATAACGGAAACGGAGTGACTTCTGAATAATCTTCGTAATTAATGCCAGTTGAAAA
>JBFRWK010000174.1:0-3613 GCA_051439545.1 Xenococcaceae cyanobacterium | reverse complement strand
GTGCAAGGGGGTTTTACCAATTTTAGGGCTTTTGCGCCCCCTCAACCTAACTTTTTCGTCGCGCCAGAATGGCTGTAACCTTGTTTAGCTCAATGGTGCCAAGTTTTCCAGCAAATCCTAAATAATTCTTCTTCAAAATTGAGCAACTCGGGAAATTTTTACCGACAATTTGTCGGCAAACTCAGAAATTAATATCGATCTTTGAGGCGGGATTATTCTCAAAAGAATTGAGAACATGGGTATAAACAGCGGTAGTTTTCGGATCGCTGTGTCCCAAAAAATCCTGAACCTCCCGCAAAGAAGAACCACTTTGAAGACTCAAAGTACCTGCGGTGTGACGCAAACTATGAGGAGAATGATGGCGTAGAGCATCGATATGCTTCAAACCACATTTTTCTAAGTAACTATCGACAATATGCCCAATTCCGCTCCTAGATAAACGTTGACCGTAACGACGATTGGATAGAGAAATAAATAAGGGGGAAACACCATTTAACTTTTCTCCACTTTTGGCACGAGCTTGGCGGTACTCTATCACCTCTTTTGCCAGATCGGGGCGTAAAATAATAGTTCTGATGCTGTTTTTACCATCTAGTTTCAGATAGTGCTGACCGTAGTAGGTCGAGCTAATATCTCCCAAGTTAGCCCGATACATTTCGATGCTACGACATCCTTGGAGTGCCATACAGCCCAAGAGCAAGCGATCGCGTAACACCTGTACCTCTGCGGTTTGATCTCCCCGAATTTTTAAGGTAGGCGCGATGCGGTCGAATATCTGCTGTAGCTCCTCTAGAGATAAATAATTAATTGTACTACCGACAGAACGCTTCTCCCTTGGTGCTTTTACCCCAACAACAGGATTACCCTTGACCAGTTTTTGAGCCAAACAAGCTGTGTAAAAATGTTTGATAGCCAGTAAAGACAAACGAATCGTCGTCGATGTTTTCTCGCCATCAACTAAGTGTTTGCGGTATTCAAGAACATTTTGCTTGGTAATCAACGCAGGATATAGCTCTCGCTCCTTACACCAACTAAGAAATTGATGAACCCGACTGCGATAGGTTTTAACCGTATCGTTACTCGCATGACCATCGGCAATAGTTAAGTTAAGATATTTCTCAAAACAATCCACCATCGCCTTAACCGTAGGTAAAGTAGAAACGATAGCACGGGCGCGATCGCGTCTATTAAATGCACTGCCTTTGTCCAATCGTCTAATTGCCATCCCTTTCCCTTTTCTCTTTACCCTCTTGCTCCGTCTACATGGCGAGGCAACCTCGCCACGGGCGGTGCGCTTTCCCCAAAACTAAAACGATAAAACCTCAAAAAGATTTTACAACGAATAAGTACTGCTATCTGTTGTAAGATTTGCTTAAGCTTTATAGGTCAAACTATGGCAATTCGACGATTAGATCGAGGAAATAAATTCAATCGTAGCACTCGTGCCAGTGCTACTGTCTCTACTTTACCTACGCTCCGTGCGATGAAGGATTGTTTTGAGAGATATCTTAACCTAACTATTGCTGATGGGTTAGCTAGCTCCGATACGATTAAAACTTATCGTAATCGCGTGACTCAGTTTCTCTCTTGGTGTAAACAAAAGGAACTTTATCCCGCACTGATTACAACGGAAAATATCAAAGAATACCGCAAACACTTGATTGATGAATCGAAAAGTTGTGCCACAATTCGTTTATCAATGCTGGCTATCAAACATTTTCCAGGGGTAAATTATCAATAATTAGCCATAACAACCATGAACCACCATCACATTGAGTTCAACGGTCAGAATTTGACCTTTACAGTTTTTTAGTTGATGTTATTTTAACGTACCTGCAAAACCTGTTTCTGGGGAGATTGCCAGCGATTGGCGATCGCTATCAAAAGTTGGGGAATTTCCTCTTCCGAAAGACTTTCAATTACATCTGATAGGTTTCCTTCCCTTTTTGATTCCCCTGCTATAAGAGAACAAAAGTATCTACGCGCTCCTGAATCAATAGTTTCGAGCGCTCCTAAAAGTTTATTGAGAGTTTGATCGGTAACGCCTCCTTTCCCTCGGCGAAACTCAGACACGAGACTCTCACTAACATTAGCTGTTTGAGCTAGTGTTTTACCACTGATGCGATAGGTTTTTAGAGTTTCGTCAAAGGCTTTATGAATTAACATTAACTTTACTAATTTTATTCTTCTAAAGAGGATTACAATTCTCTAAGGACGAATCCAATATCTAGAGGTAATTAAATTGTACCATCCCCAAAAAATTTTGCTACACCGAAAAGCTTGAATAGTAAAGCTTCTTCAATATACCTGCTTCTAAAGTAGTTAATTTTCCGTAGCTACATACAGTAGCGATTCAACAAGTGAAAGGAAAAAGGAGGTTGATTCTTTCTGGTGAGTAATCTTTATTGAAAACTGAGCGACAAGATTTAAGGTAATACCCAAATCTGAAGACCAAAGAAGATCAACCTTCTAAAAAATACTAATATTATTATCGCTTAGTTTTCCAATTACAGTGTCACCAAAAGGAATCGCCGAAGTAAATCACGACTTCTATAGATTCCAGCAAATATGATTGCGTCAAAACACTGGCAGGAATGGAAAAAAAGTGTTGTAGATGACAGTATTATTTCCCTCAATGTCATCTCAATCTTTGATAAAAATGTTTACGAATATTTACTTTACGGCTTAGACCACAGCGATCGCCGTAACGATGGTCGGCTTCGAGATAAATGGTTAAATCGCTATGCTCCATTGGAAAATGGGGGATGGTGGGTTTCAGGACTAGACCCCCTCAATAACTGGCAACCAATGCTGTGGGGTCGCTTTAAACCCGACAACCCTCGAATTATTGGCAGCAAAGACAAACCCATTAAATACGAATCTCCCCCCAAAGTAGCCAACCGTGTCACCTATTTTGATATTCCCCCTCACATCTGGGATAAAGTAGCTTCTCGCTATGGCATTAAGCGTTATCACTCTCCTTTGGCTTTACGTTTAACTGCTAGAACCAAACCTCTTGGCTTTTGGGAGTGGCTACAGCAACATCCTGAAATACCGATTATCTTTCCCGAAGGAGAAAAGAAAGCTGCTTGTTTACTTTCTCTAGGATTTGTAGCAGTCGCCCTCCCTGGAATCTGGAATGGACGAGTTGGCAAGAAAGAACAAGAAAAATTACATCCAGATCTACTGCCTATGGCTCAGGCGGGACGTAAATTTATTATCCTCTTCGATTACGAAGAAAAACCCAAAACTCGTTACGCGGTTTATCAAGCCACCCTCCGTACAGGTCAAGCCATTGAAGCTGCTGGAGCAGAATGTGAAGTAGCTATTTTACCAGGGCCAGAAAAAGGGGTCGATGATTTTGTGGCCTCCAGAGGTAAAGATGCCGAAGTACTCCTTAGCACGATTATAGAGGACGCATATAGCTTAAAAGACTACCGAAAAATATGTTTTCCCAGAAAACGGGGGCTTAGTGATAAATATCCCCCCAATGTGAAACTTAATACTCGTTTTCTAAGCAACGCAGTGAGCCTGCCCAAATTGGGGCTAGTTGTTCTCTGGAGCGGTATGGGTACGGGTAAAACCGAACTAATGGCGAGATTTCGTGAGTTAT
>JBFRWK010000173.1:0-7178 GCA_051439545.1 Xenococcaceae cyanobacterium | reverse complement strand
ATAGGTTATCGTATTATTTACGCTAACTTACTCTTAATTTATTAAATTAATTTTTTTCTTCAAGCTCAAACCTCGCTTGGTGACTGATTTCTTTTGTGTTTCATCTGTGGGGCTGCTGAATGTGGGTGTTAAGTATTCCTTCAGAGAAAATAGATCGAGTATTAAAAGGAGTGAGCGATCAGCGAAGCTGGCACGCAAAGCGTGATCGCGCCATTGACCCAACGGTATGGGAAGCACAAATCAGAAGTGATGGAATGGCAGCCTGGGTAAACGATTGGGTAATTCAAGACTGTACGGCAATAACAAGGATAGGCAGTAACAAATCGGAATGGAGTTCGGAAACAGAATATGACGGGTCGCGATCTAGTTTGTATGGTAGTTACACTTTATATTGCCAACAAACTAACAGAAGTGCGAAATCACCCCAAAACTTCTCGGCAGAACTAATCGAGTTATGCAGCAGGATTTTAGGTTGGCAAGTAGAAAAAGATCGGCTAAAAATGGCGGGACAAACCGTTAGGGTAATTAAAGGGTTGAGACTGCGTACGCTATTTGATGGCGATCGACTTACGGTAGAGGAAATATTAGAAGAAAATAATCAAGGGGACAACCAGGGTGACAACTGTGGTGACAGCTTAGGTGACAACTCGAAACCTTTGCCAAATATAGAAACTGCGCTCTTAGACAACCAGGGACAAATTAATAAAGAAGAAAAAAATCAATTCTTATCTTCTAATAAAAATCAAACTGTTCAAAAACAAATAAATTGGCAATCCTATCCATATAACAGTAGTAGCGATCGAAGTAAAAAAGAGAGAGCCGATCGAGTCAAAGCCAAAATTTTAGGATGTAGTACTAGCAATGAATTAATCGAGTTAAAAATAAGTGAAAAAGAAATAGATTGGCTGAAAAAGAATCTATTAAACCAAGCCGAAAGAGAACAGATTAAGCAAATAGAATTGACGAGGCAAGGGAATTTGCTTTCGGTTGATTCAAGCCAAGAAATAGTCTATTTCGACTTTAATGAAGCGATGGGGGAAATCGATAAAGAGATGAGGAGATTAAATTGGAGTAGAGGCGATGGAAAGGATTATTTGTTAAAAACCTATGGAGTTAAAAGTCGGCATAAACTAACCGATGGGCAGTTGATTGAATTTTTGAATTATTTAAGGAGAAAGTAAAAGATGAATGAAATAAGCGAGTTTTTTGAATGGGCAGACAATCCAGAAATTCCCAGTACTGAAGTGAGAAAGAAATTAGAGGAACTGAAGAAAAAAGGATTAATCACGGAGGTGAATCCACCAAAGGATGAAGATGAAGGTATTTATATTGGTCGAGCCAGAACTATTTTGGAAACATATGGTCGAGCTAAAAACTTTCTTTGATTACCAATGTTGGACAGATGGAGAGGTATAGTCATTCTAAATAATTTCCGTATGATTTAATGATGTCATCTAAAGAAGTACCAGAAGTAGCATACATACGTCTTTTTTTGAGGATGGCAAAGTCTTGTTCGATACGGTTAAAATCAGGTGAATAAGGTGGTAAAAATCAAACTTTATGACCATTTTTTTCGGCAATGCGAAATACATCATCTTTGCGATGAAATGCTGCATTATCAAGAATTAGAGTAGAGTTTGGTCTTAATTCGGGAATTAAATGCTTTTCAAGCCATTGATTAAACCATAAAGCATTCGTACTTCCTTGAAAAAGAACTGGTGCTAACAACTCTCTACCTCTTTTACCAGCTATTAAACTTGTTCTTTTTCCTCTTTTTCCGTTGCGATCGCTCGACCGACAGTTTAGAAGTGGTCAATAATTTATGTGGTCTGTATACATGATTCGAAGTGGCGATAATTCTCTTTACACGGGAATTTCCAATGATGTCCCCAAACGTTTTGAGGTTCACCAATCGGGCGGTGTTAAAGCTGCTAAATACACCAGAAACAAGCATCCCCTCAAATTGGTTTTTAGTGCTGAGGTGGGAGATAAATCGGCTGCTTCTCGTGCTGAATATCGCCTCAAAAAACTATTCATTAAGAAACAAGGAATTACTTATAAGAGGTAAAACTTCGTTATCTAACTTAGGAATTATAGAAACAGAAATTTAGAGCGTCATTGTTCAATGATGATTGGTAATTAAAACTCTAAGTAGAGAAAAAATGAAAGATAGCGAACTAATCGAGCGACTAAAACAAACATCACAAAATTTACTCTGGCATTCTGAATCTGATTACCCTTTCACAACTATCTATTGGGAAAATGTAAATGATATTGGCTCGAAGGTACTACAAGTTACAAATTGTACTCCCAAGACAAAGATTGAAACTAGAGAACTAAATAGGGTTTGCTGAATAACTTGATAAGCTTGAGCTTATCAAGGTTACAAGGATTTTAGGTGCAGAAAAAAGTTAGGGTAAAGGGGCGAAAAACCCCTAAAATTGGTGAAAGACCCTTGCACCTTGTCAGCAAGAACAAATGTACCGCAAATCTACTCAGTGGGAGCTTACCCCAGAAACTTTTGAATTACCCCAAGAAACAAAGTTGTCATCAGAGAATCGCGTTTGTAATCATGGCCGAGTTAATTCCTTGGTCAGATTTTGAATCAGAATACGCGGAAAATTTTTCCGAATAAAAGTTGTCAAACAAAGGGAGTTAAAAAGCCAAGAACTTATCGTAAAAAAGCCAGAAAAGATTATTTAAAAGTAGCCAAGAAGCGTCGTCCGACTCGACAAGAAAGAAGAAGGGCGATCGCTCAACAATTACAATACATAAAAAGAAATTTGTCTCACATAGAAAAGCTAATCAATTCCGAAGCCGATTTAACTAGCCTGAGTCGAAGAAAATATAAAATGTTGTTGGTAGTTACAGAAGTTTATCGTCAACAATTATGGATGTATGAGAATGAAGTGAAAAGAATTGACGATAGAATTGTAAGTATAAGCCAACCGCATATCCGTCCCATCGTGAGGGGAAAAGCAGGAAAACCTGTGGAATTCGGCGCAAAAATTTCAGTAAGCTGTTTTGACAACTATGTTTTCTTAGACCATTTAAGTTGGGATAACTTTAATGAATCGGGGGACTTTCAAGACCAAATAGAAGCCTATAAAAACTTCACGGGCTACTATCCATCTTCAGTTCATGTAGATAGCTAAGTGTATCCTTTAGGATAAAATTTATAGAACTAAAGCTAATCGAAAATTTTGTAAAGAAAGAGGAATTAGGATTAGTGGTACACCATTGGGAAGACCAACCAAAAATATTAGTAAAGAAATCAAAAAGCGCACCGCCCGCGCCGAGGCTTGCCCTCGAATGGGGGTTTCCTCGGCGTTAGGACGGAGCAAGAAACAAGCTCTAGAGGATGAAAGATTTCGTAATGGAATTGAAGGAAAATTCGGACAAGCAAAAAGCGGTGCGACCCTGCTGAGGTTTCCTCAGCAAAGGAACGCGCACCAAGACAGGAGGTTTAGTCTTAATCTTGTGATGACAAAACTGACTGAAACGTCAGAAACTTCTATTGCCATTACTTTTTTAGTAATGAATCTTTCTACCCTGTTCAGACAGGTTAACTGTCTTTTTATGTCTCTATTTCTCAATATCTATAAAATAGGCTTAATTTCTGAACATTATATTATCAAAACTGATATTAAAACCTGCTTATTAACATAAAAACTTATCTTTTGAACAAGCTGATTCTTATCAATTTTTTTCCCTTACTTATTCAGCAAACCCTAATTATATTTTCAATACCTATACACGGCATAAAGAACAGGAAAAGGTTGTATGATTCAATACTTCTCGCTTAGGGGATTAGGGACTTAGGGGCTTAGGGAAAAGCTGTCCCCAATTCCCCAATTCCCCAATTCCCCAAACCCTAAATCAAATTCTTAAACGAGAAGTATTGTTGTATGATTATTAATTTTAATCGTAAAAATCGGATAAAAAATATTAGATTTATGCTGTTTTGGGATAAAAAGATTTTGTTCATTTTCTCTTGGTAATTGCTGTCTAAATAGAGTTAATTGCAGAATCTTTTTGTGTATTTATATTTTTTGCGACAGAACCAGATTGATTATATTTGTTTTGGAGCATCAGCAATAGATGTAGATTGAAAGCGTTTTGCAGAAAGGTCGAATCTACTTCTAATTTCTGATGTCTCTCTTTTGTCGATCGGGTTAGTGAAGCAAGCTTCGCTAAGTATCTGTGCTTTTTTTCCAAAATACAATTTTTAAATTCCTGATTTTGATATCTAACTTTTTTACATAAAACTACGATTTTAGCGCGAATAACTATGAATATTTTGATTTTTTCAATACCTGACTTTTTCTGAACTTTATTGCTGAACTTTTCGGGATTTTTTCTGCCGAGGATAACCGATATATTGAGAGTCAAAGAAAGTCAACTATTTTCAAAAGGAGAATGTCATGGTTGAAATCAAAGCTTTAGGTGAGACGCAGACAGGAACTGGGGATGCTTGCGGTGCATTTTGTTTAGCAGCAATAGCTTCTGGAATGGGAATAATCCCTGGTCAACAAAATTCTACTAAAACTATTGAGTACGAACCTAACAATATAAAAATCAAAGGAACATTACATTTGGACAAAAAGGCTAATGAGATTGCAAAAGAGATGTACAAAGTGACTGGTAATCTTCTCCAGGACGAGACGGATCTGACTAAGACTAAGTATGACTATACTAACGCACAACATAAAGACAAAAGGGCTTTGATAATCAATAAGAATTCGGTTTCGGGTCTCGCGTTAGTTGCTTCAGAAATTGGTATGACTGTTACAGTCAATGCAACAAAAGGTTGTCTAATTAGCGGAATGAGCATCTACGACGATGAGAAAAAGTTACTAGACACAATAAAAAGAGTAAATTTCAATGAAAATGTAAACGCTTATATTCCTCCTAACGCAAATCAGGCACAAATTGTCTGTGTCCATGAACCAAACCTAGGGATGCCCGAAGGTAGTTTCACACATTGGATTGCAGTTGATAGTGATAAAGAGTTATACGATCCACGAACTGACGAACCAAAGGAGAAGGATGAAATATCAAAAAAAATTCATCAATTTAGCGATAGTAATGATATGAAACTCAAAAACGGAGAATATGAATTTTCTGGTCTATGGATTACATTAAGTAAGTAAAAAATAACCCTACTAGCTAGTAGACGAGGGCGTAAATATCCTTACCATTTACAAAGTTGTTAAATATATAAATTGAGACTCCTCGAATGGTAGCTTTATTTAAGCCCAGCTCCACTAGTCTACTAGTAGATAAACCAGTAGACTAGTTACTTTTGGCTAGTGCGGAGTGCTGGCACATCATGTCACTGTTGGGAATGAAGTCGCCACTACTTAGCAGTACAGCGCGGGGCTTCCCCCACGGAAAAGCTAAACTCTCTCACTGAAAATAAATCAGCCAAGTAAGATACAAGGTTGGATTTTACTTCGTTTAATCCAACCTTTCCCAGACACATTAATGATGAGTAAGCATCAGCGATCGCTGCGATCGCCAATTTTCTCAAAAGGGGTGCATCCCTTTAGTAATTAATGCAATTTCTCAAATAGACCAGACTTATCACCTTAAGCATGGTTTTCTCTTGTTATAAGGTTCAACACAGATTACCAGATGCAGTAATTTCAGCAACTTACATATTAATGGACGCTCGAATCAGATGTTCCACTATTTTCAAGCAACACAACTATCTGCACGAACTAATCGCCTCCCGTACTCAAAAAACGTGGATTGTCAATTTTTTCTAGATTCGACGACGAGTACTGTTCTCATCGCTGAGGAAGAACGCGATATCAGCGAAGCTTTATCAGTCGCCGTGAGACGCTGGGCGCAACAAGAACAAAGAAACGTGGAAACAATTGTAGTTGAAAACGGGCAGCAAGCCATAACTTACATACAGCAAGTGAGCTACCAAAATCCACCTTTCCTGGCAATTCTCAACCTGCGTACGCCCAAGAGAAATGGACTAGAATCAGCTCAAATCGTCAAAGAACTTTGTCCACAAATGCCAATTATTATTACCGCATCACACGATGAGATTGACGAGCAATTAATCCAAAAAGCTGATGATTTTGCCAATCACAATTCCCAGATGGGTTTTGTTATTCGTACTAACAGTTCTCCTCTTTTAAAAGTAGCCTTGGAGTTGGAAATTGGGAAGCTAGTATCTCCACAACAGGAGCAAGAGCCAGAAAATATCAGTTTATTAGACAATTTAACAGGAAAGCTAAGTCAACTGTTAACCAAAAATAGTAATTAAATTTTTCCAGAATTAGCTTGTTTTGATAGTAGCGAACTGTGTCAGCATTTTATACCATTTCTCAAAAGTAGTAAGAGAGATATAACGGTTTTTAATTATTAATAAAAAAGCTGAAAAGCTAGAAAGAATCTCGCTTCACCAATCACCATCACAAACGAAGTCTCTTGTTACTAACGATAAATGGTATTAGGTCAAAGAGATTTTGTTGATGCTGTAATTAATGCTCTTAAAAATTAGTTACCCACAAAGTTTTTCTGTCGATTTGAATTTTTAGCAACAGAACCCGGAGAAGCCCCATGATAACCTTCTTGAAAACGAAACTCCTTCCCCGTCGAGCAACTCAACTGCTCTTCCAAACGTTCGCCAAGTGGCAACAGGATCGATGCTTAGAGATGGGAGCGGCGCTATCCTACTATGCCCTGTTTTCCTTATTCCCCATCTTTCTGGTAGTCACCAGTATTTTAGGATTTTTGCTAGGTCCAGAAACAGACGTATTTAACCAGATTCTCAAGTTTGCTCGTGATTCCCTGCCCCCTGAATCCTTTGCGATCGTTGAAGAGACGATGCTGCAATTAAATCAAGGTAGTGTACAAGCTGGTATGCTTGGATTCCTACTCTTATTTTTGGCTGCTAGCAGTGTTTTCGGAGCGCTCGATCGCTCGGTGGATAAAATTTGGAAAGCTACCGAGGATGAAGTTGAGTCTGACAGCCTGTGGTCAACAACAATTTCATTTGTGGGTAAAAAGCTGATCGCGTTTGTTCTAGTTATTAGTACTGCGGCTTTTTTGTTGCTTTCATTACTTTCCAATATTGTCATCAGGATTGTGATGCAGATTATTACCAAAATGGATAGAACAATCTCGATCTTCGAGTTGAATGACTTGTTGATTGCCAG
>JBFRWK010000172.1:0-58448 GCA_051439545.1 Xenococcaceae cyanobacterium | reverse complement strand
TGCTTGTTTGTTAGTATTTGTGTATTGAAAATCGGGGCAATTTGTCCCCCCTGACGAAAAAACTCTTGACTCCAAACCTATAGCTGAGGAAGACTGTCCTACTTTGTCCAATATTTCTCTCGGGGTATCTTTAATTCTTTTTCTCTTATCGATATAATCTTTTCCATATCGTCTGTGGTAGCCAGGCTCGTTTTTATGCCGATTTAGTAAGTCGTTAAAAATATAGCTTTGTTCGTCTAATTTAAGTTCCGAAAGACTGAGAAATGGTTGGCGATCGGCTAAATGATAGTGTGTTATAAAATCAGGAATTCTCATTCTTGTTTTTATCTCGTTATTATCATTTGTGTAATTGGGAAAAAAGGCTAATGTCGGATTTATACGTTTCTTGGTCGGAATATCATCAAAAAATTGAAACTTTAGCGGTAAAAGTCTATCAATCTGGTTGGCAATTCAATCAGATAGTTTGTCTTGCTAAAGGAGGTTTAAGAGTAGGAGATATTTTTTGTCGTCTTTCTCGTCAACCCTTGGCGATTCTTTTTTCTTCTTCTTATGGTGGCGAAGATAATCGTCAAAGAGGAAAAATAACCTTTTCCCAACATTTGGCTATGACTCAAACTCATTTAGGCGACAAAGTTTTGTTAGTAGATGATTTAGTAGATTCGGGTATTAGTTTACAAGAAGCAATTAAATGGCTTCGATGTAACTATGGTCGAGAAATTACAGAGATACGTACAGCAGTAATTTGGTATAAGAGTTGTTCTCAGGCTATTCCCGATTATTATGTCGATTATTTAGAAGACGACCCTTGGATTCATCAACCATTTGAACGTTACGAACAAATTACTCTAGCTAAATTAGCAATTGAATCTTCTGCATCGATGATAACTTAAACAAAACTAAGTAGAATTTTTTCTTTACAGATAGTAGATTTACTGAAGACAGAGTAAGTCTTTCAGTATATGCTTAGGTAGATTTGTAGAACAAAAAAAAAGAAAGAGGTATAGTCTATCGACCTTACCTCTCAATCTTAGTGGAACTGTGAAACGTTGGAATATGTATAAAGTTTAAAGTGCATTAGCTAGGAGCTAGTGACTTTACACTTACACAATTTTACTCTGAGATTTCCCCTTCAACAATTATTAATTAATTATTTTCTTATTAGTTTTTAGCTGAAAAATTATATAGGTATCAATATACAAGGAATTATTAATTTTTTTTAAACTATTAATATTCTGGTATTTTCTATACTAGACCCCTGACACCTTGACATTAATACCCAAAATGTAACAAAATACCAGAAAGTTCAGTGCTAAAAAAGCGAGGACACGCCTTTCGAGGCTTCCTCGAAAGGGTGAGATGTCCGCAATGCTTTTGGGATTCCGCACCAAGTTAAAACTAAATCAGGCACAGCGACTGCGAGTGGCACAACACGCTGGCTATTCACGCTGGGTTTATAACTGGGGACTGGCTACTAAAATTAGGTTATACCAAGAAGGAATTAAAATTAAAACCACTGAACTCAAAAAGTTTTATAACCTACATGTTAAGCCCAATTATCCCTGGCAGAGTAATTTATCTTCCAGGGTTTATCAATTTGCCTTTCGGGATTTAGATAACGCCTATTCCAGATTTTTTAAAGGGTTGGGAAAGTTTCCTAGATTCAAAAAAAAAGGCAAGATAGATAGTTTTACGATTGATGCAGGGGGGAAACTTATTCCCATAGGTGGGACGAGAATCAAGTTACCATTTATCGGATGGGTAAGTACTTTTGAGGGATGTCCTCAGACTGCTGTCAAAAAAGTGACTATCTCCAAGCAAGCGGGAGATTGGTATATTAGTTTTGCTTTTGAACAAACAAGAGAAAAACCATCACTAAAATCTGAAACAATTGGAATTGACTTAGGGATTTGCAGTTGGGCTTATCTGAGTAATGGAGAAGTTTTTCCCTCATTAAAACCCTACAGACAACTACAAGAAAAACTATCTCGACTACAATATCTCAACCGCAAGAAAGTTTTTGGTTTGTCCAATTGGCGTAAAGCACAACTGAAGAGCGCGAGATTGCATCGTCGAATTGGTAATATTCGTCGTGATTATCTTCATAAGATGACTAGCTATATTGCTAAAACTTGGGTAAAAGTCGCTATTGAAGATTTGTGCGTCGTCGGGATGCTGGCTAACCATAAATTAAGTAAAGCTGTTGCTGACCAAGCCTTCTATGAGTTTCGTCGTCAGCTTGAATATAAGTGTCGTTTGTACGGCTCGGAATTAATTGTTGTTGACCGATTTTACCCTAGTAGTAAAACTTGTTCTCATTGTCAGTACGTCAAACAAGATTTAACCTTGTCTGATAGATGGTTTATTTGTAATAATTGCGGAGTATTTTTACCTCGTGACTGGAATGCTAGCCTTAATTTAGCTAGCTATGCGGACGGTTTGTCCGTGAAAGTTTGTGGAGTAGATAAGGACACGGGTTCTGAGGAGACCTCAGAACCGTGAGATGTCCGTAACGCCGACGTTACTACTGTGAAGCAAAAAGTAAAGAGTGTCTAGTCTAGCTTGTCTAGGTTTGTCCATGATTTATAAAGCAGGTCTACTAAGCTCTCACCCATCCAAAATACATATTATTGAAGTAGTCAAGAAACCTTACAACCCTCGAACAGTCTCCCCGTTATCCGTTTTTACTTTATTTAATTATCTAAAATTTAAAATGACAGTTGTAACAATTTATCCTTTTCTTCGGGAAACATCTATCGCTAAAAATCTGACCGACGAAGAATTACATCGTTTGGCTCAAGTAGGAACACTGGAGGAGTTTCCCACTAACACAACTCTCATCCGTGAAGGGGAAAAGAGTGATGTATTAATGGTTTTGTTGGAAGGAGAAACTGAAATCTTAAAAACAAGAGCTAATCAAGAAATACAGCCAGTGGCTAAACTTAATGCTGGATCGGTTATCGGTGAGATGGGTTTATTTTTAGCCAGACCTCGTAAAGCAACGGTGAAAACGTTAACTCCTTGTAAACTCTTAGTTTTTCAACAAAAAAAATTACATGAATTGGTTGAAAAAGGTGATAGTTTAGTCAGCAAAGTTGCCATTAATTTGGGTCGAGTGATTAGTTATAAATTAGAAACCCTCAATGATAATGTTATAGATTTATGGGCAGATTATGATGAGTTATTAACTACCATTGAAACTTTAAAAAATTCTCGAACCAATTCTGATTTAGAGCCAACACGCCAGCGTTTATTACAACAAGCTAAACAATTACGTCAAAGTCAAACAAAAGTTGAGAAACAACTTAATTATCTTAACAATGAAATACAACGCACTAAATTAACTCGTCGAGTTGCAGAATTAGTTATTGCCATTGTTGCTGGTGGTCTGACAACTTTAATGATTTTGCGTTTAATTGGTATGGGATTAGCTAAAATTCAAGTTCCTTTTGATAATGATATTCCTAGTCCTACAGCAGTTCCTTATATCAATACACCAGAAGATTGTGACAAACGAAGTGGTAGTGTTTGGCATAAGGGAACTTGCTGGGATTTAACTCATGGTGCAGATTGGTAAACTGAGCCAACCCAACTAAACCTAGATAATATTATCTTAAAGCTGTAAACTACTTTTTTTTAAGCCGATTTATGGATTTAATTTTGTGTCACCAGACAGTAGATTTTGATGCTTTAGGTGCAGCAGTAGGAGTATCTAAACTCAAGCAAGGGGCAAAAATAGTCTTAACTGGTGGCGCACATCCGACAGTCAAAGATTTTCTCGCTTTATATAGAGATGAGTTAGCCCTAATCGAAATGCGAAGTGTTAATGTAGATACTATTCGCTCTTTGATTGTAGTAGATACTCAAAAACGCGATCGACTGGGGAAAGCAGCAGCATGGTTCGATCTACCACAATTAACTGCTATAGAATTATACGACCATCATCTCGATCTAGAATCAGATATTCCCGCGACAGTCAAACGAATTGAAAATTTAGGTTCGATTACAACTTTAATTGCCGAACTCTTACAGCAACAAGGAATTGAATTAACGATCTTTGAAGCTACAGCTATGGCTTTGGGAATTCATGTCGATACTGGTTCACTTACTTTTGACCAAACAACTCCCCGTGATGCTAAAGCTTTGGCTTGGTTGATGGAAATGGGGGCAAATGTCAAAATAATAGCTGAATATGTCGAGCCTGGATTATCACCACAATTACAAATTTTACTCCGACAGGCTTTAAAAAAACTAAATAAATATAATTTGCAAGGATATACCATCGCCTCGGTATTATTAGAAACTGATAGTTATGTGCCTGGTTTGTCTGGTCTTACTTCTAGATTAGTCGAGATTACAGAAAGTGATGCTTTACTTTTAGGACATTGCTATCTTCATCAAAAAGGAAAATCCGAACCCTATACTAAGTTAACAGTTATCGGTCGATCGCGTTTGCGAGAAACTAATCTCAATGAATTATTTACTCCTTTTGGTGGTGGTGGACATTCTCAAGCTGCTTCTGTCACTATTCAAACTAATGAACCAGAAAATATTTTTGAGCAATTAGTCGATCGATTACAAGAGCAAATTCCCCATCCACCTAAAGCGAGAGATTTAATGTCTTCTCCTGTCAGAACTATTCGTCCCGATACTACCATCGAACAAGCACAAAGAATTCTCTTTCGTTACGGACATTCTGGTTTATCAGTAGTCGATGAAACAGATAAATTAGTCGGGATTATTTCCCGTCGCGATCTCGATTTAGCCTTGCACCATGGTTTTAGCCACGCACCAGTTAAAGGCTATATGACTAGAAATATTAAAACAATTACCCCAGATACTTCTTTACCCGAGATCGAGACTTTAATGGTGACTTATGATGTGGGTAGATTACCAGTAATCGATCGAGAACAATTAATGGGGATTGTTACTCGTACCGATGTCTTGCGTCAACTACATCAAGAGCGAGACGAAGAAAAGACGGAAACTGCTAAAAAAGCTCTAACTACTTGTTTGCTACCAACGATTAAAGCAAGATTGGCTTCTCCTATCTGGCAGTTATTATCGAAAGCAGCCGAAGCAGCAACTAAAAGAGGATGGCATTTATATTTAGTTGGCGGTGGAGTTAGAGATTTATTACTAACCGATGAGAGTAAACCTTTGTTATTACAAGATATCGATCTGGTAGTAGATGGTTTTCATCGTGCTGCCGATGATGGTGCGGGAGTAGAATTAGCTAACACCATTCAGCAAATGTATCCTCAAGCTCGTTTGTCAATTCACGGAGAATTTCAAACTGCTGCTTTACTTTGGCATAAAGATGCTTTATTCGGTAATCTCTGGATTGATATTGCCACAGCTAGAACCGAATTTTATCCTTATCCCGCAGCTAACCCAGAAGTAGAAGCTAGTTCTATTCGTCAGGATTTGTATCGCCGAGATTTTACGATTAATGCGTTGGCAGTCAGGTTAACAACTCCTAAAAAAGCAGAATTTTCCCGTAAAGGAGATTTATTAGACTTTTTTGGCGGTTTGATTGACCTGCGCTTGCGCCAAATTCGCGTACTTCACGCTAACAGTTTTATTGAAGACCCCACCCGTATCTATAGAGCGGTACGTTTTGCTACCCGCTTAAATTTTCGCATCGAAGCTCAGACAGAAGCATACATTCGCTATGCCATTGCTAGTGGCATATATGAACGTTTGCGCCTAGAAAATCAACAAGCACCAGCTTTGACCACTAGACTGAGAGCAGAATTAAAATATATTCTGCAAGCTGACTACTGGAAACCTGCTTTAAAACTCCTTGCTAACTTATCTGCATTACGTTGTTTACATAAAGACTTAGAATTAACAGAAAGATTGTGGTGGCAAATACGCTGTGTTTCTCGTTGGTTACGTTTACTCGATCGAGAGGTTAATTTTCAGCATTGGTTAATTAGATTAGAAGTATTAATTGCTTCTTTAAAACCTGCCGATAGAAAAGTTGTAGCGGGTAGTTTACAATTACCCAAAGATAGTATCCACAGACTACAACAATTAGAGCAAGTAGAAACCGAAATAAAAGAAAAATTACCCCAATGTCAGCGTAACAGTGAAATCTATAAACTATTATCTAAATATAAAGATATCAGCTTAATTATTTTGGCAGTAAGAGTCGATCGCTCTTTAAGGCGTATCTTATGGAAATATCTTACTAAGTTGTCTAAAGTTCAGCTACATCTCAATGGCAACGATTTAAAACAACTAGATTACAAACCAGGGCCTATTTATAAAGAAATCTTAGACGATCTACTTATCGCTACTATTGATGGGCAAATTAATAGTTACGATGAGGCAAAAGCTTTTGTTAAAGAAAGATATTAATCTATATCGATAGGTCGATCGAGGAAGACAAAAAAATAAAGAGATAAACTATGTCAAAGACAGAGAAGGTAAAAAATTAACCAACTGAGGAAAAGTAATAATCAAAACTAAGACAAAAAGCTGTAACAAAATAAAAGGAATTGCACCCCGATAAATATCTTCTGTCTTAATTTCTGGAGGGGCAACACCTCTTAAATAAAATAAGGCAAATCCAAAAGGAGGAGTCAGAAACGAAGTTTGTAAATTTGCCCCAATAATTACCCCATACCAAACTAAATCTAATCCTAAAGATTGGGCAACAGGAGCAAAAATCGGAATCACAATAAAAGCAATTTCAAAAAAATCAATAAAGAAACCAAGCAAGAAAATAGTTAACATATTAACTATCAGAAAGCCAGCCGTTCCCCCTGGTAAATTAGCCAACAGATCGAACATAAAGCGATCGCCATTTAAACCCCGAAATACTAAACTAAAAGCAGTAGAGCCAATTAAAATAAACATTACCATTGTTGTAATTCTTAAAGTGGCATCGCATACTTGTTTGAGTGCTGCCCAATTTAATTGACGGTTAAAAGCAGCTAAAATCATCGCCCCTAATGAACCTACTGCCCCTGCTTCGGTGGGGGTAGCAATACCAAAAAATATACTGCCTAACACCAACAAAATTAATAACAATGGCGGTAACATTACTTTTATGACTCTTTGCATCAAAGCCTTGCTGGTAATATTTCTTACCTCAGCAGGTAAAGCTGGTGCAACATCGGGTTTTAAAAAAGCCACAATAATTACATGAAGGGCAAAAGCTGCTGCCATTAGCAACCCAGGAATCAATGAACCAATAAATAAATCGCCGACAGAAATCCCTAACTGATCTCCCAATACCACCAAAACTACACTAGGAGGAATAATCTGCCCTAAAGTACCAGAAGCAACAATTACTCCTGTTGCCAATTCTTTGTTATAACCGTAGCGCAACATAATTGGTAAAGAAATCAATCCCATCGCTACGACAGTAGCAGCTACCACCCCTGTAGACGCTGCTAATAATGCCCCGACGATAACTACGGCTAAGGCTAATCCTCCTCGCATTCTGCCAAAGAGAATACCCATAGTTTCGAGTAACCTCTCAGCAATGCCTGTTTTTTCCAGCATTGAACCCAAGAAGATAAAGTAGGGAATAGCTAGCAAAGTATAGTTCGCCATAATGCCAAAAATGCGTTGAGGCATGGCAGTCAGAAAAATAGGATCGAAGACACCAAAAACAATCCCAATGATGCCGAAGATGATGGCAACTCCCCCTAGAGAAAAAGCGACGGGATAACCAATAGATAAGAGTAATAATGCCCCTACAAACATTGCTACTCCTAACCAGTCATAACCCATGGCGATCCTCCCGACGGGGATTACTATTGCTAAAAATTGCCCAGTTTTTAATTGCTTCGGCAATACCCTGAAGAATCAACAACACTAAACTGACAATAATCATTGATTTGATGGGATAGCGGGGTAAACCCCCAGGATCGGGAGACATTTCCAGTATTTTCCAAGAATTAGCGACTGTTCCCCAGGAATAATAAATTATCAGACAACAAAAAGGAATTAAAAATAAGATCGTGCCAATAAAATTAGCTAGAGCTTGGCGACGGGGATTCCAGTCTTTATAAAAAATATCTACTCTAACGTGTTCGTTATGTTTGAGAGCATAAGCTGCACCTAAAAGAAAAACTACATCAAATAAATACCATTGAATCTCGATTAAGGCATTAGATGTGAGATTTTGCCCGAGCCAACGCCCGATATATCTGCCAGCTACATTCCAGACTCCCACTAATACCATAAATAGCACTAGCCAATAAGTAATACGACCTACCCATTCGTTAATTATGTCGATCGCTCTGGCAATTTTTAGTAACTTCTGCAATCTATCTCCTTTCTTACTTAACGATCGCCATCTCCTCAAAAATATTGTATTGGAAAAGACTTGACCAAACCTTGAAATTTCGTTAACATTATCTATGTTGTAAAAAACACCAAAACGCGGATGTCGTATAGTGGTAATACCTTAGCCTTCCAAGCTAAAGCTAGGGGTTCGATTCCCCTCATCCGCTTAGATTATATAAATTGAGGCTTACAGCCTATTTAGTATCGTGTCAAAAATGGGGTGTTTAACTATTCTGACCCATTTTTGACCCAATATTTCACTCTTTACAATAACTTCACGCTACTGAAGTCCATATTTTGCATCTGCTAATCTCGCCAATAGTAGAGTGGCTTACATTGTATCTAGATGCTATTTCTCGCTGCGTTAATCCTCGCTCTATCAGGTTTTTGATTTCAGCAACTTGTGTTTCAGATAGCTTAGTTTTTCTTAGGTTAGTTCGATAAGCGTGTAATAGTCAGTAGTTAGCAAAGCTAACGTAAGTAATTCAGCAGTCAAAATTTCATCTTGGGGTAAGTAGAGAAAAGCTTTAAGATAATCTTCTTTATAGTTATCAGCCCTATCAATAGTTTTCTTTTTCTTTTGCCAAAAGTTCTTTTCAACTCAGCAGCGATCGCTTTTTCGACTGTTAAAGGATTATTTTGCTGCCAACTAAAGCGATCGTCAAGTCAATCTATTTCTATTTGTTGGGATGAAAGCGATCGCAATCTGTAAACCTTGGCTGGTAGCTGGTAAACCCATTGAAATAGTGTAGCGTTTGGGTTTGATTCCATCACCAGGCTTGGGGGGCAAAGTACCTCTTAAAGTTGAACCTCCCATCGTCGAAGACGAGGGATTCCCATATAGACTCTTATCTAGATCCACAACAATATACAATATACATACCATGTATCCCCGACAGACCGCCGTTACTGGGCTGTTTCTTTAACGTTCACGGGCGCACCGACCGCAAACGGATTTAAATTCTATTTGTTTTTTTTTTGGCTGTGCGTCCGTTGCGCTTACCTAATCTACCAGTCGCGTCACCATTACATTTTCAAGGGCGATAGAGCGTTCCGACGATCTGAGGTAAGGGAAGCCAATCCCCGAAAGTATTTCCTGCGCTTTACCGCTACGCTCAATTATACAACGATTGGAACTCTTAATCTATGAAGATTCTAGGTCAAAATTGTCAACCCCTGACCAAAAAGTCCCATGCGCTCGTTTACATCCCGTCACTAAAAGTGAGGGTCTTACACTCGCAAAGATAAAAACTTTCCCCGTCGTAGTATTTTGATTTTAGTAAGTTTGGCGTTAGCTGCTTGTATTTGACGCTCCACAATCGATCCTTAATTGCTCATCAAATAATACAACTAATCGAGCTATCTAAAATGTCTAAAATCTATAACAATTGCTGTAAGCAAGGTGTAAGCGGAGAGAGGGGGATTCGAACCCCCGTCGGGTGTGACCCCGAAACGGTTTTCGAGACCGTCGCATTCAACCACTCTGCCATCTCTCCATAACTAAAAACATATTCCGTTATTTTACTGATATTTGGGAAAGATTGACTAGATTTTATTTTTTTCTTTATTATGTATTAGTAGCGAATTTAGCTTCAAGATCAGCGTTCAACAGTATTTGAGCAAAAATTTACGATTTATCTATTATTCTTGTTCTTGGCTCAAGATAAATTTTAAGACAATTCCTAAGGCAATTAAGTTAGTTCCTAATAAATGATAAGCAATTAATTTGTCAATGATCTTGGATTGTTCTATCGGGTTTAAGCTAGCAATTGACATTCTTATGATTTCTGTAAAAATTATCATAAAAATTAAGAGAATAGCTAGAACTCCAAAAACAGTGACAAAAAGCTTCATCTCAATCTTAGATCGTATTACATAGTTATAATAATTTCTTTTATAAATAAAATAAAATTAATTAATTATTATTAGTCTAACTATAGATATTTAATATTTCAAATAAATTTTTCGCCAAAGAGTAGACAATGTCAATCTAGCAAAGTCAGCAGCAAATTTTTGGAATTATGTTACAGTCGAGACATTTTCAAAAATATCTCGACCACCAGATAGACTAAAAAAACTATTTAGCCACGACAAAGTTAACCAGCTTATTAGGAACGACAATCACTTTTTTCACTTCTTTTCCTTCTAAATAGCGTTTAGCTGCATCGGATTCTCTGGCGTATTTTTCTAAATCCGCTTTATCCATATTGGCAGGAACTTGAATTGTCCCGCGAACTTTACCCATAATTTGAATAACCAGGGTAATTTCATCGACAACTAAGGCATCGGGGTCTACTTTAAGCCAATTTTGTTGATGTACCGAATTAGTATGACCCAGTTTTGCCCATAATTCCTCGGCAAGATGGGGCGCAAAAGGAGCAAGTAAGATAATTAAAGTTTCGATTCCTTCTTGATATATAGGAGAATCCGTACACTTAGCTTCTTTGATAGCGTTACTGAGTTTCATCAACTCGGAAACTGCCGTATTGAACTGATATTCTCCTGCTAAATCTTCAGAAACCTCTTTAATTGCTGTATGAATGGCTCTACGCAAGTCTTTTTCAGGTTTAGTCATCTTATTTCGATTTTTCTTAGTTGCAGAAGCATAATTATCTGCAAATTCGGTAACTTGTGACCAAACCCGATTTAAAAAGCGGAATTGCCCTTCTACATCTGCATCGTCCCATTCTAAATCTTTTTCTGGGGGTGCTTTAAATAAAATAAACATCCTTGCCGTATCTACGCCGTATTTGGCAATAACATCTTCTGGTGCTACACCATTGCCCTTTGACTTAGACATGGTAGCATAGCATAATTCTAATGCTTCACCCGTATCTGGATCGATGGGATTAGAGGGATCGACAAGGGAAGAAGGAATCCATTTATCTTTACCACTCTTATTGGGATTCAGATAAGTGAGTCCCTGTACCATTCCCTGAGTTAAAAGACGTTGGAAGGGTTCATCAAAATTAAGTAAACCTCGATCGCGCAATACTTTAGTAAAGAAGCGAGAATAGAGTAAATGCAAGATGGCGTGTTCGATTCCACCTACGTACTGATCTACGGGCATCCAGTCATTGACTTTGTCTTTAGTAAATACTGATTCTGAATTATTGGCATCGCTATAACGCAAGTAATACCAGGAAGAATCGATAAAAGTATCCATAGTATCGGTTTCCCGTTTGGCAGGTTCGCCACAACTAGGACAGGGTACATTAATCCAATCTTCTAATTGGGATAAAGGAGAAGCCCCTCTGCCAGTAAATTCTACTTGTTCGGGCAATTCAACGGGTAAATCTGCATCAGGTACGGGTACTATACCACAACTAGGACAATGAACTACGGGAATAGGACAACCCCAGTATCTTTGACGGGAAATCAACCAATCTCGCAAACGATATTGTATTCTGGCTGTGCCATAACCTTTCTCTTCTGCGTATTCGATAATTTTGCTTTTTCCCTCTTCGGAGGCTACACCATCGAATTGGGCAGAATTGACAATAATGCCTGGATCTGTATAGGCATCTTGTAACGGCGTTTCGTTAACATCAGTATTTTCGGGAACAATTACTACTCGAATAGGTAAATTATTTTCTGTGGCAAATTTGAAATCCCGCTTATCGTGGGCTGGTACACCCATGACTGCCCCTGTACCATATTCATAGAGGACATAATCCGCAATCAAAATGGGGATTTCTTCGCCATTAAAGGGATTAATCGCTTTACCACCAGTAAGAATACCCCGCTTGGGCTTATCTTCTGCGGTTCTTTCGATTTCGCTTTCGTTGCTTACTTCTTGGATAAATGCTTCTACTACTTCTTTCCTATCGGGAGTGGTAACTTGAGGGGTTAAAGGATGTTCGGGGGCAAGGACAACATAAGTAACGCCATAAACCGTATCGGGACGAGTAGTAAATACACCAATCTTTTCTTCCATCCCGATAATAGGAAATTCTAAGTAAGCACCAACAGACTTACCAATCCAATTGGCTTGCATTAATTTTACGCGATCGGGCCAACCAGTTAATTTATCTAAGTCGTTGAGTAATTGTTCTGCATAGTCGGTAATTTTTAAAAACCACTGACGCAATAGTTTTCTTTCTACTTTTGCCCCACTACGCCAAGATTTACCCTCGCTATCTACTTGTTCGTTGGCGAGTACGGTTTGGTCAATAGGATCCCAGTTTACCGCTGCTTCTTTCTGATAGGCTAAACCAGCTTCAAAAAATTGTAAAAATAGCCACTGCGTCCATTTATAGTAGTCTGGAGAACAAGTAGCTACTTCTCGTTCCCAGTCAAGAGAGAGTCCTAACTGTTTTAGTTGTTCTCTCATTTGAGCAATATTTTGGTAAGTCCATTTAGCAGGAGGAACACCGCGATCGATCGCTGCATTTTCTGCGGGTAAACCAAAGGCATCCCAACCCATAGGATGTAGTACTCGATATCCTTGCATCCGTTTGAGTCGAGCAATTACATCGGTAATCACATAGTTACGAACGTGTCCCATATGTAGATTGCCTGATGGATAGGGGAACATAGAGAGGGCATAAAATTTAGGTTTATCTTGTTCTGTGGGAGTTTTGTCTAATCCCATCTCTGCCCATTTTTGTTGCCATTTTGATTCGATTTCTGCTGCGTTATATCGGGACTCCACCACGAAAGGTACTCCTACTGGAATGAATATTTTTGCTCAAAAGTTCAAAATCTTATTGTATCTATTAAGAAGAAAATAGTAAGACTTTCAATTGAAAAAATTTACCGTAAACTGGAAAATGCCAATAACCAATATAGTCTATGTCTAATCGACAGCAGCTTGATAAACCCAATGCTGATATTACCAATTACGAATGGGAAGTAACTCCTCCTAGTGTCAAGATCGTGCTTCAACAACTAGAACAATTTTTACAACAGAAACAACAACAGCTAGAGAGAGTACAGGCAGAAAACAAATGGTTACGCAAGCAACTAGATTTACGTCTGGAAAAACAAGTCAAAGTTCATAAACCGCAACTTCCAGAAATAATTCTTTGGGCTACCATTGGTTTAATTTTAACTATTGGTGGTACATTTATTCCTGCCTATACGATCGCTCTTCCCTGGCAGTGGGGCGACAAAGGAATGGAAATTGAAACCCTTAGAGTTAGTTATCAAATTGGTGCGGTGCTATTAACAGGCTGTATGGGGGGTGGTGCTGCTGCGGTGCTATCTCAAGTTGCCTATCTCGTTTTAGGTTTGACTTGGCTACCTATTTTCGATCGCGGTGGTGGTTGGGAATATATTTTAGAACCTAATTTCGGTTATTTATTAGGATTTATAGTAGGAGCATGGCTTTGTGGTAAATTAGCTTTTTCTGCTAAAGCAAAACTAAATCTTTTGGCAGGAAGTTCTTTAGTCGGTTTATTGGCTATCCATCTAACGGGAATTGTCTATTTAATAGTTTTGGCTAATTTTGTTGGTTTAAGCGATAAGTTTGATTCTGTGGGACAAGGTATTGTTACCTATTCTCTCAATCCGTTGGGAGGGCAATTAGCTGTAGTCTGCTCTACCTGTATTATTGCTTATTCGATTCGGAAGTTGATGTTGACATAAACCTTGATTCATCAGTCCCACAAAGCTATGGTCACTACGATCAAAAGTTAAAGTCTCAAGTTAGGGGAAAAAGAAAAAAAGCATATATCCGAGCTTCCCTGAACATTTGTACTTAAATTCTCTAGAATCTTTACATAGCAAGAATTATAAGGGGTAGTATTTATGTACGTGTCCATGTAAGGTCTTGACAAAAGGTTGCGATCGCTGCGATCGTCAGATCATAGATGCGATCGCTTCAAACCCTCTTCACTAAATCCTCAGAGCGATTGTACCCAGTGAAGGGTGGGGGAAAATCCTTGAAACACCCTCAGCGTAAGTCTTTCTTCATTTTTCTCAATTGGAAGTTCGGATATATAGATAAAAAAGAATGGCTAATAATGTTAGAAAAAATTAAAGGAAAAGGATATAACTTATCATAAGGAGCGAGATTATATCGAAAAAAACAAGAGGAATAAAATACAGTTATAAAGGAGTCTGGAATGTTTTGAGAAGATGGTTATAGACCGGTGATTAAATTTTCTTCCACCTTGGAGATTCATTCAGTATTTTCTACTACTTTTTTAAAATACTTTGTATTAAATTTGACGTGCGAAAGGTGGGTTAGAATTAACATTAATGCTTAGCCAGTTAGCACATTTTTCAGCTATCACTTAACCTTTTACCTAACTTTTCAAACACAATCTGAGTACGTAATGAGATCACTAACAAAAGTTGGAAAGTCCTCAATAAATAAAATATCTCAAAAAATTGCTAGATTTTTGTGTAATTCCCTAACTAGCAAGTCAAGAAATAAATTAAGAATATTTATAAGAAATTTATATAATGAACTTGAAAATTTCAACTATAAATTTGAAACAAACGGTGAGAAGAGATTCTTTCAAATCTTGTTTTTTTCAGTTCAGTGAAACGTCTTAAAAAAAGATAGTATCTCTGAAATATAGACATACTTAACCACTTCTCATATTCAACAAAAGCATATTTTTTAAAAAAAGTAATCCATTGCTTTCTAATTTGGTCTTCACTAAATTCCTGAGCGCGATCTTTTCCATTTTTAATCATTGATAAATACAATTCTGGATTATTTTTTAAGGATTTGACTGCCTCAATAGTTTCATCAAGAGAATTGACTGCTAAAAAATCTAATTCTGACTTTCTGATAGCCATAAAAGCCGATTCTGGTGCTACGATAGCAGTGACTCCAGCCAACCAACTATTTACTACCTTGCTGGCTGGCTTGTGATTATAAGTCTGCCCATCAAAGCTACGCACTGCCACAACAACATCTATATTACTGTAGTCATTCCATTTACTTGGCTCGAATATTGGATACCATTGACACCCCAAAGTTTCCAATGCCTTAATCCATCTTTCAGATTTCAGTTCTTGAGTAAAGTTACTTCTACTGCCCATAAAAGCAAGATTTTTTACAAGAGTACCTCGTTCTTGTACCCTGGTAATTAAACCTGGCTGAGTCCAATGAGGAATATAATAAGGATTCCAAACTTTATTTTTTTTATATTTAAACTCAAAGGGGTTATGTACAACGTGCAAATGTGCTGATGGATGAAATTCCCGATCGCCCTTAGCACAAATCAACATTGCTTTACCCAAATATGGATACTTATTTCCTAAAGTATCTCTATCTGCAATTACTATTCCTTCATGTGGTATATAGTCTATAAACTTACAGGAAAATCCAGTTTTTTTTAACTGAAAGTATGTTGTTAAAATCCAAGATGTAAAGTTACCAGACAGAAATCGCCTAGCTTTTGCAATATCTGTCCAGTCTAAATTATCCTGTAAATTTAATTGATTAACACTTCCTTTAGGGTCATAGAAATAGATTGTTTTCATAACTACTACTTTTAAAATTTCTTAAGGCTTAGGCATCAGGCTTAAAATTTTTTTATCGTGTGGACTTCTGTAAAAATAGTACTGTTTACTCAAGCGAGAATAGCGTAATAAGTCATAAAATAAATCGCGAGGTCTTTGCCAACTACTAGAAAAATTAGTTTTGTTTTGTGGATCACAAAGTAGGTTAACCCAAGTATCACCAATAGAGTTATTGGAGAATTTATTTCTTACGTAATCTCCCGCTAGTACACCATTTTCCTGCACCATTTCTTCATTAGAAAGCCCTTCAAGAATCAGTCTCCCTAATGCTTCTGGTGCTTTTTCAGTAGATAAAGATTTGAACTTGCCTCTATAGACAGTTTCTTTAAGACCGCCCCTAGCTACAGAAAAGACCGTTTTATTACAGGCTTGAGCTTCAACGGCTGAAACGCAAAAAGTTTCTGTACAATACCAAGATGGATTAACAACCACTCCCCAAGAGGTACTAATTTCTTGTTGAAGTTTTTTCGGAGTCAAAGCTCCTAAAAAGTGAGGTTGATATTGAGCGGGTAAACTATCTAGCCAGGGTTTTATGTAATTGATTTCAAACTTTTCTTCTGCAATTCCTATTGAACCCGTTTTAGTATCTTTGCTATGAATGTTAATGCTACCAGCAATTTTAAGTTTTAGATCGAGTTTATGTTGGACTAAATAAGACCAAATTTTCATCAACTCAACAAATCCTTTAGAAGGTCTGATTGCGCCTACAAATAGCAGTGATTTTATGTTATTTTCGCAATTCTCTAAATTAGGACTGAATATCTGATTATAAGAATTGTAGGCAACTGCTACTTTTTTATGCCATCCTGGCACAGCCCTAAAAGCATTAGCACAATCTATTGAAGGGCAAATAACACGATGACCGCCAGCTTTGATAAAAGTAAAAACTAAAGCGAAACAACTATAGAGTTGTAACCAAAGAAAAGTTTTTTTCAGAGATTGATTGCCAAATGTTAATGAAACACCATTCCAATGAGACTCATGAACAATTAAATAATCAAATTTATTTGGTTCTACATCCTCATGCTTTAAGCAAACAAATTTGGAGCATTGCATATCGTAACTGGAACTCAGATAAACATCATAACCTCTGTCCTTTAAAATATTTGCTAATCTGACTATTGAACTTATAGTTCCAGAAGAGGGAATATTACCCTCAAAAACTTGGTCAATTGATTGTTCAGGACTTAAAAATCTCTTTTTTTTAGGCAATGACACTAAAATTTTCATGATTTTTTATCTCTAATTTGACCATGCAAACCAATCGAAAAACTATTATGTTTTCGATAAGTTAATTTAGGTTCAGTAGGAAGAGTAACATAAATTTATTCAAATCCCTACAGAAAAACTCAAAAGTAGAATTTAATTCTATTTATTTGCTCCTCCTGATTCTGGATAATTAGCTACTTATTTTAATGCTCATTCTCCTGAAGATATGTTTTTCGTACTTCATTTGTGTGCCTCAGGAATATGGGTTTAAAGATGGTTCGAGTCGTTGCCTTCGGCGATACACAGGTCAAGTTAACTCTAATTCCAGTATGATTACTGATAGAAGTGAATATCCACAATCTCATGACAAATGCGATCGCCGAGCAACTTCAATCATTAATCGACTCTGAGGGAAAATTAGTTAAATTTACCGATGCCGAGGGTTATTGGCAAGAGAAAATTACCCAAGCAGTAAGGGATTCTGCTACTGATACTTGCTTAGTATTTCCCTCGACGATCGAAAGTCTGGCAGAAATAGTAACCTGGGCGCATCAAGGAAAATATCGCCTGATTCCTTGTGGTAATGGTAGTAAATTAGATTGGGGAGGATTGAGCCAAACTATAGATTTGGTTGTTAGTACCCAAAAATGCGATCGACTATTGGAACAAGCGGTAGGGGATTTAACGGTTACAGTAGAGCCTGGAGTAAAACTTGCGGATTTACAAGCAAAACTCCTACAAACTAACCAGTTTTTACCCATAGATCCTGCTTTTCCCGAATCTGCGACTATTGGCGGTATCCTCGCTACAGCAGATACGGGTAGTTGGCGCGAACGTTATGGTGGTATTAGGGATATGGTACTGGGAATCTCTTTTATCCGTAATGATGGCAAAATAGCTAAAGCAGGGGGAAAAGTAGTTAAAAATGTGGCTGGTTATGACTTAATGAAGCTATTTACTGGTTCTTTTGGGACTTTAGGTATCATTGCCGAAGTAACTCTACGAACTTACCCTTGTCCAGAAGCATCCAAAACTGTAGTCTTAACAGGAGATAATAATGCTATTGCTAGAACTATGCAAACTCTGCGTAATTCTGGCTTAACCCCTACTGCTGCGGATTTAGTATCTGCATCAACCATCGATCGATTGGGAATAGGTAAAAAAATTGGTTTAGTTATTCGTTTCCAAACTATCAGCCAAAGTATTACCCAACAAATAGCTCAATTAGAATCGATCGCTCGGGAGTTGAATTTACAGATTAGCTCCTATCAGGATAATGATGAAACTAACTTATGGCAAAGATTATTAGAAATAATTCGTTTTCCTAGCTCCGAGCAAGCAATTATTGGCAAAATAGGAATAACCCCCACTGATGCTGTTACCTTACTGCAAAAGTTAGACAAAATTACTAATAATCGCAATTTAGCCATGATTCATACTGGTAGTGGAGTCGGACATTTACAGTTAAACAACGCAAATATTACAGAAATCGAGCAAACGCGATCGATTTGTAATGATAACAGTGGTTTCTTTACTGTTTTGTCTGCACCCAAATCGATTAAACAACAAATTGATATTTGGGGTTACTCGGGAAATGCGCTCCCAATAATGCGAGCAATTAAACAAAAATTCGATCCACAAAATATGTTCAGTCCAGGTCGTTTTGTTGACGGAATTTAAAATAGTGAACCAACCCAATATAACCAACTTCGATCCGAAAAATCCCCCACAACAAGATTTAATAGATACTTGTGTCCACTGTGGTTTTTGTCTGTCTACTTGTCCTAGTTATCGCGTTATTGGTAAAGAAATGGATTCTCCACGAGGCAGAATCTATTTAATGGATGCCATCAATAAAGGAGAAGCGACTATAGACGAAGCTACCTCTCAACATTTTGATTCTTGTTTGGGTTGTTTGGCTTGTGTGAGTACCTGTCCTTCTGGAGTAGAGTACGATAAATTAATTGCTGCTACTCGTCCTCAAGTAGAAAGGAATCAACCCCGCGATTTAGCCGATAGGTTAATCAGAACACTCATTTTTAATCTTTTCCCCTATCCCAACCGCTTGAGGACTTTTTTGCCTCCTCTCTGGTTCTATCAAAAATCGGGAATCCAAAAATTACTGCGTCAAACAGAAATACTTAAAAAACTATCTCCTCGCTTGGCAGCGATGGAATCAATCCTACCAGCAATTACGGCTAAATCTCTTCATGACTATTTACCAGATCTTATTCCCCCTCAAGGGCAAAAACGCTATCGGGTTGGGATGATTTTAGGTTGTGTCCAAAGACTCTTTTTTGATTCAGTTAATGAGGCGACAGTTAGAGTTTTAACGGCTAATGGTTGTGAAGTTGTTATTCCTAAAAGTCAAGGTTGTTGTGCTGCCTTACCCGCCCATCAAGGACAAGAAGCACAGGCACAAACTTTAGCCAGACAAATGATCGATAGCTTTAAAGATACTGATGTAGATGCCATTATCATTAATGCAGCAGGTTGCGGACATACTCTCAAAGAATACGGTCATATCTTAGCAGACGACCCTCAATATAAAGATTTGGCTCGACAATTTGCTGCTAAAGTCAAAGATGTACAAGAATTTTTAAGTGAAATTAGTTTAACCGCAAAACTATCACCCATAAGCGATCGAGAATTACCCGTAGTTTATCAAGATGCTTGCCATCTACTACACGGACAAAAAATTAGTCTTCAACCCCGTCAGCTATTAAAACAAATCCCAGGCATCAAACTAGTTGAACCCATCGATGCTGCTTTATGTTGCGGTAGCGCGGGCGTATATAATATGCTTCAACCAGAAGTGGCTGACGAACTAGGACAACAAAAAGTTACTAATTTACTTAATACTGGTGCAGAATTGATTGCTTCTGCTAACCCTGGTTGCTCTTTACAAATAACCAAACATCTGAAATTACGTTCATCAGCGATCGCTCTTTTACATCCCATCGAATTATTAGATTATTCAATCCAAGGGATTAAATTAGATTTAGATACTTTCTAACCTCTTTTTTCGACCTTTAAAAACCAGTAATAATTAAAATTATGATAATCGCGACAAAAGCAGTCACGGTTAAAATACAAAAGGTTTGCAAAAAAACTATTTTTTTGTTGGCGCGATCGAATTGGTACTGTAAAGTATAAAGTTGTTTTTCTAAAACAGCTTGTCTTTGGTTATGTTGAGCTTGATATTCTTGCTGTTTGCCAGGATTATATGCAGTTTTCATTTCTTCTAGCAATTTTGATTGCTGAAACATAATCTCTTTCATTTGCTTTACTTCCGTAATACCAGATTGAGATTGACTAATTTTATAAAGATATTTTTCTAGCAAACCAGGGCCAAGTTGGAAGTATCCTTTATAAGCAGAAAAAATAGCATTGATTAATTCTTTAGCTGGAGTATTCTTTAACAAATAACCCTTAGCTCCTACTTGAAGAGCAGTATTAAGATAAGTATCCTCATCATGAACACTAAGAATTAATACGTGAGTTTCTACAAATCTTTCTGTAATAATCCTAGTAGCAGTAAGCCCATCCAAAGCAGGCATATCAATATCCATTAAGACTATATCGGGACGAAGTTGTTCGACCATATTAAGTGCTTGCTGACCATCATTAGCAATACCAATTACGTCTAAACCTGATTCTCCTTCTATGTAACCAAGTAACACTTCTTGAACGGTTTTTTGATCGTCAACTATCAGAATATTAATCATCAGATTGATTAAGACAAAATTTTTGATTTTATATTACGTATGTCAACTTTTACAGACACAAAGTATCTGTATTAAGGTAATTAATACTCAATTTACTACAGTATTTTCACTTAATCTACTAAGTAAAATATAAAACGCCAAACAATTAATACAAATAATTGTGTACTAGTAATTGAATAATGTTAGACATTAAAAATGAGTATACAGAGTAGTACCCAGACAATCTAAGAAGAATGTATGAGCTAAAAGGTAATTACGATAAACTTTTGATAAAAATTAAAATCTGATGACTTCGATCGCTCCAGCAACCTGAGTTAAATATAAGAAAGTTTTTTCGTAAAATAGTTAAAACGCTTTTTCTGCAATAATTTGACGACCGTTTTGTCTAATTACCAAAGTTTTTTCGGCAACTGAAGTGGAAATCAAATAAGAGATATTACCATTCATAGCAATATAATCTTGTTGATTGGCTAACGGATAAGCAGGAAGAAAGATCGAACCTAAATTTCCTGATTTAGCCTCTGCTGAATAAAAATAACGTCCCTTCCTAGTACAAATATTCACATAAAAATTTTCCGTTTCAAAAGCTAATACTTCTCGGTATCGATCGCCAATTTGATGACAATTACGCCAGTCTTGACTAACCTGAAAAGAATACTCGGGATCGGTAGTAAATCTAGATAATGTTTCACCTGCTATGGGTTTACTAGTGGTGGTTGCTAAAGCGAGGGTCATTCCAGTAATAGCCAAAGCTAAGTTTAATGGAGGAAGTAACTTACTCATATTTTTAATATCTAGATTAGCTGTAAAGTTAGTCTCTAGACTAGAAGTTACCAGTAAATGTTTCCTCTGTCAGTATTTTAAAAACTTTGGTAAATTAGTTTACAATTCGCAGTTAAGTAAACGAGCCAAAAAATAATTAGTCATCTTCGAGCCGTAAGGAGAGTTCCACCATCGCGAGGGATGACAGCCTTCAGGGGCATTTAAACTATAGTCTAAATCTTTGCATTTTAGCCATTTACCGTCTTTCCGCCAGCCTAAACGTTCACCCCATTGTTGAATTAACTTATTATCTTGTTCGATAGTAGTTTCGATCGAGCCTCCCAATTCTTGATAAAATTTGACTTGAACGCCAAAGCCAAAACGACCGTTACTGTATTGCGACCACAGGCGATCGATTACTTGTAATTCACTACAGGCAATATGTTGAATATCTTCGGGACGAATAAGTTCTAACTCTGGTTGTTCGGACAAAGATATAATTAAACTAATCGTTTCTAGATCTGCTTCTGACCATTTACCCGCTGCTAAAGTTGATTGCAGCTTTTCATAGCGATAGACATCTGCAACCCGCAAAAGTTGTTGTTGAATTTGGGTTACTTGTTCGGGTAAATTTTGTAATCGATCTAATTGTTGCTGAATTTGTGCTAGTCGATCGCTCAGTTGCTCTAACTGGTTTTCTAAATTAGCCGATCCTACTTGGGGTTGATTATTAGCGGAGACAGAAGAAGTTTCAGACACGGTTTTGATTTGGGTAGAGATCATTTTTATAATAACGATTTCAGAATTGTAAAACTAATCGCGCCAATTACCGCAGCAGCAGGTAAAGTAACTACCCAAGCCAGAATAACCGATTTTACTGTTTCCCAGCGTACTTGTGCCCCTTTTCTTATCAAACCAATGCCAACTACACCACCAACCAAAGCATGGGAAGTAGACACGGGTAAACCCAAACGAGAAGCCAGCAAAATTGTTGTAGCTGTAGCGATCTCGGCACAAAAACCCGTACTAGGTACGAGGGTAATAATATTCTCGCCAATAGTAGTAAGAACTTTCTTTCCTTGTATTGCTAAACCCGCAACAATACCCAAACCTCCTAAAACTAAAATCCACAAGGGGACATCTAATTTTGTCAGAGGCACGCTATTATTTGCAATTACGTAAACTATAGCTGCTAAAGGAGCGATCGCGTTACCAACATCATTAGAGCCATGAGCGAAAGCCACAAAACAAGCACTAATTACCTGAAATTTACCGATCGTCTTTTCCACAATTTGTCTTTCTGGTTCTGGTCGCTTGAGTCTTTGTTTGCTTAATTGCTGCCAACTAAACCAACTCAAACTCGCTGTAGCTATTCCTCCTATCCCGACAGAAAGAGTATGACTGGGAACGGGAATAAAATTAAATAAAGGTCGATCTAATAAATTTGGTAAAACAATCGTTCCAAAAATACCTAGTAAAATACTACTAAACCAAGGTATCCACTCCCGTAATTGAGCAAGAGAATTAGTGTGAGTTAAAATCCAACGTCGCACCAGACTATAAAATATAGCAGCGATCGCCCCACTCATAACTGGCGCAATTATCCAAGCTAGGCAAATACTCCCAATAGTAGACCAGTCGATCGCCTGAGAACCTCTAGCTAACCAACTAAAACCAGCAAGCGCGCCTACTACTGCATGAGAAGAAGCAACAGGTAAGCCTTGGCTAGTAGCAATTTGTAACCATAACCCACAAGCAATTAACACCGATACCATTCCCATCAGGAATATTTGCGGATTATCTCTAAAAAGAGTCGGTTCTACTACTTCTGTAGCTAGGGTTGCAGCTACTTGATGCCCGAAAAAAACTGCTCCCGTAAATTCCAGGATACCAGCAATAGCGATCGCCCCAGATAGGGTAATTGCTTTTGAACCGACAGAAGTACCCATAGAATTAGCGACATCATTAGCTCCTAAGTTCCAAGCAACATAAAAAGCTAACAGAGAAATGAGTCCGAGTTGAACCAAAATTAATAAAGACAAATTAATAATAGGTTAAGTTAATAGATCGATATAATTTTTTTGTGCCGATAGCTCTGCTATCCAAATTGAGTTTCTCTTTACATACAATCGTATTAAGTATTAGATCGGCAGAATTAGATAATATAGTCTATTTTTACGATCCTAGGCATCTCGGGAACATTATTACTCTTATTATCTATTTTTTAACCTTTGTAAACTAACCTGTGTTTGGATTAAACAAATTCATTTATTGGGTTAGAGTAACTTTATCAAAAATTTGAGTAAAAATTAGCAAATTGTGGTAATATCCGAAAAACTGCTTTATAGTCTTTGATTTTGTGTAATAAGCAACAATTTAAGAGCAACCTAACCCCTAACTGAGTTCGTTCGGAAAAATATACTAAACCGATTTGATTTGTTCGATCGACGAGGAGTCGATTGAAATTAGCAGAGTGAGCGTCAAAAACAGAGAACATACATTTTTTATGTATGGCTAAAGCAATCTACTAATAAGTTTTCTCTAGGGAGTGTTTAAATGTACAACGAGTTGAGTTGCGATCGATACTGTCTTAATACCAAAAACAAACCAAACTATTCTACGTCCATGTCATCACTAACGTCATCATTAGTAGAAGTTCATATTGTCCACAAGGGAAACGAACATTACGCCAAAGGTAGAAAATTAGCTGAAAATGTCTACCGTCAAGTATGGGGAACGAAGAATCTTCTCGATGGTAATGACTACGGGGTTATCGTTTCTCAGAATGGTAAAGTTCTAGGTAACATCAATATTCAGTTTAGACGCTCTAGAGATTTACTCAAGAGCGAAGTTTTTTTTGGGGCAAGTCACTGGCAGGAATACAGTGATGCTCAACCTTCTCAGATTGCCGAACTTTCAGCCTTGGCATTAGCTCAAGATGTTCCCAAGAAGTTGAGAAGACCGACAATGATGACATTAATATTAGGCATATATTTAATTTGTCATGCTGAGAATATTAAGTTTGTCGCCACGGTACAGCATGATTATCTGATTCGTATTTTAAGTAAGAGTTTGCATTTACCTTTCTTTCGGAATGAATATGTAAAACATATTTACGGGGAAGTGCCTAACGATAATTACTGGAATAGAGGTAAGCTCCCAAGACTCTACTATTTTCTTCCTAATAGTCTGCATACAATTAATGCTTGTGCTTCATTTATCACTCGTTTACCGAAGACAAAAATAGTCAAGTCAGATTTCCCTGTAATTAAGCCAGACAGTTTGTTAGATCGATCTACTTTTCCCGAACATTGGGATAAAGTAAAAAACTATAATTTTGCTAATTTTGCTTATGCTAGTTAGAAATTAAAATTATTATATTTAATCGCGATCGAATCTTCACTTATTGCTATTTGAAAAAGGTTAGAGAAAAATTCAAGAATTTATAACCAACCCAACATTGATATAATTATGTTTCCACCTAAACGGATCGAACCACAACCAGGACAAGAATCCGTATGGGATTATCCTCGTCCTCCTTGTTTGGTGTCTTCTACCAAGAAAATTCAGGTGGTATTTAATGAGGTAATTCTAGCTGAGAGTCAAAATACTTATAGAGTCCTGGAAACTAGCCATCCCCCTGTTTACTATATTCCTCCAGAAGACGTTCAGATGGGTTATTTAACTAAAACAGAACGTCAGTCTTATTGTGAATGGAAAGGAGTAGCTAATTACTATACTCTTAAAGTAGGCGATCGCACGGAAGAAAATACAGCTTGGTTTTATCCTCAGCCTACTCCTAATTTTAAGCCGATTCAAAACTACATTGCTTTTTATCCCAGTCGAATGGATGCTTGTTATGTCGATGGGGAAAAAGTTGAATCTCAACCAGGAGATTTCTATGGTGGTTGGATTACTAAAGATATAGTTGGACCTTTTAAAGGTGGTGCTGGTACTTGGGGATGGTAGTAGATTGGAACTAATCGGACAAACACCGATAGGAGAATAACTTCTTGAATCAGATCGAGCTATATATATTCAGTAGATGGACAAGTGCGATCGGGCGAAGAGAAGGCACTGCGCGATCGCGCCCGCCCAAAAATGATTTAGAGTTACAATTTTTCTCAGTACTCTTGTTCTGAAAGGCTTCCGTTAATATAAGTAAAGTTTATATAAAGATCTTCTGAGACTTTGAATTATAGTAGTATGTTTATATTTGGTGAATAAAACTGTTAAAAAAGCCAGAATATTTTCTAATTATTTTAATTCAAAAATAATTTTAGTTCGAGCCAAATTGCTTCTATCCAAGGAAAGAAAATTTCTCCATCACAGTTCACTATGATAGAGAAATGTAGATATCAATAATTATTTTTAGGTAATTATTAAGCAGTTACTTGAGACTCTTGATAGGTAGGAAAATCAGTATAACCTTCTGCATCAAAAGAATACCAAATAGATTGGTCTGCATCGGGGTTAAGTTCCCAATTATTAGCAAAACGGGCAACTAGATCGGGGTTACTAATATAGGCTCGCCCAAAAGCAATTAGATCGGCATCGCCAGCAGCGATCGCTTTTTCGGCATCATGGCGATCGTAACCACAATTACCCATAAGTACTCCATCATATACTTTCCTGAACTCAGCCAGTGTCATCGGTTCTCCTAATTCGTGAAAACCAAAAGCCAAACCATCGAGTAAATGCAAATATCCTAATTGATAATTATTTAACTGTTGTACTACATAAGTAAAAGTTTCTCGATAGTCTGGCGAACCCATATCATTGTAATTGCCATTAGGAGAAAGTCTAATTCCTACTCTTCCTGCATCCCAAACTGTTAGGATAGGTAAATAATTAAGTTTGAGCAAGTTCTAGTAGGAACGTATGCCATACGCCCTCACTGACTAAATTAAAGCATCGCTTTCTTTTTTTGATTGAGAATCTCACTAGGAATTTTTAAATTTTGTCTTAATTTCTGAGAGAATTTCTCGATCGCTTTTAAAGTTCTTGTTTGGTAGGACGGATAATCATTTCGTTAATATCTACATCCTCTGGTTGTTCGATCGCAAAAGTAATAGCGCGGGCGATCGCATCTGCATCAATTGCTACTGAATACATTTGCTCTACCTTTTTAGCTGTCTCTTCATCGGAAATAGTATCAGTTAACTCCGTATTTACCACCCCAGGGGAAATATTGGTAGAGCGAATTTTGCCTCCAGATTCAAGCCTAATTCCTTCAGAGATAGCTTTTACCGCAAACTTGGTAGCGCAGTATACTGCACCCCAAAGTCAGATTTATACGAACGACTAATTACTGTTTACGGTTTAAAACCCGATCGAAGAGAATTTTGACAAAGATTTGTATGGGCAAGATAGACTTGGTAACTTTGGCTTGCAAGATTGCCCCTTCCCAACTCGCTAGAATAAACTTAGCTAAATCGTCTATCTGGCAGTCACCTGCAATTTCTCCCGCCTCATAAGCTTCCTTTAGACATTGGCTAAAATATTTTTCCCAGTCTGCAAAAACTCGCTCTAGGCGATCGCGAAACAACTCGTTTTGCGCTGATAATTCTTGAGCCAGATTACCCATTAAACAACCATCGATACATTGGCAGTTTTTCAGAGCGGCAATTTTCAACTCAAAGAAGTTTCGTAACCGTGTCAGAGGAGAAAAACGGCTATCTTCTAAAGTATTTTTAAGTTTATGCTGATATTTACTGGCAAAATCATCGATGATTGCCAATCCGAACTCTTCTTTACTGGAAAAATAGTAATAAAACGAACCTTTAGGAACGCCTGCGGTAGTAAGTATATCGTTGATACTTGCAGCATTAAATCCCTGTCGGACAACAATTTCGCTACCGACTTGAATTAATTCTTGACGTTTATTAGCACCTTTCATAGCTTTTATAGTAGACCAGTCGTCTATATTTGGTCAATTTATCGACGCTACAGCAGTAAAGAAGAATTGGTAGCTGACGCGATCGAAAGTACTAGACAAGATGTAGCAATTCCCGATACTGGTAATCTTTGGAGTGACATTGATGAGCTTATTGACAATGCTGCACGGATTACTCTCAGTCCTTTAGGAAGGCAAACTGTAGCCATGATTATCGGCAGTGCCTCTAGTAATTCTCAATTTGCTCAAATTTATTGGACAAAATATTTAAAACCACGACGAGAAGCCTTTGCTATTGTAATCGAACGAGCCAAAACCAGAAAGGAAATTAAGACCGATCTCGATTATGGTTTGTTATTTGACTCTATGAGTGGAATTATGCTTTATGCGCTTATTTTTCCGCCTACAAATGAATCTTGGACAGAATATGTTCGACGTGCATTGAATTTGATGTTTAAAGGGGCGTTAAATTAATCTTAGATACGTGTACAAAATTAATTACATAGTCAAAAGAGGGAACGGTACTAGTTAAAAGTAAGGTAGCTTTAATAGGAAAAGAATTGGGTTGCAGCTAATTCATATTTTTCTGCGATCTCTCGAACTAAAAATTGATTTTTCTTACTCCCTAGAGTTTATTGTTCCTTTTGAGAAACGGTATAACTTAGTCAAATTATAAAAGGGTCGATCGCGTATTCATTCCATTGACGTTGATGCCATTCTGCCACATAGGGTTTAACCGTAAACTTTGGTTTATTTCCAGCTTGGACATCTATACGTAAAAAGGAATAGGGTCTTTTTTTATTTTTACCCTTCCCGTTACGTCCTAAATATAAATGAGATTGACCGATGGGTTGAGAATCTAGATCGGCATCTTGAAATAATACTGTTCCTTCCTTGCGTTGGCGACGAAGACTATGACCGCTACCACCACAGACAAGCCAGTTAATATATGAATCTGCATAGCCCGTGTCCTTCGTGTAAAGATGCTCCATACAGTGAGCATGACCTGAAATAACTATATCTACTACAGAGCGTCCTTCAGGTAATTCACCCAAGATTTTAACCACACCCTCGAATACTTGACGTAATCGATCGCGAATAGCTAGAGTCTGTCCCTGATTCCATTTAGTTTTTTCAGTAACGTAGGGAGGATGGTGTAAAAAGATAATTCTGCCTCTTACCGTATCATCTTGCCAAGATTTCACTAAATTAGTTTTAAGCCATTCTAATTGTTCCCAGTCAGTTGTTTGTTGAGTTTGATTTAATTGTTTGTTGATATCTCGTTTGTCTTCTTGGAGATATTCTAATTTAGCGTAATAATCGTCTAGTTTTTCGGCATCTTTAGGATTATGGAGATCGAGTTTATCCATTGCTGATTGAATTTTTTGTTCTCGCTTTGCCAATTCCCTCAGACGTGTTAATAATTTTGCTCGTTTGCTTTTTCCTGCTGCGGTATCGGGTACAGATACAGGTTGATTAAAAGTATTAGAATCTAGAGCAAAAAAATCGATCCCACCATAACGAAAAGTATAGTAGCGATTGGGTAGACGGGTAAATTTGCCTGCCTGATAGCGCAAACAGCGATTATTTGGACGATCGACCGTATAATATGTATCTAAATGCTGTTCTAAATAAGTTTTATTTTTAATTTCAAGTAAATAGTCTAAAAACGCTCTAGCATAGGCATCTCCTTCATAAGAGCCGTGCCAACCAACATCTAAATCTATTCTCCCTCGCAACAAACGGCGAGGCAGCCAAGTAAGCTGTGCTAGTATGCCATAGATTAAGGGTAAATTGTAATAGTCGTGATTTCCAGGAACGAGAAAGAAAGGTAATTTAAAAATTAAGCGATCGTACTGTAGTTGTTTTGGCTTTTCTCCCCCAACTAAAAATTCTCTGTAGGGATTAATAAAATTATCATAATAATATTCGCTAGAACCTACTTGATAAACCACGTCTCCTGTGTGGAGAATAAAACTACAATCTTGTTGATGGTGCAGCATCATTTTAGCGATTTTACGTTGGGGATGATGTTTGAGATGAGAGCCACAACCACTATCACCAATGACTAAAAAAGAAAAATTAGGATTATCTGTATTATCATTGTCGATTACCAGTTTAGTTTGGTCGATCGCTTTTTCTTGAAGTAATCGCTCTTGCCAGCGCACTCTGCGCTTCATCTGGTTGATTTTAACGGCAATATCGGGATCGGAAACAAAATTCATTTAAAAGTTATCAGTAATACCGTTTTTTTAAGATAAGAAACAGCACCCTATGATGCTATGCTCTTAAGTTAAAGATCATCTCTCTAAAGACATAACTTTTAATCATTTTAAACTTTTGTTTTAAGATAAAAACCTTTTGGCTCTCCTCGATGCGATCGATAGTATATAAAGTTGGAATTCATAGAGCGAGTTGCTTTAATTTGATACTAAGATAAATTAGATTTTAGTGTTTAATTATCTGTTATGGATTGGAAATTTAATGAGTGAGCGGTCTAATTCTGGTTCTAGTCAAGAAAGCAATCAGACTACACAAGAAATTAACAATAATAAACAAGTAAATTCCGATACTTCTGCAATAGAATTTGTCTCGAAAAATACAGAGATAAGTTCGGAAGCAGCCAGAGAAAGTGCTACCAAAAAGACAAAGAGTAGAAAAACCAAAATTGTCAGTAACCCAAAATTTTCTCTATCTCAATCTTGGTCAATTATTATTGCCGTAGCAGTAATGGGATTGGGAATCTGGTTAGATTTATCTTGGCTTGGCATATTTGGGGCGATCGCTACTGTACTTTTTTCTTTAGGTGTTGTTCTCAATTCCATAAGAGGCTGGATAATTCGATTCCTAACCCCTGGAGAAAGAAGAAATATTTTAGCATTTATTGGATTTACTATAGCTTGTGCTGTCCTGTTAAAATATTTAGGCTTTTATCAAACAGTATCTGATTGGTTGAATAAATTTAAGTATGATGAATTTGGTTCTTGGGCTGATTGGGTAGGGGCATTAGGACAGATATCGATCGCCATACTAGCGGTCTATGTTGCTTGGGCGCAATATGTTATTTCTAAAGATTTGACGATTCAGCAAAACCGAATTACCCAACAGCAAACCATTGATGCTTATTTTCAGGGTATATCCGATCTGGCTTTAAATGACGATGGTTTTTTAGAAGATTGGCCTCAAGAAAGAGCGATCGCAGAAGGACGTACTGCTGCTATTCTTAGTAGTGTTGATTCTATAGGTAAAGCGAAAATTCTCCGCTTTTTGTCTCAGTCTCGCTTGCTGACTCCTCTTCGGCGAGATACTTTTTTGGGTAGACCAATTTTAGATGGTTCGGGAGGCTATGCGGAAGATCGCGCTTATGGACTTAGGGTCATTCACTTGGGGGTCATGCTAGCAGGATGCAATCTAACTGGTCAAGATTTGCGCTGGACAGATTTAAGTGAAGCGAATATGGTAAGAGCGGATTTAAGGGGGTGCGATCTAGTTAAAGCGAATCTTTCTCGTACTGTATTATATGAAGCTAAACTAGGAGGGGCAGATTTAAAGAGTACTCGTCTATTTTATGGCTCAGTAGAAACTGCTTCTCCTCGTAGTCGTACTTCACCGCCTGATTACGAGACTGGAGAGCATACGGGAGTAGTAGTAGAAAGAGCTAATTTGACAGGAGTCAGAAGACTCAACGAAGAACAGCGTTATTATCTCTGTGCTTGGGGTGGAGAAAAAACTAGAGGCACTATTCCTGGAGGTTGTGAAGATATTCCTAATAAATTAGGACGTTGATGGAGTTTATATAGGCTCGAGGCAAACTATATTGGCTCGATTTGACTAGATCGATTACTCAAAGGCAAAATGGACTTTAAGCAGCAAGATATTGAAGCAAAAGGTATTCGCATTTCCCTTACAGAGGAGCGTTTTGAAGTTGGACGTGCTTATATCTACATCATCCACAATGATTTACACGATCGACCATTTGCTTTAATGGAAGATGTCTATGTGGATGAATCTTATCGAGGTAAGGGGATCGGCTCAAAATTAGTCAATAGAGTAATTGAAATAGCCAAAGAAGCTAATTGTTATAAACTCATTGCCACTAGTCGTACTTCTCGTCCCTTAGTTCATCAGCTATATCAAAGACTTGGTTTTTCTCAGTATGGATTAGAGTTTAGAATCGATTTGTAAGATAGCATGAAATAACGGACGATACAAGCACCTGCCTTCGAGGCAGGTGTCACGTCCTCACAAACAGTACTGTTTTTCCAGACTTTAATGAGTATTCTTACCCTACAAAAAATCAAAAAAGACTTTGGTATTAAAGAAATTCTCCATGAGGCCAGCTTTACTATTGAAGAAAAAGACAAAGTAGGGTTGATTGGGGTTAATGGCTCTGGTAAATCTACTTTACTCAAAATGATCGCGGGGATAGAGTCGATCGATAGTGGTGAGAGGTTAGTAAAATCTGGTGCGAGAATTATTTATCTTCCCCAACAGCCCAATCTAGATGAAGATAGCACGGTAATCAATCAAGTTTTTAACGATAGCACCGAAAGAATGCGATTAGTGCGAGAATACGAAGACTTATCGCGGAAAATAGAGCAAATACCTCAAAATGCAGCAAAATTAACCCCAAAACTAACCCGCATCATGGAAAAGATGGATACAACTGATGCTTGGGAATTAGAAACTAAAGCTAAAATTATTCTCAGTAAATTAGGAATAGAAGATTTTGACACTAAGGTGGGCAGTTTATCAGGAGGATACCGCAAAAGAATCTCTTTGGCAACTGCCTTACTCAACGAACCAGATTTGCTGTTAATGGATGAGCCGACTAACCATCTTGATGCCGAGTCCGTAGAATGGTTGCAAGACTATCTCAATAATTTTCGCGGGGCTATTTTACTTATTACCCACGATCGCTATTTCCTGGATAAAGTTACCAATCGGATTTTAGAAATAGATAGAGGGGATCTTTACACCTATACAGGCAACTATGCTTATTATCTAGAAAAAAAAGCCGAAAAAGAAGCCTCCGCAGCTAAAAGCGAACATAAACATCGAGGCATATTACGCCGAGAATTAGAATGGCTTAAAAGAGGGCCTAAAGCTCGTAGTACCAAGCAAAGAGCGAGGATCGATCGCATTCACGCCATGCAAGAGCAAGAGTTCAAACAGGCTCAGGGTAAAGTAGAAATAGATACCCCAGGTAGACGCATCGGCAAGAAAGTAATCGAGCTAGAAAATGTCTCCAAGAGTTATGACGATCGCATTCTCTTTAAAGATTTTACCTATAAATTTTCTCCCCGCGATCGCATTGGCATTATCGGCGGTAATGGTGCGGGAAAGTCTACCCTGATGAATATTATTACAGGACGCATCGAACCAGATACGGGGACAGTAGATATTGGTAGTACCATTTATATTGGTTATTTCGATCAACATTCAGAAGATTTACTCGATGCCCTAAATGAGAACCAAAGAGTTATCGATTATATCAAAGATGTGGCAGCTTACGTTACTACTGCCGATGGCAGTCAAATTAGTGCATCTCAAATGTTAGAAAGGTTTTTATTTCCACCCAACCAACAATATGCACCTATTCACAAACTTTCTGGTGGAGAAAAACGTCGCCTATTTTTATTACAAGTACTAATGAGTGAGCCTAATGTATTAATTTTAGACGAGCCGACTAACGATCTCGATGTGCAAACTTTATCTGTATTAGAAGATTACCTAGAAAACTTTAACGGTTGCGTCATTGCAGTTTCTCACGATCGCTATTTTCTCGATCGTACCGTAGAATTTATTTTCGCGATCGAACCTGATGGTAATATTCGTCAGTATCCTGGTAATTATTCAGTTTATTTAGATTACAAAAAAGCTGAAGAAAAAGAAATAAAAGAAGTTAAACAAAAAGAAACAGTAACTAAGTCTAAAACAACATCTACTAATAATCTCAATAATTCTAAGAAATCTCGTCGCTTATCTAACTACGAAAGAAGAGAATATGAGCAACTAGAAAATAAAATTGCCGAAATGGAAATACAAAAGGAAGAATTAGAAAAAACTCTCTATCATAATCCTCCGAGCAATTTTACTGAAGTACAAGAATTGTCAGAACAATTAGCAGCATTGAATGAAGAGATAGATAAAGCAACTGAAAGATGGATGGAATTAGCTGAAAGGGATGAAGTTAGTCGTTAGTAGTTAGTAGTTTTCAACCACTTCAGCTATCCATTCTCCTATCAACTTTTTTTGGTGCAAGATCTGAGTATGAACCCGCGAAGCGAATTTTAGGTAAAAATTCTTTTCTATAGGTTTTTCGATCGATATTTTTTTTATTAAAATCGATCGATCCAAGCTTAGCAAGAGATAAATATATATGGGATTTATGAATAAGGGTTGGCGGTTTCTATTGTTATCCATAGTAACTGTTACTGTGTTATTCGGAGTGAGTGTACAAGCACAAATTCCTCAGTTACCACAATCCCAAACCATAGGAGAATTAGAGTTAGTTGCCAGTTTTGATGGTGCAATGCCTACAGGAGTCACGGTATCTCAGGATGGACGTATCTTTGTCAACTTTCCCCGTTGGGGTGATGATGTTCCCTATACTGTAGTGGAAGTTATTAATGATGAAGTAGTTCCCTATCCTAATGCAGAGATAAATTCAGAAAATTCTCCACCAGAAGAAACTCTACTATCAGTCCAAAGTGTAGTAGTAGATCCCAACAATCGTCTTTGGTTACTAGATACTGGTAGACCTTTATTTGAACCTGCATCTTATGGTAAACCCAAACTAGTAGGTCTAGATTTAGAAGACAACAGCGTATTTAAAATTATTTTGTTTCCAGAAGATGTAGCTTTGCCTACAACCTATTTAAATGATGTCCGCTTTGACTTAACTCGCGGTGAAGAGGGGATGGCATTTATTACCGATTCATCTTCTGAAGGCACAAATGGTATTATTGTTGTCGATCTAGCCACTGGCAAAAGCTGGAGAAAATTAGATAAACATCCTTCAACTTTAGCCGAAACTGAATTCGTGCCAAGAGTAGAAGGACAACCCTTGTTAAATCGTCCTGCTGATGGTCAACCTAAATTATATGACAGTCGGTGCTGATGGAATTGCTATAGCTAATGATGGTAGTAAACTATATTACTGTGTTCTTTCAGGAAGAGAACTTTATAGCGTTAGCCTCGATGCTTTAGCCGATGAAAATATGCCAGAAGCTGAAGTGACTGCTACTGTCGAAAATTTAGGCGAAAAAGGTGCTTCTGATGGCTTAGAATCTGATGCCGATGGACGTATTTATATTACCGACTACGAACATAATGCAATTCGCCGTCGCCTACCCCAAGCAATGGCAGGAAGTGAAGAAACTTTAGTATTCGATCCTCGCGTACTTTGGCCAGATACTCTATCTCTAGCGACTAATGGCTATCTCTATTTCACCGCAAATCAATTACACAGACAACCTGGTTTTCATAATGGTGAGGATATGCGAGAAAAGCCTTACAGTTTATTTCGTGTAGCAGTAGATGCTAAGCCAGTGCTTTTAAAATAAGTAGAAATTGATTAAATCGAGTTAGTTAACAAGCAAAAAGCGTAAGATCCCCTTTTCAAAGCTCCTACGCTTTTTTTAAAAGTCTATTTTTATTGATTTCTAGACCAAAATATCTGGGAAGTGTAATTAATCTGGAGTTACGGTAATGTAGAGTAAACTTTTACTTCTAAAATTACTTTCGTAGACAGTAGCGACATCAGATAGTTGTTCGATAATTTTTTCTAATTTCTCTTTCCCTAGATGGACAAATGCCTTCTCTCGTCCTCTAAATCTCATGGAAAATTTGACTTTGTTCCCATCAGACAAAAAATTACGTGCGTGCTTTAGTTTGGTTTTCAGATCCCCAACATCAGTGCAGTAACGGACTTTTAATTCTTTAACAATGTTATCCTGTTGCTTTTTCTTGGCTTCTGCTTCTTTCTTTTGCAATTGATATTTGTATTTACCATAATCAATCAATTTGCACACTGGTGGTGAGGCTTTAGGTGCTATTTCTACTAAATCTAGCTGACTTTCTGTTGCTAATGCTAGAGCTTTTTCTAAGGGTTGTATACCAATTTGTTCCCCGTTACTGTCTACAACTCTAACTTCTGATGCTTTAATTTTTTCGTTAATTTTATGTTGATTTTGGTTTTGTAGGGGTTTAATAAATCTATTTCTTTTCGATCTTCTCAAAAGATTCTCCTAACGTTACTTCTAGTTAGATATTATAACTTATTCATAGTCTATCTTGCCAGAAATTAACTAATAATGAAAGTAAAATTATCGTATAATGCCGTCTTTGTTACTTTTAGGGCAGGGATTCCTCTGGCACGGCGCGTTTAGCCAAGATAGTTTTAAGTGTCCCAAAACAGGATCTAGAGAAATTGAGGTACAAACAAATGAAATTCCAGTATATTTACACCAGACTCTATGTTAAAGATTGTCGAGCTTGTTATGAGTTTTACCATGATATTTTGGGACTAGAAGCAACTTTTATCTCTGAGATGGATACTTATGTAGAGTTGACTGATGGTCAAGTAAAATTAACTCTACTCAATCAAAATAAGATTAAAGAATATCTGGGAACTAAAACCAATTTTTTGTTTGAAGGAAACTGCGATCGCATTGCTGTTAGTTTTCAGGTAGAAGATGTGGAAGAGGCTTGTCAGTATCTCAAAACAAAAGGAGTAGAAATTATCAGTCCAGCTTGGGATATTCCCGACTGGGGAATCAAAATAGCATTTATTCGCGATCCAGAAGGAAACCTAATTGAATTAACACAAACAGGGAAAATGCTCGGTGCAGAATAATAAATATTCTCTTAACTTCATAGATATTTCTTGTTCTTTTCTCAATTTCAGCAAACTATTTTTTGCTGTGGCGATCGCTTTCTCGAAATTTTGAGTGGCAATTTTTCTTAATTACAGAAGCTTGGTGATTAGCTATCAGCATCATAAATTACTTATTTATGACAGTTATTAGTATCTTTGGGTTGAAGAGGAAAACCATTAACATTGGTTTTGTAAGCAACTAACTCTACAACACCCTTCTCGTCAACGATCCATCCTTGAGCTTCGACAATCTCTTTTTTCACTTCGGTAGGGGCGTTTTGCCAATCCTTTTTATCTTCTACTTCACTATTTTCTGAAACTATAACAGGCTCGACTAAATCTACTTCACTAACATCTCCATCCCTTACTTCACTGGGGGCGGGAGCAATACCACCCTTTCCCGTGATGATAAATTCACTTCCTTTTGCTTGTTGGCAAAGATTCTGTTCAATTAATCCCGTGACATCGATAACATCTGCAGGTAATTCTTCTAATGCCTCAGTGGGATCGACATCTATTTCGTTAATGGCAATTGTTCCATCTAAACCAAACTGGGAACTCGCGTCTAGATCGTTAGTAAAAGGATTTAAGGGACGTTCTTCAATACCAAAAATGCCTCTAGTAGTAATATTAATCTCTCCACCATTTCCTCGGGCAGCAGAAGCAATGATATCGTTGTTTCGATCGGGAAAAGCAATGACAAAATTAGCATCAATATCGATATTACCGCCATTGGCTAAACCATTAGCTGTAGCGGAGATAAGGCTTTCATTCTCTAAGGTTAATAATTCCGATATTTTGAGATTAATATTTGCTCCTTCTTCTCCACCACTCTGCGCCGTTTCCGCAGTTATGGTGCCTCGGTTGAGGAATAAAGAATTAGTCTCGATCTCTATATTTCCTGCCCTGCCTGTACTTCCTTCAACAGCAGCAACGGATATAGTTCCCCCGTCTTGAACGATCAAGCGATCTGTGTTGATGCTGATGTTTCCACCATTACCATTGCTAGTGGCTGAGAATGAGCCGTCAGTTTTAGCAAGCAAGCTAGTGCCCATTTCTTGCTCATCAACTAAACCTCCACTGCCAATCACTTCTATAGATGAAGCATCTACGCTTATATTTCCAGCATTTCCAGCACCAAAGGTAGAGCTGGTGATTTTTCCTCCATCACGAAGAATCAAACGTTCTGTTGTTATTTTCAAATCCCCAGCATTACCATTACTATAAGCCTCAGTACTTACTTGACTTGCTTGGGTAAGTTCACCCCTACCATCAATTTCAATAGATTCAGTAGCATTTACAGTTAGATCTCCTCCTTGAGCGATATTACCACTTGAACTATCGATAAATGAGCCATTACTAACATTCAACTGCCTTGTCATAATAGTAATGTCACCCGCTACTCCAGTAGCTCCAAACAAATTTCCACTCGTCAACTCCCCTTCGTCCAATTCTACAGATTCTGAGGCTTTTACTGTTATACTTCCACCAGGGTTGTCTCCTCGGTTTTCCGTCACTACGCCTGAATCGCTGATTATGGCAATTCGCCTACCATCCAATTGAATATCTCCACCGCTTTCACCTCTCGTTTGGGCAAAAGCACCTTCGGATAGTTGAATATCTTGAAAGTTCTCTACTCCCTCATAGTCCAAATCCCAACCGAAAGTTAAGTGAACTAAACTGTCATCAGCAACACTGCCTAATTCTATTTTGGCTCCTGGAGCAGAAATAATTCCACTCTCCATCAACACATCGCCCCCGACAAGGGCTATAGTTTTGCCCGGTTGAACCTGAAGTCCCTCACCTTCTTCTATCGAGCGATTAATAATTGTTCCTGGTGTTTTACCAAATTGCAAACCAAGAGGAATATTAACTGTCAAAAGAGGTGGAGCTTGGGGATCGGAAGCACTAAACTCAAAATCATTATCAAAGACAATGCTATCCGCTGTCGAAGCTACAAAAGACCCCCCTAAATCTAGTTGAGCATTTGCTCCAAAAATAATTCCATTAGGATTAATGAAAAAGAGATTAGCATTACCCAAAACGCCAAGTATACCTGAAATATTTGAGGGATTGCTGCCAGTGACGCGATTAATTATGTTGTCAATATTTGTCGGGTTGGCAAAATACGCACCTCTTCCTGCCTCGACGTTGAATTCTGAGAAACTATGGAATAGATTTTCCCCTCGAATTGCGCCTCCTTCAATTACGTCGCTAGGCGTTCCCTCTACATTATCCTGTCTGATAACGGAACTTTCTGTACCTAGCGTATTGTCTGGGACAATTTGTGCTTGACTCAAGCTAGTTGTAGCTAGAAAGCAGAGAAAAAACCAGCCGAGAAAACTATAGTTGGCAAGCACGATTTTCGATCGACAAGTCATGGGTTCAGAAATTAGTCTTTCTCGACTAATGTTACAACACTTAGTTCATGCTTATGCCAAATTCAGATTGTGCATTTACCAAATTTATTTTATTAAAATACAGTACATTTCATGTATCTTCAATATTACACTAGACCTGTTATGAAAATAGATTTTCGTCCTCGGTTGTGAGAGCGATCTGGCGAAGCTCGATCGCTCTCATGGTCGTCTCTTGCATAAATCAAAAATCTGGACTGTGTTAGCTTTTAGCTTTTAGTTTTGGTTAATCGAGATGCGAGCGTTAATTTGTTTTTCCGAGCGAAATTTACTTTTGCAAGAGGTCTACTACTTATTCCTAAATGTTAACCACATTTACATGGTCTGCACTCCGGCGGTGTTCCACTCCATCTGCCATTAGGAAAAGGTATATTAGGGTCGTCAGGCTCGCACGCACAGCATCCACTCAGAAAAAGCAAGTCTTGAATTTTAAAACTACTATCCTCTAATCTTTCCTTCAATTCTACCCATTTGGCTAGCTCTGGCAAAGCTTGAAATTCATCTCGCGCTTCTTGAAGATATTGTTGTGCTTTCTCTTTGTTTCCCAATACACTTTCAACTTGAGCCAACGCTGCTTTGGCAGCTACTACTACTTGATTATCTTCAACATCCGAATCCGATGCTATTTTAATTGCCCTACTTAGATGTTCTTTCGCGTGGATATTATCTTCTGTACCATCGCAACACCTATAGATATCTCCCAGGGAAAAAGAGATTACTCCTTGAATAGCAGAATTATCGGAATTGACTAGAGGCTCTAGCATTTTTATTGCCTCAATATACTCACTTTCTGAAACGCAAGTATTGGCTTGCTTTAAAAAGTTTAAATAATCTTCGTGGTTCATTTCGTGGTTCATGAAAATTGCTTCCTTCAATTCTATAGATGATTTTCTAACCGAGGCGCATTTGCCTTGGTTTTTTCGATCTGTTAGCATTTTGCCTGTAATTTTCGATCGACACCAGGGGAAAAATTCAGGTGTTTTTTCAGGTCTAACTCATAAGCCGATCGAAATTGAAGCGTTGATAAAAAGATTATCATCCTAGAAAATTTTTTACCCAAAAATTACTGATTTTAACTTGCTACCCGCTACTTAAGCGGAGCGACACTCGTAGTCCTCTACAAAAATGAGGTATTCAAAATACCCGAACAAATACCTGAATTTTTCCTATTTTATTTCACAAGTATTAAATCCATAATCCTAAGTAGGTATGGGAGGTTTGCTCACTGCTCCCAACAAAGAAGAAAAAATGATTATTACCACAAAATCTTTAACTTCTGTTAAAGATCTTCAAACTAAGCAATTAAATGTCGAGAAGCCAAAATTAGTCGCCCGTTGGCGAAAAGTTGATGGCAAATTAATTTGTTCTTGGATTCTTGCATAAATCAAAAAACACGACATATAAATCCATAGGAGAATAAAATCATGAAATTACGTTTTTTAGGCCAAGCTTATTCTGCTTCTAATCATCAAGTAGAAACGATTGCCTCAGATTGTAATGCGTGTTTCTTAGGACAAAGATATACTATTCGCCGTCCGATTCAAACCTTGAAACCTCAATTAGGTATAAAAAAATATCGCGGTGTATTTTATGGTGCTGAGTAAACGAAAATTTTGCCTGAATTTATTTTCGTCAATAAAATCTAAACAAAGTTAATCATGACTGCGAACAACCACTATTCTAATTTTTCTTCTAAGCCTAAATTAATCAAATTTTACCGCTTAGATGAATTTCCCGAAGCTATATTTCTGGTTGAAGCAGAATCTGTTGATAAATCGGTAGACAAAACTAAAAAAACAGAGGATTCTCTCAGGGGAATTATTTTTCCCTTGGGAATGATAGCTATATCTATCTTATTAAGTGTTTTTTAATTATATCGAGCTTTAGAAGTACCTCTAGCCCAAACATCACTAAATTCAGAGATTCAGCAACCATAGCTATACCTAAAAGTAAGTTCGATCGCTCGCAAAATTACCAAATAAATTGAATTCTAGACAATTGTTTAGTCAGATTAAACTTTATATGTCTATATTTATCGAGAAATTGGAGTACAGGTAATGAATATTTTCTCAAAAAACAATTGGAGTTCGATCGCTTTTTTCACTTTATGTAGTTATGTAGGATTAATATCAGCCCTAAGAGCATTTGCTGAAGTAAATACTGTTGTTCTATTTCAACCTCCGCCTCAAGAAGAACAGCCAGAAAGCACGGAAGGTGCAGCCTCGCGTCAAAATCAACTATGTCCACAAGACAGGGCTATTTCTCAACAACAAAAATCTTCAGATAATCGTCTCAATTTAACTGCCGTCGTACCCGATAGCAACTATGGATTAACAGTAGCAAACCGCCCTAGTTTTTGGGTTTATCTCCCTAAAACTTCAGCACAAAAAGCAATTTTGAGTATTAAAGAAGAAGGAATCAAATCTCATTGGCAACAGCCAGTTAATCTCACAGGAGAAGGGGGAATTACCAGAATTAAGTTGTCAAAAAATGCTCCTGCTTTAGAAATCGGCAAAAATTATCAATGGGCAGTAATATTAGTTTGTGGTAATAGACCAAATCCCAACGATCCAGTTGTGGCTGCTTGGATTAAGCGGATCGATCGATCTACAATCACACGGTATATCTCTCCTCTATCTACCGAATTAGAAAAGGCTGCTATCTATGCAAGAAAGGGAATTTGGTATAATGCTTTAGATATTTTGAGCCAAGCTCAAAAGCCGTCTTTGAATAATTGGCAGGATATTTGGGTTCAATATCTACAATCTGGCGGTTTGGAAGAACTTGCTGATGAACCGATAATTATTCGTCAGTAGGGGCGCAAGCCTTGCGCCCACCATCGAGGGGTAATTGTTTAATTTGCTTGTCTATAAGCATCTGATGATCTTGGTTTTCTGACTGTTTGAAATATTCTAAAGCAATTCTGCTTACAATAGGTCGATCGCAGTATTCTTTTAACAGCAATTTTAATGTCTGCTGAAATTTTAGTCGATCGCGTTGTTTTTCTCTGAGTAAATTTGCTGTAATTACTGTAGCAGTTAGGGTTAACAGAGAAGGAATAAGCGGTAGCCACCAACCAAATAAAAATGCTAGATAACAAATAACGATCGACAAACTACTAGCCAAAAAAACGCTTAAAGCGATCGCGATTGCAGAACGTAAACGCCAAGAGATAATTATCCCGATGATGCCCCAGAATAAGATCCAAAACGATTCTAAAATTTTATTATAGGTGCGAAGTAGGGGACGATTACCTAGGGCAGCATTAATTATCTGACTGGTAACATTTGCATGAATAAACACCCCCGGCATTTTAGCAGGAGAGCGAAACCAACCTTTACTATAGGGTGTAGAAAAAGCATCTTTAGAACTTTCAGTAGCAGTAGAACCAATCAAGATTAAGCGATCGCGGATATTTTTTGCAGTAATTTCCCCTTTTAATACTTCTGTTAAAGAATATTGCCCAAAATTTGCCTCTTGACCCCAAAAATTAAGCAAAATTTGATATCCTCCTGCATCTGCCCCCACATATCCCCCATTATTAGGGGTAAATCGCTTAAAGACGGCTTTTCCCAAACGATAGCGATCGTCCTCCATCGGTTCAAGCTGAATGTCTCGTTCTTGTAAGTAATGTAAGGCTAATTTAGTACCCAAACTGAAGCGTGTTTGTCCATCGTCTCCTACTAGAGATAATAATGCCCGACGTAATTTACCATCACTATCCAATACCTGATCGGCAAAGCCTATTTGTTGTCGACTAACAGTAGATGGAGGCGGAATAGAATCACCAACAACTTTCTCTACTACATACAAATTAGGATGAGAGTTAAAAAGTTGGAGTAAATCTTGATTTCCTGGTGGTATGGGCAAATCACGGTAAATATCTAAGCCTATCGCCTTAGGCTGTTGCCCTTGCAGGTTTTTAATGGCTGTTACTATAGTCTTATCGGGGATTGGCCATTGTCCTACTGACTTAATATCCTCTTCATCGATTGTAACTACAACCACGCGAGATTCTCGTTCATCTGTAACCCGCCAACAGAAAAAGCGATCGAGCAAATTCCATTCCCAAGTTTGTAAAATACCTGTAGAACGCAGTAGTAAAATAAAGCCTGTCACTGCTAAAGGAAGATTTACTAGCCATTTCTTGGCTAATCGTTTCTTATTTACTCCTTGTTGCGCTTGTTTTCTAGCATTTGCTAAGAGATAACTTGCTGTTTCCACTGCTGCTAAAGCATTTTCTGCTTCTTGTTTGGCTAAGTCTTGACTGGCAACTAAAAATTGATAATCTATATCTGTCAGACTTTTTCCTAACGCCCAAGTTAAAGCATCTTGTAAATCTTTCCCTTTGAGTAAATAAGTCGGATCGCAAGTCTTTACCCACTCTGTAATTGCGCGACTGTAGGGACGTAATTGTGCTAATCGATCGTCTACCCAAGCTAAATCGAATACCTTAGCATAGATAGGATTATTTACTTCTAAGTTACCGTTTTTTTCCACGACTAAACCCGATAAACGTAATTCTATTTGTTCTTGGCTATTGTTGCTAGGGATTTTTCCTTTTTGTAATATCTCTCGATATAAACCCAGTAAGCGAATAGTTTTTGAGGAATTGCGGTAACAAAGGCGATCGCGAATGGTACGGAGATGTTCTGGTTCGTCTTGTGTTTCCCAATCATTAATAATATATTGGGTCATAATGTTTTCTATTTCTCCTTCTTCATTACTTTTCTCTAACATTAATTGACATAACTTTTGGGTTAAAAAAGGTTGTCCTCCCGTCCAAGTCAAAATCTCTGCTAACATTTGTTCGGGAGCGTTAAATTTCTCTGCTAAACCTAAGCTTAAAGGTAAAGCTTCTTCTGGTTTAAATCCCTCTAAGGCTATGGCTTTACCGAGATCGAAAGGAGATTGAGTTTTATCTCTCACTAAATCTCTAGCTGCTGCTACTCCCAAAAGCGTAAAGGTAAGACGGCGATAATTTTGGTTTACTTGACGCTTTTGATAACAACTATGGATCGAAGCAAAAAAATCATCGAGAGAAAACTTTTGACTGAGAACTCGATCTATTTCATCAATAAAAATGACAATTTTTGCCGTAATTTCTACTAATAAAACTTCTTCGATAAATAAACTCAATCGCTGTACGGGGTTTAATAAATCTCTTTTTTCCCGCCACCAGTTACGCCAATCAAATTTAAGTTTACTGGCACTAACTAAGGAACGAACAATGGCTGCATACCATTTTTCTGGAGTTAAATCTTGAGTTCCAATACCAGTCAAGTCGATAAAAATACAAACAACTCCCTCTGCTTGTAATTTTTCCATCGCTCGTACTCGCAAACTAGATTTCCCCATTTGTCGCGAGTTTAAAACATAGCAAAATTCCCCTTGCCTTAGAGCTTTTTCTAGTTCTCGATCGGCTTTTCTTTCTACATAACTAGGAGATTGACTGGCTAAACTTCCTCCTACTTGATAGGAGAATGTTCTTTTATCTTCATTCATCGAGATATTTAGCAATGGTATAGATATTCAAGATAATTATTTGAATATAGGTGGTCAAGGCAAACATAATTATATTTTGCCTTAATATAATTAAAGGGGAAAGGAGTTGTGAATCGTCAGAGCTATATTTTAGATTACTTATATAATACTAGAAGATCGAGACAAGAAAATAAATAGTTGAGAAATTTTGGGTTTAACGCTCATTTCTTTGAAAGGATTTTGGCTCTGAAGTTGTGTAAGTAAAAAAATTTTACTTACGTTTGATCTATTGATATTATGCAACTAATCTAGGGTAAGTTTTGTGGGAAAAATTCAGGTATTTTTTCAGGTATTTTCTCAGTAAGTAATCCCAATAACAATGTTCAGGCTAAAAGCGATCGCTAAACTATAGTTATATGAAGCCTCTCCTACCTGCCTTGGGGCGAGGTAGGAGTATCTAGCTCTACAATATTAGAAGGTGACAAACCCCATAATACCGAAAGCGTAACTGGACTCCTCAGTGATGAGTTGGAGCTTTTGCCATGCTCATCCTCTGGGCTGTTTCCACCCAAGAGTTTATAGATAAACTTCGCACCGATGTTATAGCTAGCTGATAAATCGGTGTTGTACTGTTTGGCATTAGCGAAGACTGCTAATTCGTAGTTATCTTTATTTCGCTTCGTGCAGCCACTGCCATCAAAAGCATAGCTAGATGTACCGCGAGGATTGACATATACTACCTTGCCACCTAACTCTAACCATTTCTCTTCAGTTAGATTAGTAATTCGACGATGTAGCCACCCATGAAACCTCTGTTTAAGAGTAGACTTTTTCTTCCCTCCTCTGGGTCGCCAGCCTTTGAGATGCTCAAATACGATATATTTAACTCCGTACTGTTGTGCTATTTTGACTAAGCGAGTAGATACTTTCTGTCCAATTTCGCGGTTAATATTTCCTGCCTTGCGATACAAACTACGGCAAAAACCTTTAGAGAGTTTGCCTGTAAGTTGTGCTTTTCGAGAAATGCGTTTCAGTCGTTTATCTCTGCGGTCTATGTCTCTGCTCTCCGTCGGCTTCTTATATGCTATAGCAATACCTTCTAATGGGAGCATCCCATTTGGGCAAAAATAAGGAAAAAGGTAGAATTTTTCACGCAGGCGATCGCCGTCTTAGAAACTAAAACAAGAAAATCTATTTCTCCTGATAATTAGAGAAGACAATTGAATTTTGAATGTTAATTTTTAAGGTTTTAAATAGCTAATTTACCATTCAAATAAGCGCAACGAAGTTGTAAGATTTGGGGGACATTTTCCGCTTTCCACTGCGCCCCTGTAATTTTAACTCTCTCTCCTATTTGTTTAACAGCAGACTCCACAGCTCCAGAACCAAGAGAACAAATTTTTTGCCATTGGAAATAATGGTAATTAATAATTCTTGTTCGATGTTTTTTGAGATACTTACAAAAGTTACTCCCCCCCACAGGTTGGAGCTTTTTCAAATAATTAATAGTTGACTCAACTTCTCCCATCCAAAGATAAGCTGTCTTTTTGTTGACGGTGTTTCTTTTTTGCTTCAATTTTGTGCAAATTTTCCATTAAATGAAACCAATCTAGGATTTCGATACGGTGCTTTTTTTCACCAATTTCTGCCATAATATTCCAAATTCCATCATGTCCATCCCCTAAGCAATATAAGGGGCTAGTTAATTTTTGACTGTTAATCCAATCAGTTAAAGACAAATTATCTTGAAAGAATGACCCATAGTAAATCCCTTGAAGCCGAGCTATTTTGTCCTGTTTAAAATGACTTTTTTCTCCTGTTTTTTCTCCTCTTAATCTGATATTTCCCCCATCAATACTTACCTCAGATAATCCTTGTTTAACTTCAGGTAATTCAAACTCTTTTTTTACAACTTTTCTCTGACAAGTTGAATGACCTACTTTCACTCCAGTTAAAACCAAAAGATCATTTTCGGCATTTTGATAGGATTCATTAGCACTTAATAAAAAACAACATTTTTCTAAGAGGGGACTATGGCGTGTTCGCGGTTCTATTCCTAAAGCTTCTCCCTGCTTTTTGCTAATTTTTAGTTGACCCAGACAGGTTTTTAGAGTTCTTTTTTTTCCTCGATTAGTTCCTGTCTTTTTTTCGATAAAAAAAGCGGTGCGACCCCGCGCGCGGTCAACGCGCTCTGGGTAGCGCACCAAGACGGGTTATTTTTGGACTTACGTGTTCTAAGAGCTTTGCTCTGACAGTACTTTCGATATCTTCTAGATTTTTTAAACTCTCTGGATCACTATTGTTGTATAGGATCTCGCCAACTCGTTTTAAGCACGCTTCTAGTTCCTGTTTTTCTGATGGTTTCACGATCGCTGTTATTTTTTTCCTTTACCTTTTTATCTTACTCCCAGAACTTGAGTACGTAGTTTTTTCAAGGTCTCGCCCAGCTTGACTGGCAGGTTTCCGCCCGATCGCTCTTTAACCCATCTCGATCGCCTTTTTCTTTATTTTTGCCCCAATGGGATGCTCCCAATCATCATCTAAGACGTAATTTTCATAAGCTTGAATTGTCTGTCTTGGTACGCTGATAATTCTTGTTTCACCATCTTTGACTCTGGCATCATTGAGATTATCATCACGAGGAATTACATGAATTTCATTTAATCCCATTTCACTGTGAATATCGCTATGGCGTAACCCCAAGGCTTCCCCAATTCTCATACCTGAGTGATAGAGAAGTACAATTAGAAACTTGTCTCGGAGATTGGCACAATTATCAACTAACGTCTGAACTTCTTCTTTACTCAAACATCCAGGAAAAGTTCTCGGTTCTTTGACTTTTAATCTTTTAGTTTTCACCCCCTTATCTTTCTTCATCTCGTAAAGAAGTGGCTTGTATCTTCTCTTGATTGGGTAGCTAGTCTTATACAGTTCTCGGCTTTCTATCCTCTGATTTCGGGCGTGAAACTCGTAAAACTGATAAATCACACTCATCATGATGTTGACTGTCTTTTCCGTCCTTTTTGCCGTCTGTGGGGTAATGGAAGGAACACCAGGAATAGAATCGGGTAATTGTAGCCAGAGCATGAATTCTGCTAACTCTTTCTCCCAACATTGTGTCCAGTCAAGACTGTAAGCCTCCAGATACTCAAAAAATAGTTTCAAATGGTGAGCATAATTCTTTAGGGTGTTTGGTGCTTTACCCAACGCCATCAGGTGTTGTAGGTAATCTGTGACTGGTTCAATGGGTAGATAGTCATCACCGAGCAAAACCCAACTGGTTTGACCTCGAATATTGACCTTCTGCACTTTCATTATATGCTTTGTATAATTATCAAGATTTATATTTACACAAAACGTTAACAAAGGCAAGCAGCTTGCCTTTGTTGTTGTTGTTGAATATATTTAATTAATGTTGTATAACTACGCGAGGTGGCAGAATGCGGGCTGACTTTCCGTTCAAATAGAAACAATCGCGATTTTTGAAACAAAGTAGCGAGTAGCGAGTAGCGAGTAATGTTTGAGCCTCGCTATTAATACAAAGATACCATAAGAAAATTAATTGGAATGACTATAATAGTAAGAATGAGTTGAAAAAAACTAAATACTAACTACTAACTACTAACTCCATCATTCTTCTGCTGATGCAAAAATCCGCCTAAAATAATCTCGGTATAATTTACAGCGAGGCAATACTAAACCTTGTCGATGTCGAACTAAACCAATACTATGTAACTGATAAATTTGGAGAGAATCGAGTGCGATTGGTTCGGCAGATTTTACTACTCGTTCAAATGCAGAGCTTAATTCAGGAGACTGTTTTAGAATATTGAATAAACGACGTAAAGGATTACTATAAATACCAGTTTCAGATAGAGCGTCTGCTAAAAATTGCTCTAAAGTGAGCTTAGAAGTATTGATTTTATACATCGCCAACCTTAGCAAATAAGGATGTCCACCGACTAAATCCATTAACTTGCTTATCTCAGACTCATTCCAATCCAGTCGATACAAAGAAGCTAAACTTGCTACTTGTGCGGAAGTAAATTCTTCTAGTAAAATTGGTGTCCCTGCATTAAAAGGAGATTGATTGATGTCTAAAGGGACATAGACTTCAGTAGAATGTGCCAGAATTAATCTTAGTCGCGACCAACAATGATAAATTTTGCCTTTTTCGTGCCAACTTCGTAGCATACCGAAAAAATCTTCGATTACCTCTTCGTAAGCAAACAATCTATCTATATTATCCAAAGCTAGGGCGATCGCGCTGTTGGTTTCTGCTAAGATATAATCTTCAAAATAAACGGTGCAATTATCATTACTACCTAGAATATCTGTATCCCAATAATCTTTTACCTTATTTTCTAATCCCAAATGACGAGAAATCACGGCGCAAAGCCAGCGCAATAATTTATCTAAATCTTGCAGAATGGAGCGTTCGATACTATCAAAATCTAAATATACTGTTTTTTGAGCTTGAAAGTGACTTTGTTCGAGAATTCTATTTATCAGTGAAGTTTTACCCATCCATTTGGCTGCTTTAATCCGAATTAAAGAGCCTGGTTTAACAATTGTTTCATAACAAACAGATTCTATTCCTGTTCGCTCGATATAAAAAGGAGAGCCTAAAGCAACCGAACCTTCTGGAAAAGTAAGATTTTCCGTTTTCAAAGATTCTCCTAGTTGAGCTTGAGATTGGAAGCTATTGTGAGCTTGTTTGCGCCATTCTCGCTGCAAGGCTGCTTTAAAATTTTTTTTGGTTACTTTTTCCTGTAAAGCACTAGAAAGATTGCTCCAAAGCTTATTACCTATGTCTTTACTCAAATAACTGCTAGTATAACCTTCTGCTTCTGCAATTACTTCGTAAGTTTGATTATCCCAAGCACCTCGTAAAATCACAATTTCCAGGTCGCTGAGATGTTTGCCTGTTTGCTGAAAAACCAGACTCTCGACTTTTTGTTGCGCTTGTTCCCAGGTAATCTCCATATCTAATATTCATCTCGTAATTGGGTAATCAATTAATTATCAAAACGAGGTGGCAATAGAAAGCTATAAAATTATTTTCTTATTGATTTTCTAGCCTCCAAACTAATATTATATTATAGATAAGTAATCTTACTGATATAAATTTAAACAAAAAGAGCGATCGCGCCATCCTTTAAGATGAAGACTCGATCGATATCTTCTATTTATTTACAGAATTAGTTTAAATTCCGAAATTAATTAACAAAGGATTGATGACTAATAACTAAAAACCATAGAATTATTCACAATCTTGAGAAGATTGTTTTAGTCAATGAATATTATTAAAAAAATCTTAAAACAGAAAAGACTCGATTCTTAAACATAAATAAAGAATTGTTTGAATTGAGTAGATTTGTAAAGCTAATTCTTCCTATTTAAATATAAATGATGCCAAAATAAGGATGGTGTTTTTTCAATGTTAATGACCTAAAACATAAATTGATTTAGGTGTGAGGAATTATAAGATAATGTCAAACTCGCGGATTTTAAAATTTGCGTTGTTTAGGAAAATCCTAAGCAATTATGAGGGATGTTTGCGCCTTGCATCGGCACGAAGTCATTCATCAAAATTGTTCTGGAAAATAGTTACTATCATTCCAGCTATGGCAACTATTTTATGTTTTTCTGCCTCCAAAGTAACAGCAAATCCCAAGTTTCAAATTCAAATTTTATCTGCCAATTTTTTAGCACAAAATATTGCCAATGAGGGGAAAAAATTAAGATTTACTTCATCTAATTGGTTAGATATAAATGAATATGAGCCGATGCAGCAATACCTGGCTCAAACTAGCAATGTTTATGAGTTAAGAGATGTATCCCCTACAGATTGGGCATATGAAGCTTTACGGAGCTTAGTCGATCGCTATAATTGTATAGTTGGTTATCCCGATCTAATGTATCGAGGCACAAAAACTCTATCTCGTTACGAGTTTGCTACAGGGTTAAATGCTTGTCTCAATCAAATTGAAAAATTAATTAGTAGCGATCGCACTGTATTACGAAAAGATCTTAATACGTTAATGCGATTAATGCAAGAATTTAGTACCGAGCTAGCTATACTACGAGGTCGTACAGATGGTTTACAAGCTCGGATTGGCGAATTAGAACTCACGCAATTTTCGACAACTACTAAGTTACAAGGAGAAGCGATTTTCGGTTTAAGTAGTGCTTTTTCAGGAGATGTAGACAAAGTAACTGTATTGGGTAATCGTACCCGTTTAAATTTAGAAACTAGCTTTACAGGAAAAGACACTCTGTTTTCTCGTTTAGCTACAGGTAATTTTCCTACACTAACTCAAGAAGCTGATACCTTTGAAGGAAACTCAAGCTTTGCTGCACCAGAAAATAATGACTTAGAATTAGACGTTCTCTTTTATAACTTCCCGCTTAATGATAATACCGAGGTATTAGTTGGTGCAAAAGGAACAGCAGCAGACGATATTGCCAATACAGTTAATGTGCTTGATGGAGATGGTGCAGAAGGGTCAATTTCCGAATTTGGGACGCGCAACCCCATATATTTACCCCCTGGAGATACAGGAGTAGGAGTTATTCATAATATTGGTAATCGGATTGAAGTTAGTGCTGGCTATTTAGCGGGGGATGCAGATAATCCGACGGAGGGTAATGGTTTATTTAATGGTCCTTATAGTGCTTTAGGGCAAATAGTTTTTACCCCCAATGATAATTTAACTTTAGCTGCTACTTATATTCATAGTTACAATCAAAGCGATACTGAAACTGGTAGTCGTTTAGCTAATTTGCGCTCTTTAACCGAAGATTTATTTCAAGAACCTGTTCCTACAGTTAGTAATTCTTACGGACTACAATTTTCTTGGGGAATTAGCGATCGCTTTATTTTAGGTGGATGGGCTGCATTTAGCAAAGTAACCACTCTTTCTACTCTTAACGGACAGATCGATCGAGGTAGTCAAGATATTATTAATTGGGCAGCCACTTTAGCATTTCCCGATTTGGGGAAAGAGGGCAATTTAGCAGGTATTGTAGTTGGTCGAGAGCCTTATGTCAGCGATTCGAGTATCGATACCTTTGCAGAAGATGAGGATTTATCTTTGCATATAGAGGGTTTTTATCAGTATAAATTATCCGACAATATTAGTATTACTCCTGGTATTGTCTGGATTACTGCCCCCGATAGCAATGATGATAATGATGATTTAGTTATTGGGACTATTCGGACTACTTTTTCTTTTTAGTGGTTAGTGGTTAGTTATTAGTGGTTAGTGGTTAGTGGTTAGTTCTAAATAATAGCTAATCGATCGACAAGGCAATTTTACCAGTCATCGAACCCGTTTCTATAGCTTGATGGGCTGTTGCTGCTGCTTCTAGGGGAAAGGTTTGGTTGAGATAGATTCTGAGTTGACCAGAATCAATTAACTCCCCGCATTGTCGGAGAATATCCCCCTGATGTTTTTCTGCTTCTACTAATCCTTGTAGCATGGGGGTGAGCATTAACTCAAAACTAAGGCGTAAATTACGATTTCGGGCTACTTTTAGAGTACCCAGATCGTAATTTGGTTCGAGGAGAGTTACCAAATCCCCATAAACTTTGACTGCATCAAAAGTAGCAAAAAAAGTCTTTCCCCCAACAGTGTCAAAAGCCACATCTACTCCTGCTTGGTTTGTCCAGTTAAGAACAGCATCCACGAAGCTTTTTTGTTTGTATAAAATTGGCTCATCTGCACCAAAGTAATGCGCTAGTCTCGCTTTATCTGGAGAACCAACAGTCGTGCAAACTTCTGCCCCTTTAATTTTAGCTAGTTGGAGCGCAACATGACCTACTCCCCCCGCACCAGCATGAATGAGTACTTTTTGTCCTGCTGAAAGTCTACCTCGATCGAATAAAGCTTCCCAAGCAGTAATTAGCACTAAAGGGGCTGCGGATGCTTCGGCAAAAGAAAGAGATTGAGGTTTTGGTGCAACTAGATGTTCTGGAACTACTGTTAATTCGGCATAATTACCCGTACCCTGTTTGCCCAAACCGCCAGCGCAAAAATAAACTTCGTCTCCTGGCTTAAATTGCCGAACTTGACTACCCACAGCTTGAACTATTCCCGCGCCATCACAACCTAAAATAGCAGGCATTTGTTCGGGATAAAATGTACCCCGATTTCTAATTTTAGTATCGATGGGGTTAACTCCTGCTGCTTTTAGTCGTACCAGAATTTGGTTAGGCTGTTCGATTTTTGGTTCGGTAACATCTTGTAATTGCATTACTTCGGGTTTTCCTGCTGCCGTCATTACCATCGCTTTCATGGGCTGTTTCTCCTCTACTCAACTATTTCAGATGTTTAAACGACCAGTGAACTCTTTCGATCGTATCAACAGCTACGGGGTTTTGTGGATGATAGTAACTGTGGATAATTACTGTCTTGTCGTGATAAGCAATATAACTCGAAATGCTGTGAGTAAAATTTATGCCATCCCCTTCACACCAAATTCTCTTAGCAGGTTTACCATCAATAATCGTATCTCCTTGTTTAACAATATGTTCTTGGGAATATTTAATGGCTCTTAAGCGATTGCCCAAAATTACATCTAAGGGTTCGGCAAGAAACACAACCTCTGTTTTGATCGACTCAGTAGATATAGTCTTTTTATCTTCCATTTCATAGTTGGTAAAGATAAAAAAATCATCAGTATGAGATTGAGTTCTAGCCTGCCAATCAGCAGGAATTAGAACGGTAAATTTGTTAATAATAGTATGGTTTTCAAAATTTGCTTCTGCTAGAGCATGAACATTCTGCTTATTGATAAAAAGAGGTTCGATCGATAAAAAAGGTAAAATAAGGTAGATACAAATTAATATTCTTTTAATCATTTCTCAGCGTACTTCTCGATCTCTTTGCGATAACTTGAGCCATACATTATCTCATTTCAACCTCTATTTGCACTGCATAAACATTAATATTTATTTTAATTTGAACCAATAGACATATATTTTTCGTAAAAGTAAATAGGCAATACCCAAACTTGTCCACGATTGGGGTTTGTTTTTTGAATTTAGAATATTTAATCTCTTTATTCTTTTGTATAGATTTTTATGCCATTTGTGAATAACCAACTTAGCAATGGGGCGATCGCTTAATAACCATTGGTTAGAAAAAAAATATCATCTCAATTTTCTCCGAAATTAAAAATCATCTTTAAAGCGATCGCCAGCAACGCCATACCAAAAACCTTCTCTAAAATCTGACTGGGTAAACCAATTGCTATTTTAGCTCCCAGTAGACCTCCTAAAACGAAACCAAAACAAATCAAAGCTGCTACTTTAAAGTTGACATATCCTTGTTGGTAATAAGTCCATGCAGCCAAAATTCCGATCGGTGGAACTAACAAACCCAAAGTCGTCCCTTGTGCTTCTTGTTGAGAAAAGCCAAACAAAAAGATTAACGAAGGAACGATAATCACTCCGCCCCCAATTCCAATCAGTCCGCTTAAAACTCCAGCTAATAATCCTAAAAGTATGTAGAGTAAGTTCATATACAATTTATTGAGTAAGATCGCCAAACCAACACCTAAATTTTAGCTGCACGCGATCGAATTACCTGAAGTCCAAATAAGAAAATAGTAATTTTTAAATAACTATGAGGTCAGAGTTTCAGCTTCCACGCGAACTCAGGTTATTGAGTCAAGCAGAATTTGGGGCAAGAGAAGATAAAAGCAAAGTCATGCCTTTTCTTAACTTTTAATTAGCCCCAAACTTGTCTAATTTAACTTATCTTTTGACCATCTATGCGTCGAATTGCGACTACAGCAGGACGGGGTGGCTGATTACTTGTATTTTCAGGCCAATTAGAACCTAGAGGAACTTGTCTTGTTTGATTAAACGCTCGACCATCAGTAGTTAACAAGGTGAAATCTCTTGTCTCTACTGCCATATCTTGGCGAATTCCATTTTTTTCCCCTGGATGTTGTACCGCTAAAAACAAAGTTGCCGAATCTTGGCTAAAAAAAGGGCCCGTACATTCGCATTCCATCGGGCCAACAGCAAAAGGATAAGCTTCTCCTGCTAATTCCCCAGTAGTCGGGATAAACCAAAGAGAATTATTACCGAATACTCCAGTCAAACTCTTGCTGGATAAGGGTTGACCATTTTCTGTCCTAGTGGGTAAGGCTTTGTTTTGGACGCTAGTAGACATATCGGTTACTATCCAAAGATTACCAGCTTTGTCTATGGCAATATTATCAGGGTTAGCAAAACCAGCCCCTCCTGTTGCGGGTTCACCTCCCATCGCTAACATAGTCCAACGAAAGTTTAAGGCGGAAGGGTCGTTATTATCTTCTTCTAACTTCATTACCCAACCCAATTCATAGGGAGTCTCGCCATCAGGCCCTTTGAAGATAGCTAAATCTGGCCCTCCATCGCCCCCAGAAGAACCAGAGGTAAAGGCAATATATAATGCTCCCTGATCATCGACAATGGTATCTTCTGGACGGGCAGTACAAGTTACTCCCGCAGCACTAGCAGCAAAATGGGCATCAATTAAAATAGCTCCTTGTTGTTCTTGAGTATTATCTCCTCGATACAAATCCCCCAAGGTTTTGAATTGTTGTTGGTAAGCTTCTACTTGAGATCGAGAAGTAACTTCGATCTTGCCACCTACTTCTCGATCGCTATTGGGTAGAGTAACCATGCCTCCTGCTACTTGGTTAGGGGAAACAGGATTAACTGGGGTGTCGGGATTTAAAGCAATCCATTCTCCCGTACCATCGGGGTTTAACTTTGCCCCATAAAGCATTCCTTCTGCTAGTAAGCGGGAATTCCCTTTATCTTGCGGGTCGGTTATGATATCTGCACTAATAAATTTGTAGAGATGACCGCCACGGCGATCGCAACCAGAATAAACTGCCAGATTTTTACCAGCTTCGGCACGAAGCCCAAAAGCTTCATGACGATAACGTCCCAACCAAGTATGTTTAGTTCCGTAGTCGTTAGGATTACTAGGATCGATTTCTACCATCCAGCCATATTTATTGCCAGCCAAACCAAAAACATTAGCTCTACCATCGACTTCTCGATCGTTAAGAATAAAGGGTTTTGCCGAAGGAGAAAAAGATGAACCATCCGCCATGACCTCTTCTGGTACTTGATCTTGAATATTTTCTTCCGCACTCATCACCGTACCCCAAGGAGTAGTACCTCCCGCACAGTTTTGAAAAGTCCCAATAATGCGATCGCCTAGTCCATCTTCATAACCGAGTTTGTTTTTTTTGGTAAAGACAGCCACCGCAGCACCTGTAGACTTGAGAGATTGACTGGGATTATCTAAACCAGAAATTCCCGTAATACGGCGATCCACTTCAGAATAGGTACGTTCCCATTTTCCTTCAGAGTTGCGACGCAGGGAAATCACCCCCATACCCTGATCGATTAATCCTTCTCTAGATATTTCTTGAATTTGTGCTTTGAGAAGATTGCTATCTCCAAGGCTAAAAGCATCAATTTCATCTTCTTGTCCTTCTGTTTGGATTTGGGTTTTTACTTCTGCCAAGGGTAATTCTTTCCCTATTACTAAGGGATAGGTTTCCATCCAAGTAGCACCACTAATATATTCAAAATTAACAGTCAAAAAGCCTTCATTGGTTGCAGTTTCTACCAAAGAAAGATAATCATTATTATATCCAAAGCGAGAATCCCCCAACCGATCGCCCCAGGCAGCGATAAGATCGTAGGTAAATTCTTCTGGTAAACTCAATTCATCCCGAACATCATAGGTACTATAGGCTTCTATCTGTGCTTGAGGAGTAATATTTTCAATACCTAAGGGGATAGAAGTCTTGATTGGCGTAAAATTGAGATGATTGGCTAGTTTTGTGAGATTTTTAGCTGTATTACTAGCTATAGTTTCCTCCGCTAAAGCTAAAGGGTATTTTTTATTACTTGCTAAAACAGGAGGAATGGCGATCGAACCAGTAGCAGCCCCCAGAAACATCAAGAAATGACGACGTTTTAAACTCATATGATTTTACTTATTTGGAAGTATTTGCTCATCAAATAATTTAGATAAATACTTCCAAAGTAAGCTTTTCAGGTTAGCAAAATTTCAATATTAGGTAATAAAAAGGTTAAGAACCCAGATTATTCGTCTAGAATCACCTATTAACTATTCCCTCTTATTTATTTAATTTGACCCGATCGCAAAATACTAATCACTAACCATAATCCTAGAAAACTAGCAGCAGCAAATAAAATATTACTAACGAGAGATATTTGGGGAGTAGGTGAACCAGTAGAAATAATTGCTGCGCCCATAATTAGAGAGCCTAATACAATACTAAAAGAAAGACGGTTAGCAGAATCATCAATACTTCGTCCTAGCAATTTTAAATCGGGTACATTAAGATTCCATTTCAAAGTTTCTGATGTAACTCGATCTAAAAATAGTTCGGTTAAACGAGGCGATCGCAATGATAAACTTTTAAGGTCGAGAGCGATCCGCAAAAAGGTTTCTACAGGTCGATCGCCAAAAAGCTGACGGCTAAATAAATCTCTCATTAAAGGTTTAATTTGCTCCAGCAGATTCACTTCTGGATAGAAACTGCGAGAAACACCTTCGAGGTTAGCTAGAGTTTTCGCATATAAACCAAGATTTGCAGGTAAGCGAATTTTATTATTGCGGGCTAATTGGAGACTTTCGTAAAATACTTCACTAAAGTTGATTTCACTAATACTGAGGTTATAGTATTTACGCAGCATTCGATCGTAGTCATTAGTTAGCTTTTCGAGACTAACTGGTTGACCCGCTTCGGCTAATTCTAAAGTTAATTGACTACATCTTTTGCCATCAAGATCGACGATCGCCAAGAGCATTTCGGTTAAAATTTGCTGAGTACGGGGGTCTAACCTGCCAATCATCCCGCAGTCTAGAAGTGCAATTCTGCCATCTTCAAGATAAAAAATATTGCCAGGATGGGGATCGGCATGAAAAAAGCCATCGAGATAGATTTGTTGAAAAAAAGCCCGAAATAGTAAAGTAGTAATTTCTTTGCGTTGAGTAGCAATATCTCGATCGTCTCTAGTTGACGGTAACTCTGCTTCGAGGATGGCAGTACCTTCCAACCACTCAATAGTTAGTATTTTGGGACTAGTTACTTCCCAATATACTTTAGGTACGACTAATTTTTCGGTGGCAAACCAACGACTCTCAGCAAGATTACGCTTTAAGGTTTCTGTATATTGAGCTTCACTAGTAAAATCGAGTTCTGCTTCTAATGCGCTAGTAAACTCCTCAGCCAGAGCAACAATATCATAATCTTTACCAAAATCAGTTAAAGAGGCTAACTCTGCCAAGTTTTTGATTAAGGCAATATCTTGAGCTACTACTTTTTCTATACCAGGACGTTGTACTTTGAGGGCAACTTTCTCGCCATTTTTGAGGATAGCACGATGTACCTGTCCGATCGACCCTGCTGCGATCGCTTTTTCTTCAATACTAGTAAAACATTCTTTTAAAGGTCGAGATAATTCTTGCCTGATAAGAATTTCTACTTCACTCCAAGCAACGGGAGGAACTCTTCCTTGTAAATCGGTTAGTGCTTCAACATATTTTTTAGGAAGAAGATCGGGGCGAGTAGACAAAAGCTGACCTAGCTTAACGTAAACTGGCCCTAACTCAATTAAAATATTACGCAAAACCTTAGGACTGGGCAAACGAGGTTCATCAGCTTTATTCCCAGTCATCAGCCCCCGCATATAGTCCCAACCATTGCGAAGCACAACTTCAGCGATTTCTCTTTGACGAGAAGTATTTTGAGTAAGAGCAAACATTATTTTTTTTTTAGATGTTAGGGAGAAATCTTGTTCTACACTAATCACCGATCATAGACTATTTACCAGTGTTTCCCAATGGGAGTTGGAGAATAAATGTACTATGATAGTAACTAAAATAGTTTATTTATGCCTTATCAAAAGCTAGACTTATCAACCCCCAAATCGATTTTATTTTTAGATACTCATACCTTAATTTGGTGGTTAGCCAACAATAATACTCTAAGAGAAGAAGCAAAAAAAGAGATCGCCGAAGCAAATAATCAGGTTTTTGTGTCTGCTGCTTCAGCCTGGGAAATTGCCATTAAAAAATCTATAGGTAAATTAAAAGCTCCCAATGATTTAGCACCTACTAAAAACCTAAACATAACTGATCATATTTAGGGTTGGGACACGGTGATTTCCCATCTACACAATTCGATTGGCTACTGGCAAGAGAGAGGAGATTGTCCATCTCATTACTATCACT
>JBFRWK010000171.1:0-3172 GCA_051439545.1 Xenococcaceae cyanobacterium | reverse complement strand
TAATTTGAGTGATGAGGAGAGGCGAGAAGCTGCCGTTACTCCTACGGTAACTATAGAGGGGTTACTGGCTCAACTTTCTCAGTTTAAGAAAGCTTCAATTCGTGATGCTGAAGATTTACAGGCGATTAGGAATAAAGCTTATTATGCTCGTCCTGCTAGTTCGGAGGATAGAAGTGAGTATGCAGTAGTTAGGCAGGAATTGTTTGAGTATCAGCAGCATCATCTTGAAGTTTAACGATTGATATTGGTCAAAAATTTAGATCCAATTAACTGAAAATATCGATTTGAGAGCAGAAGAATTAATGAAGTTAAGCTTCAAGTATCATGATGCCTTACATTTAGCTTTTGCAGAAGCGGGGGGTGCAGATGTATTTTTGACAACTGACGATCGACTTCAACCGAAAGCAAAGCAATCTCCAAATATTTTCCGAATGAAAGTCGAAAATCCGACGATTTGGTTAATGAATATTTTGCAAACAGAGGAAACAAACGATGAAACTGAAAGAAATTAGACAACAAGGATATAAAGCCTTAATCGATGCTTTAGGGGTAAGCTGTTGTGCATTTAAACTGGGTATTAGTAATTTTCTTCTGCCCTCTGCCTTCTGCCTCCTGCCTTTTTCAACAACCAAATTTAAAAGCGTGACAGCTTAGCAGGAACGCTAAAGTTTTTACAGCAGTTAGAAGTCGGCTATGGTGACTATACCAAAGAACGTCATCAATGGCTCGAGCAACTCACGATAGATGACTTCCATAACTATGTTAAACAAAGAAAAGTTGAATAATAATAACATAATTATCAAACAGGACTACATCTGAATAGCTATTCAATAGTAAATGGGAGAGAGTTATTATCAGACACCGTAACCAAAGAGTGGAATCGCCAAAATTTGGGGTTGCGGGTCTAGACAAACTCCTTTAGATAGAGTAAAAAATCACATATTACTGGCAGTGCGGGATAACGGACAGTGGCAGTATTCTCTGTGGCAAGTAGACCCTGAAGGTGGTGATGGGGTAGTTGAAGGTTTGCCATCGGTTCTGAAAGTTTTGCAGGTATCTAATCTTGCTAAAGTAAGGCTGAATTGGCAATCGATAATAATTTGATTTTCCTTTGAGAATTGGGTTTAGTACAATCATTGAGCCACTAATTTTAAGATGAAGCATTAATTTTTACCAATCCTCTACCCACTTTTTCTAGAAAATCAGAAACGCTCTTGCAGCCTAACTCTTCAATAACTGGCTGTAATCCTTCCCATCCTTCTTCAGTAACTGACACACTCCTTCTTTTTTTAGACGAATCAAAAGTTTTTGGTCTACCGCCACGGTAGTTTAAGTTCGCCAAACTATGGGGATGTTTGCCATGAGAATAGTTGTTATCTGTCATTTTGGGATTACAAACTGCCTTGTTATCACACCTAATATTATCTATCAAAAACTGAAATTGAGCTTGAGTTTCTCATTATGTATGTATATAATGAGAATGTAGAACTGAGCGAGCGCTATTTAGGCATAAGAAGATGGTTGACTTCATAGAACCAGAAAAAACTCAAATAGAACGAGGAAGAGCAGCGACCCCGCGCCGACGTAAGGACGTGGCGTATAAACTCCGCGGGAAACCCACAGAGACAGCCACTCCGCAAGGGAATGCGCTGCTGCGGAGGTTTCCTCCGCAAAGGCAAGTCTCCTTAGAAATAGTTAGTGATGAAAAACTGAGTTTTGAAGAAGAACGAGACAGATTGAGGCTAGAGAGGCAAGTAGAACGAGCATTTTATCAAGCGGGGATTGCTCTAAAAGAATTAAGAGATCGTCGTTTGTATCGTTCTACTCACGAGACGTTTGAAAAATATTGCCAAGACAGGTTTGGAATGCAACGTCGTCATCCTTATCGTCTAATTGATGCGGCTGCTGTTGTAGATAATATTCTGGAAATGTGTCCGATTCGGACACAAAATAGCTCGGACACATCTGACACTAATAAAATCTTAGAAATAATACCTACTTCAGAATGGCAAATCAGGTCTTTAACGAAGCTCGGACCTCACCAACAGAGAGAGATATGGGCTAAAGCAGTAGAGTTGGCTGGTAATAAAGTACCATCGGGTAAAATTGTATCCGAGCTTGTGTCCGAAATCAAACCGAAAAAAGATAATGTGTCCAAAAAATTAAAGGTAGGACAGAAAGTGATTGTTTCTGGGACACATCCTCTATTTCCAGAGCGATCTGGCATAATTAAACAGATACCGAATAAAAAGGATGCAATTGTGGAATTGAATAACGGTAAAACTGAGTTAATATCTCAAGAATATTTAGAATTAGAACTAGACTCATCAATTAAAGAACTTCCACCAGAAGGATTAGCATATACACAAGGAATTGGAATTGAATACAACGTGCGACTATCTCAAGAGACTTGGGAGAAACTAAATAAGTATGCCCAACTTGTGGGTACGGCAACTTTAGATGGAGCGATCGCCCGTCTTTTGGAAGCAGAATTTAATAAATAGTCAAATTTATTAGAATACTCAATCGCCCCAACTATCTAAAACCTTTACCTCAACTTCTACGGGGATTGGTGCGAGAATGGGTTTTGCAGCTTCAATCACACATTCAAACAAACATCGAGCTACTCTATCGGCTAAAGAGCAAGGCACTTCAAGGACAATTTCATCATGTACCACCAGAATCAACTTTACCTGGGGGACTTTTGACAATAAAGTAGAATCCAACAGAGCGATCGCCCGTTTAATAATAGTGGCATTAGTACCCTGAATGGGATGATTGAGCAGTTCGTTGAGAGTTGGTTTAGTGCGCTTACTCCACACTCTACGCCTACCGTCGAGACTGTAACTGACTCTACTCCCTGCTTGCCACTGTTGTCTAATTCGTTGATGATAAGCAGCAACTCCTTTATAAAGTAAGAAAAACTTCTGACGAAACTGACTGGCATGGGCTTTAGATAGATAGATATTATGCTTCTTAGCAGTAGTCAAACAAAATTTGGACATTCCCATGCCATAAATAAGTCCAAAATTGACTATTTTTCCGAGCTTACGCTCTTCATCGGTGATATTTTCGATTGGTTTATCAAATAAAAACGAAGCTGTGAGCTTGTGTAAATCTTCTCCATTAAGATAAGCTTCAATCATAGAGCGATCGCCACTAGCTTTAGCCA
>JBFRWK010000170.1:0-4595 GCA_051439545.1 Xenococcaceae cyanobacterium | reverse complement strand
TCAAAAACCTATATCTAAGCCTCCTACCGACAACCCAATTATAAGACTGTCCATATTTGTACCGTTTCCTTGTATCCCCGCACGGTGGCAAAGGCTGGGCAGAGCGCGAGAAGGTTTTTTGTAGCCCTTCTGGCGAATATTTGATGGTTGAGAGTTTAAGTCAGAATCTTGTTCTTGCTCCGTCTTTACGCGCTCGGAGACCGTTTACTCGCAGGCGGTGCGTGACGCGAAGCGAATCCTTTAGGGCTTTTTCAAGGAGAAATCAGAATCTATTGGCTACACCAAGATTTAAGTGTTGCTTGTACCAATTTTAGCTTGAGGTTAAACCACAACGGGAGCTATCGGCTTACTCTTACTTAATCTTTAAGCCCTCCAATCCCCAATCCCATTCCAGAGCAAATCTAGTTCCTGTTGATCGCAAGGGGGAACATAATTAGTAGCGAGCGACCCCATTAAATCAGTTCCTCCTAGCTCATTTAATTGTGACCCTATTGCTTTAACTCGCTCAATTCTCTCTTGGTTGACGCTAAAAGGCGATCTCTTCCCACTTAATGCTGGTTCAGCATCAGCCAAAATCATCTCGGCCAATTCTTTAACAATTTCTGTAAGTTGAGGAGACAGATTTTTGTTACCCTGAGGTATCTCTTGCTCTCCCAATACCAGACCTGCTAACTGAATGACAACCTCCACATTTTTTTGATGCTGTTGAATAAAGGAATCTATCATGGCTAGAGGAAATCCTAATTTCTTAGCATTAGCTTCCATTCTCGCTTTTGCTTCTGGAGCAATTGACCAATCATGCCATTCGGGGTTAGCAATAAGCTCGATATATTTCTGCGGTAGTTTTCCTTCTTTTAGATCGAAGGATTGAAAATGTTGGCGACTATCCATCAGGCCTTGTTTTTGCTTGCCTTGCTTTTGGTTGCGACCAAATCCTTTCCCAAAATTTGGGTCTAACTTTTTTCTTCGCTTTGCTTCTCCCATCAATCTCTCCTTAACTTTATATTCTTTTACTCTGATTTTTAAACTTCGGCATTCCTACCTCGATCTCTAATTAACTTTTTCTGTTATGTCTAGTTTTGCCAAGGGCAAAGAACTGCAACTTAACTTGATGAATTTAATCGATTTTACCTATTTACAGACAAAAACTCTTTTCATCGCACGAGTCAAACCAGTATAGAGTATTTTCTGCAAGTCCGAACAATAACGCATATCTCCTACATCTAAAAATACATGCTCGATACTACTTCCTTGTGCCTTATGTGTCGTTAATGCGTAATTGTAAGTAACATCATCAAAAGTTCTGGCTAGGTCAAAATACAAACTCCACTGCTTTTTCTGAGCATATTCCTTCACTTTCTCTGCCCTAATTTTTTCCGAGGATGGGGTCAGCCACAACAGTTTTTGCTCCGCTCCTAACTCTGTAATTACTGGGACTGAATAATACTCATAACCTTGTTTTTGGATTACGATATATTTTAGTTCCCCTGAGTCAGTTACCGTACACTCTTCTGAATTATTTAAGACTATGCGCCATTTGTTCTTGCCTTTTGCCCCTGGCTTGGTTCTAAATACTGGCTTCCTGGCTATTAATCTATCTCCTTTAACTGGATATGGTGATACCTCTTTGCCCCACAAACATTGACGCACGAAGTTATTCCAATTATTAGCTGTTTTATTGCGCCAGACTAAAAATCTGACATAGTCTGGATTCTCTTGATACGTTAAACTACAAAAATGTTGGGCAGCCGTTTCTAACCAATCTTTTCTGCTTAAAGAAACAATAGTGCGATCTCTTGTAGTCTTGAACGGATAAAGATAAGAATTGTACTTAGCATTACTTCTTATCTCTTCAGCAACGTGAACTATGTCGCCATCATAACGGACAATTTGGTTAAGAGTAGCTTTTTCTTCTATCAGTTCACTCTTGTCTACTATCGGCTCTTTCTCTTTTACGGGCGGTAATTGCTTAGAATCTCCCAAAAATAAGACTTTAGCCTCTGCGGATATCGCTTCATTGACTATTTCTTGGAAATTCTCTTTGTTAATCATTGAGAATTCATCGATGATAATCACATCATATCTATCAAATTGAGCTTTGCCATTTCCCGCAACAAATTTTTCTTCTCCTGTTTCTTCATCTATCTCTGGCTGTTGCCCCAATAATTGAGCTATGGTTTTGACTTCAACGCCAATTCCTTGTTTTTCTGCCAGTTTTCTCAGATTTTTAGCTGCTTTATTCGTCGGTGATGCTCCCACAAAGTCAATCCCTTCTGACTCTAACCATTCCATCAAGAAGCAGATTAACGTTGACTTTCCTGTTCCAGCGTACCCACTAAGTTTAAAAAAGCGGTTTTCTCCGATGACAAACGATTTCAACTTTGATAAAGCTTGTTCTTGATCGCTAGTTAGTTCTATTTTCTGAGGCTTTTTAACTATTACCATCTTTCTCCTTTAGTAGTTATTAGTCATTAGTAGTTAGTTATTAGTTTGGGTTATCTGCTCCTCCGATAAATAGAACTAGAAACTAAGAACTAAGAACTAAGAACTAATTTTAATTACTTGAATTGGGATTCCTTGTTCATCAAATTCTACGGAAAGAGAATCATTATCCAAAATTTTAGACATAGCTGTGTTACGTAAAACTGGATCTGCCAACCACTCGTTTAGTTCCTCTATGGGATCTTTTGGCGGTTTTCTTTCTTTGATCGGTTTTGACATAGCAAATCTCTGAGATAAGTCCGCTAATCTTTCCCTTAGCTGTAAGGGATTAATTTCTTCTCCTTCAAGCTTTTCGGGCTTCCACATAGAGTAAGCTTCGGGATTTTCTGCACTGCCTTTTTCATTCCTGGGGATGTCTTTTGGTGGAGTAGAAGAGGCTACTCGCTCGCTCCTTTCTGATGGTTGAGAAGAATCTAGAGGATTAATCCCATCCCCTTGTTTATCTTCTGCTGCTGGGAAGGAAGAATTATTACTTGATGTCACACCCACATTATTTGAGTTTATAACGGGTTTAACTTCATGATGATATTCTATTACATTTTCTTCTTTTCCTCCCTCTATTTGAGTCAAATAATTAGGATTCATGACATCTACAGCCACGGGATTAACCTCCTCACTCATCCTCTCACTCACAGCCCTCGAACGAGATAAAAGCTGTTGTTGTTCATCTGGTTTAATTTCCACCCCATTATTCATCCTCAGTGCAGCATTTTCATACCGATGTCTGGTTTCAGCTTCATACTGAGTCCAGGCGATCGCTATATTCGCAGGGTCTTTTTTAAAGTGCCTCAGCACATCGGCTCTCTTCTTATGCAAGTCACCGCCATAAGCCTTTTGCCAGTCTTTAGCTAACCAATCAACGAAATTGGGGTCTAGTTTTCCATTAATTTTCCAGATTCCATCGGGAATCCAACTGTTATAGCGCATTTGAAGATTTTTCTGTTTTTCAGGGGGATTTATACCTAATGCCGAATCATAAACCCCAGTAATACGTTGTACTGCCTCTGGTTTACCCAATACCAAAGCGGGTAATCCTGGGTTGATAATCGCCAAAGCTGAAGAAGCTGCCATGAGTCTTTCTTGAGCTTCGCCTGCACCTCTTTGGGCTTTGGCTACTTCAACTTGCAGGTGAAGATTCTGATTTTCTAATCTCAAGCGTTCCAATTCTTGAGCTTGAGCAGGGATAACTTTCTCTACGGCGTTAAGTAAGCTAGTTCTGACTTCTTTAGCTACTTCGGAATCTCGCATTAACATTCCTGCTCTTAAGACGGCGCGAGGAGTCCAAACTGTTACTTGACTGGTTTTCGATGGTAGTAACCAGAGATTACGAGCATCCCTTAAGTCTTTGCCTCTTATAGCTTTTAGCCCATCACTAACAAACTATTCTCGATGAGACTTAAGTAGATTTCTGAGATTAGCTTCTGGAACTTCATAAAATTGGGCTACTTGCTCAGTAACAGTAGTGTTTGACCCTTTCCAAAGAGCAAAATACAGTGATTTAATTTTGTTTAATACTTCTGTAGCTTGTTCTTCATCAATCTGCGCTAATTGAGTTTCACGGGCTGTTTTTGACTCAATTAGAACTGAACCAGGTAAAATGTTCATGTGCCAGACCTCCATTAAGGGTAAGGTTTTGGTTAAAGGCGATCGCTTTGACTCTTTCCACGGAGGGCGATCGCTTTTTCGGTTTATTAACTGAAAAAGCCGATGGAAATTTCAGAAAGTGGTGGCCAAAAAGAAATGGTGTATTTTGCTCCTAATCAACTTTTGAAGTTACTATTCAATTTGGCAATTTGCTATCACAGGAATAATTTAGACTTGAGAATTTTAAGAAGTAATTACTAACAGGTTAATTAAGTACCTGAGCAAAATTATTTGTATAAATGCTTAACTAAAATTAATTAGATATTTGCTACCTAATTGATCGAGGACTTTTTTAAGATAATTAATTAAATTTTTCCAGCTGTTAAGTACCTGAGCAAAATCTTTTGTATAATTTTTTGAGAATTTTGAGCCGAGGTCGAAAGGCGATCGAAACGGCGAAACTGAACTACCTTTTCATACATTAGTACTTTTTTTAGGGCAAAACCGTG
>JBFRWK010000169.1:0-37528 GCA_051439545.1 Xenococcaceae cyanobacterium | reverse complement strand
GAGCATGGTGCAAAGAGAGAGGAATCAGGATTAGTGGACCTCCCTTGGGAAGACCACCTAAAAATGTTAGTAAAGAAATAAAAAAACAAGCTGTGGACGATGAAAGATTTCGTAATGGAATTGAAGGAAAATTTGGTCAAGCTAAGAGAAGATATAGTCTTGATTGTATCATGACAAAACTTTCTCAAACTTCAGAAACTTCTATCGCAATTATCTTTTTAGTCATGAATCTTTCTACCCTGATCGGGCAGATTAACTGTCTTTTTTTGGATTTATTTCTTCACAACTATAAATTCGGCTTCAATTCTGGATATTCTATTATTAAAGCTGATATCAACCCCTGTTTGCTAACAGAAAAAATTATCTTTTAACTAAGCTGATTCTTGTCAATTTTTTTCCTTACTTATTCAGCAAACCCTAGATAGGTTCTTTCCCAGCAGTAAAGTACACAATAAATGTCTATATCAAATAGACAAACTTCCTCTCGATCTTCGCTATTGGGATTGTCCGAACTGTGGCACAAAGCATATAGATAGAGATATCAACGCAGCCGAGAATATTCGAGACGAAGCTCTACGACTATTAGCCTTGGGGCGCAGGGCTACTGCTCATGGAGGGACTGTTAGTCAAGGGAGTGGACGTGAAAAATCCACAACTGAGCTAGTCCCATTGAAGTGAGAATCCCCCGATTTATCGGCGGGAGCGTCAAAAATTAGAGATTAAGTATTATTCTGTCGATCGAGACTATGAGCTTCTTCTATAGCTGCTTTTTCTCTTGCTCTTTGGGCAAAAGGTTGTAATTGCTCGATGTCCATCCCGCTCAAAATACTTAGATTGTCTAAGTCTATACCTTTGCTCAACATTTCTACACACCAAGTTTGCCTTGCCTGTTTTAGAGTAGGTGATTGACCTTGGGGTGTTAGAAAATCTTTCGTTATTTTTTGCCACAAGTTTTCTAAGTCTTCGTGAGACATAGGCTGTTGTCGCTCGTTGATAAATAAAGCTGACTGCTCATCCTTACGAATTTTGAGCCATTGAGTTAGGGGATCGCTCTGTGTAAAGCCATAACGTTTACCCATAATCCATTGGTTAAGGGGAACTTGTCTAATTGCCCCGCGCTCGATTTGTAAAATTCTTTGTTCGGATTCTTTAATACAATGCGATCGCTCTAAGTTAATTACTTCTTCAGCGGATAAACCCGCGCCAAATAACACATATACTAAAGCATACTCTTGTCTTCCCTGTTTTTTGGCTTGTTTCAAAATAGCGCGAACTAAATTAGCGGGTAAATCTTCTACTCGCTCGCTCTGGAGTTGAGATAACCGACTTTCTTGAGTAATATTAGTTTTGGTGGAAGTGACGATCGCACCATGCAAAAACAGTTCTACTAAACTAGCTAAAAAATCTTCTCTTTCTAACCACAGTTCATCGCCTTCAATGGTTGACTCGATAGTAAAATAGCCCAGTAGCAGTCCATTGAGTAAACTAGTTAAAGTTTCTGGCGGAAAACGACTTTCTAATCCTTCTTGAGCGATCGCTTTAGCTAAATGTTTGGCTACATACTTATTCGCTTCGGTTAATCCCTGTCCTAAGGCTAGACGATTTTCTAGGGGATATTGTCCTGCTTCTCCCACTACAGATCGCACTAACTCAGGTACTCTTTCTAAGGCTTCTAAGCTTACCTGAGCGTAATCTTCTAACACTTGGGCAATACTAGCTTTAGAGTCTGCTTGTTCCATTAAGGCTCTCCCTAATTGAGCAAATACTGCCGAATCTTCCATTACAGCCAAAAGTAAGCCATGTTTGCTGCCAAAATGACGAAATAAGGTTACTTCATTCACCCCAGCGCGATCGGCAACAGCTTTTGTGGTAGTATCCGTTACTCCTCTTTCGGCAAATAAATCTAGTGCAGCCTCAATTAAACGGGTTTTAGTCGATTTTTTTCCAGCAGACATAAAATAAAAATAAAAAATGTAAGTGCCACTTGCATTTTTAGATAATACTTGTTAAACTGCAAAATGTAAGTAACACTTGCATACCTCCCCTAAATTATAACTAATCTTTCATTTAACTAAGTAGGTGTGGTGGAGTCAGATGCAAATAACCAAGACAATTTAATCTTCTTTTTTTTAAGGACAAAACATTAATGACACAAACAGCCGTTACCCTTGAGGCTAAGCAAAAGCCTCCTATATCTTGGACGAATACAGGTTTTTTCGCTGCATTTCATCTTTTAGCTTTACTCGCCCCTTGGTTTTTTTCCTGGAAAGCGTTAGGTGTAATGATTTTTTGCCATTGGCTCTTCGGTAGTATTGGCATTTGTTTGGGGTATCATCGTCTTTTAACACATCGTAGTTTGCAAGTACCTCAATGGCTAGAATATGTTTTAGCAACTATTGGTGCTTTAGCTTTACAAGGAGGGCCTATCTTTTGGGTAGCAGGACATCGTTTGCATCATGCCCATACAGAAGATATAGAAAAAGATCCTTATTCGGCTAAAAAAGGATTTTGGTGGAGTCATATACTGTGGCTAGTCTATCCTCAAAAGAAATTTTTTGACTACGAATCTTATAATAAATACGCTCCAGATTTAACTCGCCACGCTTATTATCGTTGGTTGGATAAGAAACCTAGTTTTATCTTGCTGCAAATTATCTTTAGTTTACTGCTCTATGCTTTAGGCGGTTGGTCTTTCGTTATCTATGGTACATTCCTCAGAGCCGTATTATTGTGGCATAGCACTTGGTTTATCAATTCTGCCAGTCATATATTCGGATATCGTACTTTTCCCGCAGATGATAATGCTCGTAACCTCTGGTGGGCTGCTATTTTAGCTTATGGAGAAGGTTGGCATAACAACCATCATGCTCGTCCTCGTGTTGCTAAAGCAGGACATAAATGGTGGGAGATTGATGTGACTTGGTGGGCAATTCAAGTTTTGCGAACATTAGGTTTAGCCAAAAAAGTTGTCTTGTAGTTTATTGAGACATCCCCGCGATCGAAAATGTAAGAATTTTGAGTTCGACTACCCAAATTGTCTTTACAAGTATCACTATCAACAAAAGATAATCGATCGCACCTTGCTAACTTTTCAAATCAGATCGAGTTTGGATAATTACTTTGCTTTAAGTAATTATCCATTAAGTATTTTATTAGAACCCGATCTTATTCTTCGGTTGATTCACCACCAGCACTACTGGGGTTGATTTCCACAGCAGGATAATAATTTTCTGGTTTAGCACCTACGGTTACTCCACCATGAATCATGGTTTGAATTTCCGAACCAAAGAAACTGTAAGGAAAAGTTGGAGTAGGATTACTAGCTCGATCGAGACGCATTAAAAGCTCGTCAGGAATGGTAAAATCTAATGCCTGGAGATTATCTTGTAGTTGATGGGGTTTAGTTGCACCGATAATTACTGAAGCAATACCAGGTTGATTTGCAGCCCAATTAACCGCTACTTGTGCCATACTGCGATCGATTTCTTGAGATACAGTTTCTAATTCTGCGACTATTTTCCAGTTTTTTTCGGTAAACTTCTGAAAACCAGGATTATTTGAGTCTTTCATTGCTTCTAGACGACCTTCGCCCTTTCCGCCTTCTTCACTAGGACGATATTTGCCACTGAGTAAACCACTAGCTAAGGGACTCCAGACCATAATTCCCATACCCTGTTCTGTACCCAATGGGATAAACTCATTTTCGATGTTTCGCTCTACTAGGGAATATTCTAATTGTAGGGTACATAGGGTTTCATAACCTCGTAACTGGGCAATAGTTTGGGCGCGAGAAGCATACCAGGCAGGAACATCAGAAAGACCTAGATAACGTACTTTCCCCGAACGTACCAGATCGTCTAAAGTACGCATAACTTCCTCTGCGGGGGTAATTTTATCCCAAGTATGGAGAAGATAAAGATCGATATAGTCAGTATTCAGGCGTTTTAGCGATCCTTCTACCGCCCGCATAATATTTTTACGTCCATTACCTCCCGCGTTGGGATTTCCAGGTTCGGCGTTGTAAGTAAACTTAGTAGCAATAACTATTTTGTCCCGTAAATTGCGTTCTGCAATAAACTCTAATGGTTATTAAATTGATTAAGTCAATTTTTTAATGCTATGAAGACTAAATATAGTTTGTCTAGGAAATTATTGCTGTTTTCGGTAGTTTTTGGGAGTAGTTCCCACTAAACGCTTAAAATACCTGCTAAAGTGACTCTGATCGTAAAAACCCGTCTCTGAAGCTACTTGTACTATTGGCATCCCCCCAAGCAAAAGTTTTTTAGCGCGATCGATCCTAACTTGCAGTTGATAAGCACTGAGAGATAATCCCATCTCCCGTTGAAATAAACGACTGAGATAAAAACGACTCAATCCCGATATTTCAGACAATTTAGCTAAAGAGATATTTTCAGCATAATAAGCTTGCAAAAAATCACATACAATAGCGATCGCAGGTTTGACTTGAGGATAAAATTTGGGAATAAGCCCTGCTTTCTGGATAATTAGGCGAGAAAAGAAGTCTAAGATCGGCAGATCTTTTTCTAGGTCGCTCTTATTAGTTTCTATGGCAACACATAAATTGTAGAATAGCTGAATTAAAGCTCGATCGCGCAATACAGGTTCGGTAAAAAAAGGTAGACTAGCAGGTTTTTCCGTAATTTCTAAAATTGTTTCTTCCAGCAAACTAGGATCGACGTGCATCATCCAGAAAGTAGCAGGTTCGGGTAAATAAGTTATATCGTTAGGAGAATGAACCTCGCCAGAATGAATAATACTCAGACTACCAATTGGTATGGGATGATAAGCACCCCGATAATAATATTTTCCCTGACGATTAAAACTCAATCCTAGTTGGTATTCGTGATGGGAGTGCTTGGGTAGTGGTATTAGCGAACCAGGAGTATAACAATATTTTTCCAACAAAATACCTGGTAATTGAGATGCTTTGACTGTCAGCTTTGCTGGTATGTTATTCATCTCCTAAATATCCCGTACTGCATCAATTATCTACTGCCTTAACCATTGATGTAACAAATTATTTGTATTACCGACATTGCTGAATCTAGGTATGAAAGATAAAAAAATGAATTTGAAGTATTTTGGAAAAAAGCGATCTAGCTGATAGTTGATAGCTACTAATCGTATAATTATTGGTTTCATACTTTAGATCGGTAACGCCCTATTACCTTGATACCAAACCATCGAGACAGTAAAACCTTCCAGGGAAATTGGTAGAAGTCATATTTTCAAGTTCATGGCTTTTGCACATTCGCTAATTCGTACTGGGGAGCAGAATCAAATTGTATAATCTAACTATAGTCATGACTGTGGTTATAAATTGTGGAAATCTCCAAAAGCAAATTAAAAAGTAAGCTACTTGCAGTATTACGTGCAGTTGAATCAAAAGATATGGAAGTAATTGTGACAGATCGTGGCAAACCAGTAGCTAAGATAGCTAAATATCATCAAGCACCGACAACAGAGGAATTATTTAAAGATTTACGAGGGCGTATTAAATATTTAGAAGACCCTACTACTCCTACTATCGAAGAGTGGGGTGACGAGATTTGAGCGTTGTTTTAGATACCTGTGCTTTACTTTGGTGGAGTTTAGATCCAGATGCCTTATCTGATACAGCTAGAATTGCCATTGAAAAAATGGAACGAGAGAAAAATGGCATAACGCCGTCAATGGCTATTTGGGAAATCGCAATTAAGATTAAGAATAAAAAGCTCGATTTAGGATTTCCTATAGATATCTACGTCTCAAAACTAAAACAGTCTGATGTGGTGCTAATTGTGCCAGTAGATCAAGATATTTTAGTCAAGAGTGTAAATTTAGAGTGGTCGCATCGCGATCGAGTCGATCGCATTATGGTTGCTTTAGCGATGAATAATGGTTGTTCGATTATTACCAAAGATCTGGAGATTAGAGAATTTTATGCTCAAACTGTGTGGTAGATAAATAGGAATAATTCATGTTTAGCGATCGCTTTAAAGATCTCCTACGGCTTCAATTATCTGTTGCCTTAACCACTGATGCGCCAGATTATTAGTATTACGCTGATGCCAAACCATCGAGACAGTAAAACCTTCAATAGGAATGGGTGGGGGTAATATCTTCAAATTCATTGCTTTGGCACATTGTTGAGCCATACGATAGGGAAGCAAAGCTATACAGTTGGAATTAGCTAGTAAAAAAGGAACTGTCATAAAATGAGGAGTAGACCAAACCACTTGTCGAAATTGCTGCTGACTCTGCAATACTCGATCGCCCGTTCCTTGAAAGTCATCTCGTAGGGACACTAAAATATGCGATCGCTCTAAATAATCCGCTAGAGGTATTTCTGTAATAGAATCATCTCCTCGGAAAACACAAACAAACTCTTCTCGATACAAATTTTCGGCGACGTGCCAACTTTTAAGGGGTAATTCGGGATTAATAGCCATATCGATGCGATTCTCATCAATAGCATCCATAACTGTCTCTTTATCTAAATTACAAATCCGAATGCGAATACTTGCTGCTTGAGAAGTTAGCTTTTGTAGTAGAGTTGCTCCTATTGTCGCCTCAACATAGTCACTGACAGCAATTTTAAGAGTTTCCTTGGCTGTAGCAGGGTCAAAAGTTGCTTTTTCTAGTAAAGTTGATTGAATTTCTGCCAAAATTTGTCTAACGCGATCGCTTATTTGTCGTGCATAGGGGGTAACTTCCATCTCTCTTGAAGTGCGAATTAAAATCTCATCATGCAAAATATTCCGCAATCTTTTTAGAGAATAACTCATTGCTGATTGGCTCATGTTCAGTCTTTGGGCTGCTTTAGTGACGCTGGCTTCGGTAATTAACACATCAAGGGCGACTAGCAAGTTTAAATCCAGTTGACGGAGATTATTGTAGTCAATATTCACTCTAGAAGAATCTGGAATTGATGGTATCGATATATATTATCGATGATATTTGTTTGACTAATGTGCTTGGTTTTATTAATCTACAGATAGAACTCAAAAATCGATGGTAAATTGCGATTTTTGATAATTAGGAGCAAGAGTAAAGCAAGTTGTCTCAATTTATCTAAATCTAATTAACAGGATAATATTATGAGTCGATTTGAAGGTAAAGTTGCTTTAGTAACAGGTGGGGGTTCTGGTATTGGTCGCGCTACAGCACTCAAATTTGCGAACGAAGGTGCATCGGTAGTGATTGGCAATCGCAATGAACAAGCAGGTCAAGAAACAGTAGATTTGATCCAAAAAGCTGGTGGTAAAGCTAGTTTTTATCGGACTGACGTTACTAAATTAGAAAACGTCCGAGATTTAATTAAATACAGCGTCGATACCTATGGTGGCTTAGATGCTGCATTTAATAACGCAGGAGTAGATGACCTTCAAGCAATGACCCCAGATCAGACAGAAGCTACTTTCGATCTGGTAATGAATGTCAATGTCAAAGGGGTTTGGTATTCGATGAAATGCGAAATTGAGTATATGTTGGCAAATGGAGGTGGAGCGATTGTTAATAATTCTTCCGTTGCTGGTTTAATTGGTTTTCCAGGTCATGCACCTTATGTAGCTTCTAAACACGCGGTAATGGGTTTAACTAAAACTGCTGCTTTAGAATATGCCAAACAAGGAATTCGCATTAATGCTGTATGTCCTGGAGGAATAGAAACTCCTCTGCTAGACAACTTTACTCAAGGAGAGAGTAATACCCGTCAGTATATAGAATCTCTGGATCCTATTGGTAGATTGGGTAAGCCTCATGAAATTGCTGATGCTGTGGTTTGGCTATGTTCTGATGAGGCTTCTTTTGTTTTGGGACAGGGTATTACAGTAGATGGCGGATTTACAGCGATTTAAAAATCGATTCTAAATTCCAAACCATGCTCTTGAAAACCTAATCTTTTATATAGTTGATGGACTTGAGAGCGAGATTTTCTACTGGTAGCAATTAGCTTATAACCTGCTGATTTCGGCAGCTATTAGAAAGGGCAAAACAATATATATATGATGGTTTAGATTCTGACAAATTAAAACCAATACTCGATCGCATTTTTACTTTAGAACAAATAGCAGAAGCTCATCGCTACATGGAATCTAATCAGCAAACAGGAAAAATAATTGTCACAGTACCGTAATTATTTATCGCAGTAAGTTAATTAGTTAGGACAAGTCAATTAGATTGTTCGTAAGTAATAAGTAATAGGTAATAAGTGTCCTAATCTAAGTGAGTAGTGCTATATCAGAGGTGAAGATATGCCATTTCATAATATTACTGAGTTACCAGTAGGATTTTGCAATCCAACAACAGCGTCAGATGAAGAATTATCAGCAAGCGATCGCCTTCAAATTACAGAGTTACTCCACCGCGTCTATTTATGTGAAGATAGTCGAGATTATGACGCACTAAAGAATATTTTAGTAGATGACTATATCAACGAGCATCCTCTATTCGGGCGACATGAGAGCGCAAGCAGTTTTCTTGAATGGTTAAAAAATACTCCTGCGGGATTTGATGGTATTCGACATAATTGCTTAAATTCAATAACTCGCGGAATTAGTAAAGATGTCGCGGAGTCGGTTAGCTATATCCTGGTACTTCAGCTTTTTCCTGCCAAATCCCGAAATGAATCTCCTAAGACTGAATTAGATTCTTTACTGCCTCGTACTATAGCTCATGGGGTTGTAGTCGATCGCTGGATCAAAAAAGAAGAGCGTTGGTATTTACAAAATCGAGTTTATCAACAGATGTCTGTCAATGCTGCTTTCTTGCCAGATAATACTATGCGGGAAGAAGCTGCAAAAACACCAAAAAATTAATAAGTTCAAATCGTTATTAAACAACAAAGGAGCATAAAACTAAACATGAAAATTGGCATTCTCGGTAGTGGTAATATGGGACGCTCTTTAGGTATTCTTTGGGCAGAACAAAAACACGAAGTATTTTTGGGCGCACGTACAGCAGAAAAAGGACAAGCTGTAGCCGAATCTGCGGGGAATAATACCCAGGGTGGTACAAATGATGAAGCAGCAGCTTTTGGAGATGTATTGTTATATACAATTCGTGGGGTTAATCCCACAGAGGTACTAACTTCTGTTGATGTTCTCGATGGCAAAATTTTGATTGATTGTAATAACTACGAAATTCCAGAAAACTTTGCCTATCCAGCGATCGAGTATTCTTTGGCAGAAAAACTAGAACAGCTAACCAAATACAAGGAGGTTGAGAAGATGTATATTCAACGCGATGTTTTTGATGGGCTGGTATAAATAGATAATCACCTGCTGTTAGTTTAATTTTTGAGCCATCAGCATAAGCTAAGATAGCTTTTCCTTGTAAGAGAATTACCCATTCGTCTCGATCTTGGTAAGGTGCTGTCTCCCGAATCGAATTCGGGAGCGGGGTTCATAAACGCCTGAACCAAGTTCAGGCGACGACCCCTTGCTTGTACGCGCCGTCGTACCATTCTCCTGGAGGTGTAGTCTGTCCTGTAGAGATAATTCTTTCGATCGAGATATTATCAGTGGATACTATTAATTCAAATAGTTCTCGCTCTTTGGGAAGAGATGAAGGTAAATCAAAAATATTATTCATTGAGAGTTAGGCATCCGCTATGGAATTTCAAGATGTTAGTTCGATAGAGAAATATCACGCTCACGTTTATTTTGACGAATCTACTGTCGCTTTTGCCAAAGATTTGTGTGAAGAAGCGGGGAAAAGATTTTCAGTAACGGTAGGTAGGATGCACCATAGACCTATCGGACCCCATCCTTGCTGGAGTTGTCAGCTTGCTTTCGATCGCGCTCGGCATACAGATTTACTAACCTGGTTGGCTCTCAATCGCAATGGTCTGACAATTTTGATTCATCCACTTACAGGTAATGACTTAAAAGACCATACTGATTATGCTTCATGGATGGGAGAACCTCAAGCTTTAAATCTCAATGTATTTAAATAAAAATTAGGCAGTTATTACGATCGTTTTTCTCGTTCCACCAGAAGAAAAACAAGAATTTTTGCAAGAGTTAAGATGCGGTCAAAGTGTAAATTAGTATACATTATTCAACTAAGGGCGATCGGGCTTCGCAGATCCCTTCGCGATCGCGTTGCTACAATAAAAGATTTAGGACTTATGCTGAAGTAAATCATGAACCTGCGACAACGTCTGGAAAATCATCTCAAACAAATTGCCAGGGAAAGAGATCCCTATCTTGCTTCTGGAGGGCATTTTTTGGTTCGAGAATATATTTGTCAGCAACTAGCACAATGGGGAGAAGTAGAAACCCACGAGTTTGAAGTAAAAGGGAATAAATATCAGAATCTGATTCTCAATCTTAATTCGCCACAAAATCAAAACCTGCCACCTATTTTAATTGGCGCACATTATGATGCAGTACCGGGAACTCCTGGCGCAGATGATAATGCTACAGGGGTAGCTGTGTTACTAGAGTTAGCTTCGGCTTTTGCTGCTAAACCACTTGCTTATCCCATTCAATTGGTAGCTTTCGATCTTGAAGAATGTTTGCGGTTTGAAGGGGAAAACTATTGTTTATCTGGGAGTAGTGCCTATGCAGAATATCTTCACCACCAGAAACAGTCTTTGCGTTTAATGTTGTCTCTAGAAATGTTGGGTTATTGCGATCGATCTAAGCATTCACAAAAATATCCCGCCGACTTTCTCAAATATTTTTATCCCGATCGAGGTGATTTTATTGCTTTAGTGGGTAATCTTAAAACTTTTCTGGATCTAATTCGTCTCGATCGTCAAATTCGTAAGACAGGAACTCCATGTCGTTGGTTAGTCGCACCCAACAACGGACATTCTATTCAGGCAACCAGACGCAGCGATCACAGTCCTTTTTGGGATAGGGGTTATCGCGCCATGATGGTCACAGATACAGCTTTTCTCCGTAATCCCCATTATCATAAACCCAGTGACACTATCGATACTCTCAATTTAGATTTTCTTACCAATGTCTGTAAGTCTCTAATTACTTCTATCCCCTATCTTTAAGCTGTCATCTTCTTGGCAATTTATCTAGAGAATTTGTTAGTAATTACTCTATTTTGTTCGATCGCGTCTGTCGATATCATTTACTTGACAGAAGTTACATACCCAAATTTTAAAATTTTTGGGTAGTATCAAAAGAAAATTACAGGGGAATAGCGATCGATGGCAAAGAAGAAGATAGGTTTACTCTTTGGTGGTTGTTCGGGAGAACATGAAGTTTCGATTATATCGGCAAAAGCGATCGCCTCTGCGTTGGGGGAGGCGGAAAATACGAATAAGTATGAAATTATTCCAGTTTATATCGATAAAAACGGTTCTTGGCGAGCGACAGACATTTCACAACAAGTATTAACATCAGGAGAGGCTTTACAGTTAACAGCAGACGAGTCGAATTTAGTCACAGGTTTCGATCGCTTAACTCAAATTAGCCAAAATCCCCACATAGCGGAAATTGATGTGTGGTTTCCTATTTTACACGGCCCTAACGGGGAAGATGGTACAGTACAAGGCTTACTAAAATTAATGCAAGTACCCTTTGTGGGTTCTGGGGTGTTAGGTTCGGCTTTGGGGATGGATAAAATTGCGATGAAAAATGCTTTTGCCCAAGCTGGTTTACCCCAGGTAAAATATGTAGGAGTTACTAGAGCGCAAATTTGGTCTAATCCTTGTGTTTTCCCCAAGTTATGTGACGAAATCGAAGCCATTGTAGACTATCCTTGTTTTGTCAAACCAGCTAATTTAGGTTCATCAGTGGGTATTACTAAAGTGCGATCGCGCAGTGAGTTAGAAACCGCCTTAGATAATGCTGCCAGTTACGACAGAAGAATAATTATTGAAGCAGGTGTAACCGCCAAAGAAGTAGAATGTGCCGTGTTAGGTAACGATAATCCCAAAGCTTCGGTAGTGGGGGAAATTAGTTTTAATAGTGATTTTTACGATTACGAAACCAAATATACTGAAGGACTAGCTCAATTACAAATACCCGCTCAAATTCCCGATGCTATAGCCAGTCAAATTCAGGAAATGTCCCTTAAAGCTTTTGCAGCGATCGATGCTGCTGGACTCGCTAGAGTTGATTTCTTTTATGTCGAAGCTACACAAGAAGTATTGATTAACGAAATTAATACTTTTCCTGGTTTTACCTCTACTAGTATGTATCCTCGATTATGGGCAGCTACGGGAATTCCTTTTCCGAACTTAGTCGATCGTCTAATTCAACTTGCTTTAGAACGTCATCGAGAATCGTAAACTACAAGTCGGAACGTTGTTGTCATTAGTAGGGGTCAACGAGAGTTGACCCCTACATTTATTAGTTAAAAACAATAACTAATAACCAATGACTAAAAGCGATTTATTGAAGTCGATAACCATGAAACTTAAAAAAAAACTATTAATAGGTATAGTAATAGGGATACTGGCATTTAATTTAAGCTTTATTCTCCCCGTTAAAGCACAATTACCTTTTTTGCCACAAATTAATTTAAGAACGTTTAATCTCAATCAAAATCCAGATAACATTATAGCTTCTGCCTGTGTCCGACTCGATGGGAACTGCTTATTTAGAATTACTGACCGCCAAGTTAGCTTACCTCTTCGCATTAGTCAGACAGAACAAAGAATAGAGGATATTCGTGATATTTATCTTCGTAATCCTAATGCTAAATTAGATACTCGCACGCAAAAGGAAGGAAATTTTCAGAATATTTATATTTCTGTGGGAGATAGAGAGATGTTAGTCCTGAGTCTTACCGATCGAGATGTGAACTATGGGGGGATTCAACTTAACTATCAAGCAGAACAAAAAGCAGAACAAATTAAAGCGGGTTTAGAAAAAGCCAAATTAGAACGACAACAACCTTATTTAATTAATCAAGCTAAAATTGCAGCTAGTATTTTAGTTGTATCGATATTATCTAATTTTCTTCTTTCTCGTTGGCAAAAACGCTATCAACAAGCAAAACAAAATCTCAGTATTGAAACTAATTCAGTATCTTTGCCAGTATCAACTCAACAAGAGAAAAAACATAGTTTTAGTGTAAAAGAAGTACAGTTACGAATTTTTCAACTATTAAAAATTGGTATTTGGCTCGGTGCATTGTTATTGATTTTAGGTTTATTTCCTTATACCCGTGCTACCCAATTGTGGACGATTACTGTCTTAAGAATTCCTTTGCGATTATTTATTATTGCTTGGGCAACTTACATCTTAATTCGTCTTAGTTATGCTTTAATTGCCAAGCTAAACTCTACTTTTACTAATACTTATGTCCTTAGTAGAGAAGCCAATCGGCGAATTCAACTACGAGTAACTACTATTTCTTATCTATTAAGAGGAATTGTTGCCACTATTTGGTCTAGTGTGGGAATATTAGCTGCTTTAATGGTAATTGGAATTGATGTTGCCCCTCTACTCGCTGGTGCGGGGATTTTGGGTTTAGCCTTTTCTTTTGCTTCTCAAAATTTGATTAAAGATGCTCTTAATGGATTTTTTATTATCATTGAAGATCAATATGCGGTAGGAGATGTAATTACTGTAGGTGCAGTGAGTGGTTTAGTAGAAAGACTTAATCTGCGAATTACCCAACTGCGCGATGCAGAAGGAAGACTAATTACTATTCCTAATAGTTCTATTCAAACAGTAGCAAATCATTCTAATGGTTGGTCGCGATCGGATATTAAAATTCCGATTGCTTATAGTTCAGATATCGATAAAGCAATTAAGATAATTCAAGAAGTGGGTGAGATTATTAGCCAAGAAGCTATTTGGGCAGAGAATATCTTAGAAGTACCTCAAGTACTAGGAGTAGAAGATTTTGCCGATCGAGGTTTAGTGATTCGGATTTGGATTAAAACCGAACCCCTCAAACAATGGGAAGTTTCTCGTGAATTTCGTCTTCGAGTTAAAAAAGCTCTAGAAGCAGCAAGTATTCCCCTACCCATACCACAACAACAAATCTGGATTAACCGTTCTTCTGAGTAAGATCGAGTTACTCACTACTCACTACTTAACCTCACCTTTAATTTAAGTATTCAGCCGAACTCGATCTAAGGAATGCCATCGCGATTTATTTTTATCGAATTTTCAATGGGGTTAGACTCAAACCGTCTGCACTCAAATGAGTCTATTCCCCCTCCAGGGGATGAGTATTTTTTCTTAGTTAAAACTACGCTAGGATCGGCAATGAAGTCGGGAATAAGCTCAAAATCTTTTATATACTGCCGATCGCGACTATAGCAGACAGTTATCTTCCCGAAATTTGGACACAGTAATTTTTTATAGCGAGAGGACAACAAACACAAATGGCTTACGAATTACCATCTCTTCCTTATGATTACACTGCTTTAGAACCATCAATTTCTAAAAGCACCTTGGAATTTCATCACGATAAACATCATGCTGCTTATGTCAGTAAATACAACGATGCCGTTAAAGGAACAGAATTAGATAGCAAACCCATCGAAGAAGTCATTAAAGCGATCGCTAAAGATGAAAGTAAAACAGGACTATTTAATAATGCTGCCCAAGCTTGGAATCATACTTTTTATTGGCAATGTATGAAACCTAGTGGCGGTGGTACTCCTACAGGGGAATTGGCGAAAAAAATTGAGGCTGATTTTGGTAGTTTCGATAAATTCGCCGAAGCTTTCAAAAATGCAGGAGCAACCCAGTTCGGTAGCGGTTGGGCTTGGTTAGTACTTGATGGCGATACCCTAAAAGTTACTAAAACCCTAAATGCGGATAATCCTCTAACTAGTGGACAAGTACCCTTGTTAACGATGGATGTGTGGGAACACGCTTACTATCTCGATTATCAAAATAAACGTCCTGCCTATATCGATGATTTTCTTGGTAAATTGGTTAACTGGGAGTTTGTGGCTAAAAATTTAGCTGCCGTGTAAACAGAAATTAACTATAAGCGGATATCGAACCAAATTTCAGCCGATATCCGCTCTTTTCAATCCACACTTAAAAACAATAAGACTGTGACTAAATTTAACGACTCTCAAACCCGCAAGACTCCTCAATGGCAATCCCACAAAATGAGACGAATAATTATCGATCGATGGCAAGAAATCTGGACAGTAGTTGAAGCAAGAAATAAAACTAGAACAACTTCCTCGATTCAATACAAGCGATCGCTGTTTTGAAGATCGATCGCAGATAATACTTTGTTTAACCAAGAAAAACCGCTATCTTATTTTAGTTCAAGGATATTTACCGTTGCATTACCATAGAAACCAATCTATGTAAATACCGATCTAGCATTCTGTAAAAAAAAGTAATTTTAGTCAAGATATGTTTACAATAGAGCTAGCGTTTGAAATAACAGACGTTTTTCATATAATTGCAAGATAACTTATTGGAAGATCATCTATGCCATTTACTATAGACTCAGCACGTAACATATTTCCCAATACCTTATCTGCTGATGCCGTACCCGCTCTAATCGCTCGATTCAATCAGCTTAGTGCAGAAGATCAATTAGCTTGGATTTGGTTTGCCTACTTGGAAATGGGTAAAACTATTACCGTTGCTGCTCCAGGGGCTGCCAATATGCAGTTTGCCGAACCAACCCTCAATCAAATCAAAGCGATGAGTTTCCAAGAACAATCTCAGGTAATGTGCGATCTGGCTAACCGTGCAGATAACCCAATTTGCCGTACTTATGCTACTTGGACTCCTAACATTAAGCTTGGTTTTTGGTATCGGTTAGGAGAATGGATGGAACAAGGAATCGTCGCTCCTATTCCTGAAGGATATAAACTTTCAGCTAATGCCAATGCGGTATTGCAGACCTTGATAGGATTAGATTCTGGCCAACAAATTACAGTACTGCGTAACACTGTAGTAGACATGGGATTCGATCCTTCCAAAATGAGTAACTTTACCAGAGTCAGCGAACCTGTCGTTCCTCCCACGGAAATGTCCAAGCGAACTAAAGTCGCTATTGCAGGTGTAACCAATCCTACTGTACTGAGCTACATGAACTTGTTGAATGCCAATGATTTTGACGAGTTAATTAAACTATTTGCAGAAGATGGTGCATTGCAACCTCCTTTTCAAAGACCGATTGTTGGTAAAGATGCGGTACTAAAATTCTTTAAAGAAGAATGTCCCAATCTCAAACTAGTCCCAGAGCAAGGTATTTCCGAACCAGCCGAAGATGGTTATACTCAAATTAAAGTTACAGGAAAAGTGCAAACTCCTTGGTTCGGTGCTGGTGTAGGCATGAATATATCCTGGCGATTTTTACTGAATTCTGAAAACAAAATTTTCTTTGTGGCGATCGATCTTTTGGCATCTCCCAAAGAATTACTCAATCTGGCTCGTTAAAACTTAATTGCATTGGTCTAATTAAGCTTCTTGCCAAACAAACAAACCTCGAAAAATCAGCCGATCGCATAGTGTTTTTTTAGCGATCGGCTATTTTAATGTCAATTTTAGTGATAAGATTTTAATTAATAGGATAAATATAATCGATTAAAATTTGTTATTAATGTTAGAAGTCAGTAAAAATCAATTTTCTGTAATGGAGGAAAAAATAGCCAAGCAAGCTTTACAAAAAGCCTATGAAAGAGAAACTTCTGCTCTTATTGCCAAAGTTCGCGATCGCGCTCATTCCCTTACAGAATTAGAAGATTTATGGCATTTACACGATCTATTGAGTACCAAAAGATATGACATAGATGGTAAATATACCTATAATTTTTCTACTCTAGTGTTTGATTTTGCCAGGTTAGTGAAAGAAGGATGGTTACATCTCGACGATCTGCAAGGTTTACCATCAGAAATATTATCTAAAATATCGGCTATAGCACGTATGTAACTATAACTTAATTTATATTTCAATTAATTGAAGTTGAGTTCGGTAAACTAATTGCTAGCTCGACTTTTTTTTATTTAACGCTGCAAAAAATATATCGCTCTGGTTTTTAGGAAACTTAAAGTTTTTTTAGCTTTAATCATTTTAATTAAAGGTATGATTGAGTATAGGAATTGATATAGTCGGTTCTAATGGGGAACAGCCATTAGAAGTAAGGGGGAAAGATTGGTGAAAATCCAACACTGTCCCGCAGCTGTGATGAGGTTTATTATGATAAAATCTCTCAGTCAGAATGCCCGCCGATATGACTTTAGGCATATTTTTTATGTCTAACTATAGATAAATATAAATGGTCTGCGAGGTACAGATGATTGACAGGTTTTTAATTTTAGAAATAGTTAGGTTTTTAGCAACTGCAAGACCGAAACCAACTTAATGATAAGATTGTCTCGCTATTTATAAACTGCAATATATACTTATTTGAAATTTAAAAAAACTATTGGCAGTATAATTCAGTTTTACGAAGGCTAAATCTCAATTTCAATCTCGATTGCCAAGCCAGTATTTTTTTTCCTCTCTACGAAATGGAGCTAAATCTTTCCATGGTTATTAAGAATTTTGTTCGACAATCTGTAATCGATTCACTTAAATTAACACCCTTACCCTATCAAAGACCAATTCTCGCGATCGGACACGGTACGAGAAACGATCGCGGGAGACAAACTTTTCTAGACTTTGTGGCAACCTATCAAAAACTAGACCCCTCTCGTCCTGTAATTCCCTGTTTTTTAGAATTAACCAAACCCAACATCCAAGAAGGTATAGAAGCTTGTATTCAGAAGGGTTTTACTGAGATTACGGCGTTACCTATTTTGTTATTTGCTGCCCGACACAACAAATTTGATGTTACCAATGAATTAGATCGAGCCAGTGCGCCCTATCCCCAATTAAGTATTAATTACGGTCGTCACTTTGGCATTACCCCTAAGATTATTCAACTATGGCGCGATCGCCTGGAGCAGTTAGATAGACTAGAAAGTAATCCACAAAATATTAGTCGCGAAGATACCGTCTTGTTATTTGTAGGTAGGGGTTCGAGCGATCCTGATGCTAATGGAGATGTCTATAAATTAGCCCGTATTATCTGGGAAGGGAGTGGCTACAAGACAGTAGAAACCTGTTTTATTGGAATCAGTCATCCTCGTTTAGAAGAAGGCTTTCGTCGGGCTTATCTCTATCAACCCAAACGTATTATTGTTTTACCTTATTTCTTGTTTACGGGTACTTTAATGGAAAAAATCTTTAACATTACCGCCCAACAAGAAGAAAAATATCCCGATATTAATTTTGCTTGCTTACCTGAAATGGGTATTGCACCTGAGTTACTCCAGATAGTTAGAGAGCGAGAAATCGAGGCTCAGTTAGGACAAGTGGCAATGAACTGTCAAATGTGTAAGTTTCGTCTTGCTGCTGTAGATGAACATAACGGACACGGACACCATCATCATCACGGACATCATCACCATCACGAAAATCACGACCCCTACGCTAAATTAGAAGATTATCATCAGCGTATTTGGAATACACCCTAATTTAATATCTGAGTCCAAGGTAATCCGCGCCCAAGGGCGACGGAGCTAAGCGAGACTTGCGCGATTCGGATGGAACGTCCGCAGGCTGACTCGCTCTGCTTGGACTTTGTCAAATTCAACACTCTGGCTGTTTTGTCTTGACTAATAGTAAACTTTAACAATAATGGAACAGCAGAAAATAATAATAATGACACTTGGGCTACACGACTCGATCGATTACTTGTTAACCGAAAAAGTCAGGAGCGGTGGTATCAACATCTATGCTGCCACTAAAAGCAAAGATATCTTCATAGTCGAAGATACCATCTCCTAGTATTTGCTCATTGCTTTGACGATAGCTACTGCCTCCTACTAAATCTATATAAAGTTCGTGGGCATAATTGTGATTACCTAGAGCGTTCGATTCCCCTGGTTGAAGCAAATCATCGGGATTTACATAGAGGTCTAATATTCCTAAAGGGTCATCATAACCAAAAGTATCGCTGGTATGGAAAGCGACAACGCGATCGGCATCGGTAGGATCGAGTCTTTCTTCAGCAGATTTTCCCCCAAAGAAAAGAAACTCTTCATAAGCCGGTCCTGCTGCATCTAAGCCGACAATTGTTTCAATCGATCTACCCGTGATGTCTTCATAAACATCTCCTGCAATTCCCGATACGTGTGCGCCCAAACTATGACCGATTAACTGAGTGGTATCTGGATTTACGCCTTCTTCGCTCAACCAAATAGCCAGTCGCTCGCCAACAATTTCCGTATCTTCTACTGCACTAAAGTAATTTAGAGTATCTGCTGCTCCAGACCAGTCAGTCAGAATAATATTAGAAAAAGGATCGCGCTCGTCTATTTCCCGAGCCAAATCTTCTACCCATTCAGAAGAACTACTGCTTAGGTAGCCGTGAGTAATAACATAAGTGTTATAGTCAAGCTCAATTGACTCTGCTAGCCACGACGTAAAAGTAACTTCAACCATAATTTTCCTGTTTGACCAGACTAAGGGTAATCAGATTTATTGGCGTTGCCCGCTCGAAAAAGATTTTAATCGAACTTTCACTAGCATAATTGCTGATTCTTAATATTAGGTAAATAGTTTTTAACTCGATCTAAAAACACGATCGACCCAGACAAAGTTCAATATACTCTAACCTTGAGAAGGCACAATTCCCAACTCTGTAGCAGCAAGACTAATTAAAGACTCAGGATTATTACTATCGCGGATATCCCCAGAAGCATCCCAAAAGAACGTTCCTCCTAGTTGATTTTCCTTGATGTAATCTAGCTTATAACCCATAGATTCTGTATCTTCGTAGGTACTAAAGAAGCCTGTTTGTGAATTATAAACATAGGGGACTTTAGCTGCATCGTCCCAATAGCGAACATAGTTACTATCGGTTTGCAACTTATTGTATAAATCGTTGTAGTCGATAATGCCTGATTCCCAAGTTCCTTGCCCCGCGCCAGTAGCAGGTTGGAATAAGCCATTACTATCACTACCTACTCCTGTCCAAGTACGACCGTAAGCTGGTGCGCCGAGTACGATCTTATCTGCTGGTACTCCTTCTGATAAGTAAATTTGAATAGTGCGATCGATATTATACTGAGAAGCTACGGAAGAGGGGTCATTAGGATTGCCATACAAAGGTGCATTATGATTGGTGGTATTTTCCCAAGCACCGTGATAGTCATAAGCCATGACATTGAAGAAATCAAGATACTGAGACATTGCTCCTAGTTCATAATTTTGAATCTTATCAAAACCAGCAGGAGAGGCAATAGTCAGGAGATAATCCTGGTTATCTTTCGCTTCTTGAATTTGTAATTGCTCGTCTAATTCTCCCAGTAATAAAGTGTAGTTGTGTTTATCTTCTGGGCGATAGGTATTACCAGCAAGTCCACCACTAACAGGATACTCCCAGTCAATATCAATACCATCAAATCCATATTTGGTCATAAATTCTACGGCTGATTTAGCAAAGGTTTCCCTTGAAGCATCTGTCAGGGCAACATCAGAAAACTTCCCCGATAGAGTCCAACCACCGATCGAAATTAGGGTTTTTAGATGGGGATTTTCTGCTTTAATATTGTTTAGTTGTTCAAAGTTACCTGCAAATTCTTTGGGAGTATTCCAATCTCCATCAAACCTTTTCTCGGTAGCTGCATAGGAATCAAAGACTCCTACTGTACCATCGTCGTTAATTTTGGCAAAAGCATAAAAGGCGTGAGTTAATTTATCCGCAGGAAGATCGCTTACTTGATAGTTGCGATCGTATATTGCCCATTCGGGATAGTACGCTCCGACTACAGGTTGAGAATTACCGCCAGTATTGGGAGTGCGATCGTCGTTGATAATATTAGCGTCACCTTGGCGATCGAGTATTTCAGCGTTTGTACCATTGTCTAACTGGACATAGAAGTTTTCTGATTTTTCAATCTCGGTGTCTCCTTTAACCTCTACAGAAATAGTTTGACTGGTTTCTCCTGGGGCAAAAGTGAGAGTACCATTTTTAGCTACAAAGTCTTGGGCAGAATTAGCAGTATCTTCAAAAGTAGCATAGTTAACTGTGACTGCTCGATCGCTGGGTGCTGAGAGTTCCACCGTAAAGGTAGCATTACTAGTACCACTATTTCCTTCTAAAATTGACACATTATCGATCGACAATGTTGGTAAAGCAGGTGTAGTCGGCTCTGTGGGATTACCAGGATTATTAGTTAAGGGAAATTCTCCAGCAACTCCAGTAATATTATCCCCACTCAACTGGGTAGGAGAAACATCTTGAAGAATAATTTTCTGATTATTGAGCGTACTTAGATCGATAACAGTGTTATTACCTTCTTTGACAATCTCAAATTGAGTATAATCAGTCCAAAAGTTTTTGAGATCGATATTATCTTCACTAGGATTGAAATTACTAATCACACTTTCGCTGCCCCAGTCCCAAGTGAAACTAAAGGTATCTTTTTGCCCATCAACACCTATATAGTCTGGTATTTGATATCGACAGAAACTCCTGCATCTTGCCATTGATTTTGACTAAAGTATGCCAGGCGATTGGGATTATTTTCGATAAAAGTATCCCCTAAGAAAAATGTTCCCGCCGAATCTTCATATTGAGATGGTGTATTAGTCAAATCTGGAAATTGTCCAGAAGCATCGTAAGGATTGGGTGCTTGGCTACCATTGATATGACCCACAGGAATTTGCCATAAGGTTACGGGTTTGTCAGTTGTTTCATGGAGTGTTTGTGCACATAAGAGATAGTTTTTCCACAAATCGTGATTCCAAAACCAATTTGATTGGGCAGGATTTTCGGGCGCACCTGGTTGGAAAGCTCCATCTAAGCCATATTTATCGATACTAATAAAGTCAGCACCATTGCTGAGAATACCTGCATCCATATAGTATTGAGCGATCGCTCCTGCTTCTTTGACCAGTGCTTTTTTACCTTCTTCAAATCCTAGAGTTTCAGTAAGGTGCATGAGGCCCTTACTAGGTACACCAACTCCTGTAAACCCTCCTGGAAGACTTGCCCACAAATTAAATTGCCAACCAAATTCTACATTGGCTTCATGTTTGGAAATAGTATAGTTAATTGCTTGTACTAACCCCTGTAAGTTGTTAGCAAAATCTGGGTCTTCACCTCGTTTTAAAATGCCTGCATTGTATACTGCATCGGTTTGTGCCGAGATTTGGTCGGGACGCACACCAGAATTCTGTGCCATATAACCGAGAAAATCTGGCTCTAAGATCATCTTGACAGTTTCATCTCCAGCAATACGGAGAGTTTCATCTAAAGCATATTGTAAATCCTCGAAGTAGCTTTGCATATACTCCTGATTTTGAATATGTTCGAGGTCTCCACTATAACTTTCTCCCCCATCGGGAATGTTATACCAGATTAGGGTAGGAGTCATGCCAAACTTGAGACTATTACCTAAGAAGAAAGTACCTCCCAGATTATTCTCCTTAATGTAATCCAACTTCAGATTCATCGATTCTGTATTTTCGTAGGTACTAAAGAATTGTTCTTTGGCATTATAAACATAAGGCACTTGAGCAGCATCATCCCAATAAACCTGATAATTACTATCAGTTTGCACCTTATTATATAAATCGTTGTAATCGATTACTCCTTTTTCCCAAGTTCCTGTCCCTGCACCAGAGGCGGATTGGAATAAGCCATTACTATCACTACCTACTCCCGTCCAAGTACGACCATAAGCTGGTGCGCCCATGACTATCTTATCGGCGGGAACTCCTTCATTTAAGTAGGTTTGAATCGTGTAGTCTACATTATACTTAGAACCTACAGAAGAAGGGTCATTGGGATTAGCATACAAAGGTGCGTTATGATTGGTGGTATTTTCCCAAGCACCGTGATAGTCATAGGTCATGACATTGAAGAAATCCAAATACTGAGACATTGCCCCCAGTTCATAATTCTCAATTTTGTCAAAACCCGCAGGAGAAGCGATAGTAAGTAAATAATTTTGGTTATCTTGAGCTTCTTGAATTTGTAATTGCTCGTCTAATTCTTGTAGTAGCAAAGTATAATTATGTTTGTCTTCTGGACGATAGGTATTACTAGCAAGTCCACCACTTACAGGATATTCCCAGTCAATATCGAGACCATCAAAACCATATTTGGTCATGAAATCTACTGCGGATTTAGCAAATTTCTCTCTGGAAGCATCGGTTAAAGCCACATCAGAGAATTTATCTGATAGAGTCCAACCACCAATGGAAATCAAAGTTTTGAGATGGGGATTTTCGGCTTTGACGTTATTTAGTTGTTCAAAGTTACCTGCATATTCTTTGGGGGTATTCCAATCTCCATCAAAGCGTTTTTCGGTAGCTGCCCAGGAATCGAAAACTCCGACTGTGCCATCGTTTTTGATCTTGGCAAAGGCATAGAAGGCATGGGTTAATTTATCGGCAGGAAGATCGACTACTTGATAATCACGACCATAGATTGCCCATTCGGGATAGTAGGCTCCCACAATAGGTTGAGAATTACCGCCCGTGTTAGGTGTGCGATCGTCATTACGAATCGTACCAGTACCTTGGTTATCCATGAGATTAGCATTAACAGCACCATCTAACTCGACATAGAAGTTTTCTGTCTTTTCGATTTGGGTATCGCCCATCACCTCAACAGAGATGGTTTTGCTAGTCTCTCCTGGGGCGAAGGTGAGAGTACCATTCATGGCTGTAAAGTCGGTGGCAGCATTAGCACTATTATCCACAGTATTGTAGTTAACCATTACTTCTCGATCGCTGGCTGCGGAGAGTTCAACCGTAAAGGTTGCATTACTCTTACCACTATTTCCTTCGACAATTGAGATATCATCGATCGACAATGTTGGTAAAGAAGGTGTTGTTGGGTCTGTGGGATTAGTAGGATCGGTGGGATTGCCAGGATTGTTAGTCAAGGGAGATTCTCCAGCTAGACCAACGATGTTCTTAGCCATTAACTGGGATGGAGTAACATCTAGAAGAATAATTTTTTGGTTGTTTAGTTCACTGAGGTCAATAACAGTATTATTACCTTCTTGGACAATATCGAAATTACTATAATTAGTCCAGAACTTTTGCAGATCGATTACATCTTCTTGAGGGTTAAAGTTATCGATGGTACTTTCTTTACCCCAACTCCACGTAAAACTGAAAGTATCACTTTCTCCATCAACACCCACATAATCAGCCGATGGATCGAAGGGGTCGGGATTAGGTATTGGATCGGGATTAGGCATTGGATCCGTAGGATGATGGGGATGTTCATCTGGGTTGTGAGGCATGGTTGGGTAATCTACCGATCCCCCTGGGTCGAGAATGCCATCGCGACTAACAATTTGGTCGTTAGTTGAAGCAATACCGATCTGACTGGCTAGACCATCTTCCCTAATTTGAGAGAAATGAAACTCAAAATTACCACTAGATAAATCTGCAACTTTGGTATCTTTGAGAATTAAACTTTGATTGGTTGCTAAGTTAGAAATCTCTACCCCTTGAGCCGTATCTTTCATAGAAAGTCGCTCGCGATTGCCATAGTACAAGAAGCTAATTTTATCTGTAGCTGCATTAAAATCTACTACTTCTTTTTTTCCGACTTCATGAGAGCGAACATATACTGTATTTGGTTCGATCACCGCATTTCCTGTTGCCCAGGCTAATGCTCCTCCTACATCTTCCCGTAAGTGGTTATTTCTGATGGGCATAAAATTATCAACGGAAAGGTCTTTTAAAGAAATTCCAACCAGAGTTTGCTCATTATTATTCCAGGGACTAGTAAAAGTTACTCCTTCTGGTTTTTCCGTGATAATCATGGAGTGTACGGAATAACCGCCAAAGTCTATTTTATCGGTAGCTGGATTAAAATTCAGAATATCAGCACCATTCTCATTAACTTCAACTACTTGACCATTAGATGGTGTTGTGGGATTAGTTGGAGTTGTAGGAGCAGTATCATCGTTGACAATAATACCGTCACCTCTGCCGTCAAGAATATCTGCGTTTACCGCATTTTCTAATATTACATAAAAATCTTCCGACTTTTCGACCATAGTGTCGCCATTAACCTCGATGGAAATATTTTTAGTGGTTTCTCCAGGAGCAAAAGTAATAGTACCAGTCTTAGCAACAAAGTCTGTCATCGAATCTGCATTACCATCTAATGTCTTGTAATCGACTGTAATAGATTTATTGCTAGCTGCTGAAAGTGTAACTGTATAGACAGCTTCACTTTTACCACTATTTCCTTCTACAACCGAGGTTGTATCGATCGATAATGTGGGTATTGAAGGTGTAGTAGGATCGGTGGGAGTTGTTGGCTCTCCAGTATTAGGAGGATTATTTAAAACCGTGGCAGCATCGGGTAATCCCTCAAAATTACTAGCTGTCAATTGAGACTTAGAAATACCCTCTAGAATAATTGTTTGATTATTAACATCTGTCAGGTCGATGACTACACCTTGTTTACTGTCGAGTATTTGAACTTGGTTAGAATCTGGTAGCCAAAATTTCTTGAGATCGACCACATCTTCTGTAGAATCGAAATTTTGAATTAAGTTGCTTTTACCCCAATTCCAAGTAAACTCAAAGACATCCGCTACTCCATCCGTACCAATGAAAGATTCTCCCGAATTAGGATTAGTCGGAATATCGATAGGTGGATTAGAAACTTCTCCTCCTGTAATATCCGTAGGAACATCGTATCCTGCATATTCATTTATGTAACGCAGAATTGAAGTACCGTATTCATCTACAGATACAGTTCCATCAAGTAACAAGTTGGCTAAACCATAAGGACCTCTCAGATGCGCTCCTGCTAAGATGCCAAAAGGAGTAAAAGTGAGTGTTTTTTGTGTTCCTCGGTCATTAAATTCAAGAGTCTGACCGATAAAATCTTCAACGGTTTTACCCGCTTCACCTAAAACTTTTTCAATAATGTTCCAATTGAATTCAAAAGCATCGCGAATAGCTGCTTCTTGTATCTCAGGAGAATTGCGAAAATCTTCAATATTATTAACTCCGAAAGCTTGGGCTTTTGCTGTCCAAGTACCTTGCCAGAGATTTGTACCTGCACCATTGCCATAATAGGTATCTGCTTGATAATAACCGAGATCGATCAGTAAAGCTTCACCAAATTGATATTTGCCTGTAAAGCCTAAAGTATTTTGAACTCTATATTGTTCGGGGTCTCCTGATGGTTTACCAGATTCAAATGCACCTAATTCCTCTAATCCAGTTTCAAAACTGCCTCTACTCATAATAAATTTTCTAAATATGTTAACTACTTAATTAGTTTTCCTAGCTGTTTATAAATTTAGCTTTACTTCTGTAGGTATTATTATTTGAATGCATCTATTTTTCAAGCAAAAAAGCTAATAAAAAACTAATAAAAAACTAATAAGATATCATAAAATTTATAGTTGTAAAAATAGCAATTGACTTTAATTATTAGTTCGGATAGATTAAGCGATATATCAGGCGATATAAACCATCGTCTTTACGTCAATACTTTATATTAGAAAACTTGTCAAAAAAAGCTTTTATATATAAAAAATAAAACGAAAATTTCATATAATCTTTAATTTATCAGTTGTAAATGTAAATCTTATATATTAAAAAACTTAAATTTTGTCTTGGAGAAGTTGATATAGTGAATGACTATCAAGTTGGTGGCACTTTGCCCATGGATGCAGTTTCTTATGTAGTACGTGCTGCCGATCGCCAACTTTATAAAGCCTTAAAACAAGGAGAGTTTTGTTATATCCTTAATGCTCGTCAAATGGGTAAATCGAGCCTGATGGTAAGGATGATTAAGCATTTGCGACAAGATGGATATTGTTCTACAAAAATAGATCTGACTCGTATTAGTGGAGAAAAAGTTACGGTAGAACAGTGGTACAAAGGATTAGTAGTGGAGTTGTGGCGGGGTTTTAATCTATTAGACAAAATCAATCTCCAGCAATGGTGGAATGAACGACAAGATTTATCTTTGATTCAAAGATTGAGTCAGTTTATTGAAGATGTCTTGTTAGTTGAAACTAGAGGTATGGACAATTCTCTAGAACCGCCGATAGTTATTTGTTTTGACGAAATAGACAGTGTTTTAAGTTTAGATTTTTCAATCAATGACTTTTTTGCCCTAATTCGCTTTTGCTACAACCAGCGTAGCGTAAATCCTCAGTATCGGCGTTTAACTTTTGCTTTGTTTGGTGTGGCAACCCCCTCAGATTTGATTAATGATTACCGACGCACACCTTTTAATATCGGTCGTGCTATTCAACTTAATGGATTCGACTACCAAGAAGCCAAACCTTTGTTAGCAGGACTACCAGAAACCGTCAGCAATCCTCAATTACTCCTCAAACAAATTTTAACTTGGACTAATGGTCAACCTTTTTTAACTCAGAAGTTGTGTCAGTTAGTTCGCGACTATAAGCCCCAAAAACTTTTAAATAACGAACAAGATTGGCTGGAGAAGCTCATCCAAACTCAGATTATTAATAATTGGCAAATTCAAGACGAACCAGAACATCTCAAAACAATTCGCGATCGCATCTTAAGTAACGAAGAAAAAACTGGTTCTTTGTTAATAATGTACCAACAGATTCTGCAACAAGGATTTATGACTGCGGATAATAGCATTGAGCAACAAGAACTAATGCTTTCGGGATTGATTATTAAACAAGAAGAAAAGCTGAAAGTACGCAATCGGATCTATCAACAAGTGTTCGATCTAACTTGGATAGAAACACAACTATCTCAATTACGTCCTTATTCCGAAGCTTTACAGGCTTGGCAGAAATCTCAATACACAGATACATCACGCCTATTAAGAGGACAAGCCTTACAGGATGCCCAAAAATGGTCTTGGGGTAAAAGTTTAAGTGAACTTGACTATCGTTTCTTAGCCAGTAGCGAAGAATTAGACAGAAAAGAAGTTCAAAAGGCATTAGAAATAGAACGGGGACAAGAAATTAAAGCTCGACTTCAAGAACAACAAAAAACTGCTCGACTACAAAGGTATTTCTTAATACTTCTCACCCTAGCTTTTTCCAGTTTTCTAGGGCTTAGCGCGATCGCATATAGGCAATACCGCAAAACTATGTTCAACGAAATTAAAGCTCTGTGCAACTATTCTCAAGCTCTATTCGCTTCCGATCGACGATTAGAAGCTCTGATCTCTGCTATTCAAGTCAAACAAAAATGGCAGCAGTTAAACTATCAAGATGAAAATACAGGTAAAAAGATTGAATCAGTACTACGAAAAGCAGTATATGGAGTGAATGAATACAATCGTTTATCAGGGCATACTGCCCCAGTTTTTGCTGTGGATATTAGCCCTGACGGTGGACTAATTGTGACAGGGAGTGAAGACCGCACCGTTAAACTGTGGAAAAGAGACGGGAATTTACTCAATACTTTCAACCAACATCAAGCTGCCGTTTGGGATGTAGCATTTAGTCCCGATGGTAATTTAATAGCTTCTGTCAGTCGCGATCGCACGGTTAAACTTTGGCATCAAAATGGTCAGTTAATCGATACTTTCATAGGACATCAAGATGAAGTATTAGGAGTAGCATTTAGTCCTGATGGTAATTTAATCGCTTCTACTAGTCGCGATCGCACGGTTAAACTTTGGCATCAAAATGGTCAGTTAATCGATTCTCTTGATAACCATCAAAGTTCGGTTTGGAAAGCTGTTTTTAGTCCTGATGGGGAGCTAATTGCTACTGCTAGTGAAGATCGAACAATCAAACTCTGGAAATTAGACAATAGAGGTAAGTTTCAACTCCATCAAACTTTGACAAGTCATACTAATGAAGTTAGAAATGTTGCTTTTAGTCCTGATGGTAGGCTAATTGCCTCGGTTAGTCTCGATCGCACTGCTAAGGTGTGGCAAGCAGATAGTGGTCAATTACTGCATACTTTAGAAAGTCATAGTTCTCCAGTTGTAGGAGTTGTTTTTAGCGGTAATGGCGAGGTTATTGCTACGGCTGGTTGGGATAATACGATTAAAATCTGGAATCTTGAAGGTGCTTTACTAAAGACAATTAACATTGAGAAAAAAAGAATTTGGGACATTGATATTAGTCCTGATGGTAAGAGTATTGCTTCGGCTTCCGAACAAGATATAGTCAAATTAGTCAAACTAGATAACCCCCTGTTAACAGTTTTACGAAGTCATAGCGAGCCAATAATTGATGTCACTTTCATGCCCCAGGGAAATTTGATTGTCACTGCCAGCGATGACCAGACAGTTAAATTATGGGGGAAAGATGGTTCTTTGCTAGCTACTTTCAAAAGTCCCCAAGACTCAGTTTTAGGAATTGCTAGTAGTCGCGATGGTAGTAAGCTGGTGTCGGGACATTGGAACGGTGCAATTAATATCTTACAAATTGAAAATTTAAACCGACCTCAAATATATCTAGACAAAACGATCGAGGGTCATAAAGTTGGGGTGTGGCGTATTGCGGTTAGCCCTAACGGCAACATAATTGCTACTGCTAGTGAGGATAAGACGGCAAAACTCTGGGACTGGCAGGGCAATCTGATAACTAGTCTTAACGGTCATCAAGATGTGGTTAAAGCCGTTGCTTTTAGCTCCAATAGTAGTATGATAGCGACTGCCAGTTATGATATGACTGTAAAACTTTGGAATACTCAAGGTAAAACGATAGCGACTCTTACACAACACGATCGTAGTGTAACGGCATTAGATATTAGTCATAATGGTAAGCTCATGGCAACTGCGGATATTGACGGCATCATTAGACTCTGGCAAATAGAATATGAGCTAGATGGAGAAGGGGTTATCGTCAAGCTACATAAAACTTTCCAAGCTCATACCGATGCAGTCAGAAAAGTTGTTTTTAGTCCTGATGGTCAATTAATCGCTTCTGCCAGTGAAGACAACACTATTAAACTTTGGCATCCTAATGGCAAATTATTAAGAACTTTCTATGGGCATGATGAACCCGTTTGGAGTGTTGCTTTTAGTCCTGATGGAAAAACCCTTGTTTCTGCTGGTGAAGACAAAACTGCGATTATTTGGCATCTTCCACAAATGTTTGAACTGGATTTATTAACTGCTGGTTGTAATCAATTAGAAGATTATCTACAAACTAATCAAGAAGTTGGGATTGGCGATCGCCAATTATGCGCTCGTAAATATAATACTAAAAATTGATCGACGATCTAGGAAAGCCCGATTTTAATTTGCTTAATAGTTAATTCTAGAGTAATCAGAAATATTAAATCAGTCTTATAAATTGTTGTCAAACTTTAGTAACCGTAATCTCATCATGAGGAATTATTTTAGAAGGAATCTCAGCACGTCTAAGTACATCCCCAAAATGACTTGTGATCCCCACATCTCCAAGTAGTAGAATACCCTCGCTGCTGTCGCTGATACTCGATATTAATTCTCTAAGAGCTTCAAGACCTTTTTCCACATCAAATTCATGATATTGCGAGGGATTACCTGGATAAATAATCGAACCAGAACTTTTTGTAGCTCCGCAGTGAAGTTGAACAATCCAAACTTGAGAAGCATCGGCAACCCATTCCATTCTGATTTCTCCTAGTTTAGCAGCCACTTGTTCATAAAGAACTTTAACTGAATTTATGACCTCATGTGGTAGTATGTCTCGTTTTTTTATCCCTACCATGAAATCTTCCCCAAAGCCTTTTGTTCCTTCTATAGTAATTGTTCCCTCTTCATTAACCATCAAAGCTCCTGAATAAGTAGCTTCAATACCTGCTTGAGCGATAATAGAAGCTATTATATCTCCATTGGGATCTTCATCTTGCATAAGCTGAAAGGGATCGAGCCAACCATGCTGTGTCGTAAATTTGCCTGGTACTTGAACGTTAGGACAGGTGCGAATCCATACTTCAGTGCTTCCAGTAGGATTACCAAAGCTAAAAGGTGCTACTTTTCTGGAGATGACAGTTGTTTTAGGAACTGGTAGTTCTAGTAAACTTGCTATTAATAAACCATATGCTTTATCACCTATAAAGCGACTAAAACGATTAGACCAATGAATATTGGCTTGAGCATGATTTATCCCTACATCTTCCAATTCCCAAATAATCGTATGATCGCGAAGAAAGCCACGACGTAGAGGATGAATACTAAACTCAACACGAGTATGAGGTTGATAATCAAGAGTAGGAGCAAAGCCATAAACCGTCTTTAGTAAATGTAGTCCAAGTTGACGGGGTAAAGCAGCAGTACCTGGTTTTTCTACACATCTTGGAGTATCACCAGGGGCAAATTCAATGATGTCTCCCAATAAAACCCCTGAAACACCCCCATCATCAATATCAATGGTTTCGTTGATAATCGTGTGTAGCCCTTCACTCGCTAATCGATGTACAGCATCTTTAATTGTATCTACATCTTTAAGACCATAGATAAATTCTCGGCTTTTGGGGTTTAAGGGGTTGAAACTACGGACATTTACCGAATGTTCTGGCGAGCGCGAAAGAATAGCGTTAATTGCTTCTAATAATGATGTAAATTTATAATTTGCTTCATAGCCATAAATTCTAGCGTAGCGTTGTTCCAGTGTGGGACTAAAACTTATAAACTGGGCTACATTAGCTTGTGCAGCAAGATTATCTAAAATACTGTCTTTGTAGTGCATTATTGTAACTCTTAAATATACCTATTGTGATTAACTGGATATTTGATTTGCCTAAATCTTTGGTCTTGTGAATGAAGTTGATAGACTCTTCAGATTATTAAGTATTTCTTCAACGAAAGTGGTATTTCCACCCCTTTGCTGCACTTTTACAATAGTTTCCGCAATCATATCGATTCCTGTTGCTAAGTTAAGAGTCTGCTGATTTTCATTTAAAGTAGGAATCCCATTCTTTTGTGCTATCCAAAATTCATGTACACATCCATTGCTATATTGCCAGTCATCAACTAAAAAGACAGTGCTAACATATCTTTCAATTACTTGTCTCCAAAATAAATGCCAGTCTTGCTGTTTCCATTCAGGTATCGGAGGTAATGCAGTTGGATCGATTACAATTTTCTCTGTTTGTTTCCGCAGTTGCCAAATAAAATGCTGTGCGTGTTTGCGATTGGGTTCAATTACTTCCTCAAAATGTGAGTCATGATAAGTCTTATCTGCGCGATCGATATCAACAAAGTTTTTTCCGATACTCTCAAGCCAATCAATATATCTTTTTCCAGATGTAATAGGTGCGCTGCAATACAAGACACCATTCTTATTTATAACGCTTTTATAAACTTCCAACATTGCTTTGATAGTCACTCTATTGGGGCTTACATCTATTAATTCTTGGCTATTAAGGCGATCGATTTTATTGATTATCATAGCTTTAGCAACATAAATGTAATTTATCTTCTTTGCTCATATTGAGAAAAAAAACTTGTTTATCATACTACTCGACCTAATAACAAAAAGTTTTCCTTGTTTTTTAAGATTTATTGCTGATTGGAGTTGGCTTTTATATCTAGAATAAGCGACTCAATAGAGTTTATTTGTTGAGAAAGAGAGTCTAGCTTGTTTTGTAGTTCCTGAAGTTGAGGTTGTTGCATAATAACTTTAGAGTCTATTTTATGAGAAAGAGAGTCTAGCTCTTTCTGAAGCTGAGGTTGCTGCATGGTAACTTCTACTGGTTCTAACTTTAACTCAATTTTTTCGGAAACAGATTGCCGATTGTTGTTAATGTAATATTGAATTGTGCAAAACAAAAGAAAAATCCAAGCAATTAATACAATTAAACCAAAAGTATGAATAGCTCGTTTGACTCTCCACGGCTCTGGTGATTGTTCCCTAAAAATACTAATAAAAGTGATAGTGTCAATAGTATTTTTGAAACTTTCAGGAAAACTTTTAATAATATTTTTGACACACTTAAAAACACTTTTTCTTTTAGAATTAAAATCTTTATTGCTAGCAGAGAAATCACGATAGTGTTTTAGTTCCCAAGGATGATGAAAGAACTCTAGACTGATTTTGTTGAACCTGCATTCAATCTCTCCTAGATGATTTCTTGTTTTGTAGCCATAGTGATTCATCGGAATATATATAGCTAAGAACCAAAATAAAAGAGGAGTCAGAGCGATATATGCTGTTACTTGAATCGGTAGAGAAGAAGAGCTACGATAACTAAAGGTAAGAATACCAGCAGCTAGTATGCCCATGTAAGAAAATATTTGCCAGATAGCTTTATAGATATTTTCATAACGTTCTGCTGCTTGCTCGTACTCTAGCTTGAATAAGTTAAATGTACGTTCCCAATTTTGGTTAGATTGCTCTTCCATGTTTCTCCTCTATCTAAGTTCGGGACAATATTGATATTCCACAAACTAAATTTAAATTGCTTGAAAATATCTCTTAAATTCTGTTCTTAAAATTCTCGATCGTCAATATTTTCACCGTATCAAAGAGGGTTATTATAATTTTGAGAATTACTAGCGATCGCCAATTATGCGATCTATAATTAACAAGTTAATCTAAAGTTGAGCTTTTGAGTCTATCTCAATAAAATTTTTGGTAAAGTAATCTTTATACAGCTTACAGCTTACAATCGCCTCATTACCTATCTGTTTAATCAATCCCATACTACTTAACTTATAAGCAACAATTGGTTTTAATTGTGTTGGTTGATTCTTCTGAAGCAAATGATTGAAAAACTCAGCCAATTCAGGTTCTTGTTGTAAATTCAACCACTGATGATGTAGATGACGATGATAAATACCTTCAGGAGTTGAAGCTGTTTGTAATAATTGCTCTAGAGTAATTTCTTGGCTACTGAGATGATATAAAGCAATTTGAATCAGAAGAGGATGACCTCCAACTAAGTTGATTAACTGTTTTACTTCTTCTCCCGATTGCCAATCTAATTCATATTTTTTAGCTAAATTTTTTACTTGGTTAAGCTCAAAACTTGTTAGTTTAATAGGAAACCCAACATTAAAAGGGGATTGATAAATGTGCAAGGGAATATAAACTTCGGTTGAATGTACCATAATTAATCGTAGCTTTTCCCAAACAGGTATTATTTTGGCATCTTCATACCAAGAACGAAATAAAGGTAAAACATCCTTAGCTACTTGAGGATATTTAAAAATTTGATTTAATTCATCAAAGGCTAAAACTACAGGAGAGTCGATCTTTTCTAGTAGATAATGCTGAAAATAGACGCTACAACTGACTTTACTCCCAATATCATCATCCCAATATTCTTCTAGCTTTGATTCAAGATTGAGTTGCTGGGTAGTAGTAGCGCAGAGAAAGCGTAAAAAGCGATCGAGATCGCTGAGAATAGCACAGTCAATGCGATCGAAATTAATCGTAACTGTTCGATAGTTTTGATTAGTAGCATAATGCAAAATCCTTAGTAATAAGGAAGTTTTACCCATTTCTTTGGGAGCTTTAATACGAATTAAAGCCCCTGGTTTGTTAATTTCTTCATAAGCTTTTTCTTCTATGAGTGGGCGTTCGACATAAAACAAAGAGTTTAGAGGTACTGCACCACCAGGATAAGGAGGCAATGTATCGGATTTGCCTTCGATCTTAGACTCTATTAATATACGACAGGTTTTTTTGGTAACGTTTTTACCTAATAATTTAGAAAGTTTTTTGTATAATTTGGGTGCAGCGACATTGGTTAGGTAAGTTGGACTATAATCTTCTTGTTGACCAATTTCACCGTAACTCAAATCTGAAAAAATCCCTTTTAACAGCAACTTTTCTACAGCATTTAAAGGAGATTCATCGATTTCAATGAGTTGTCGATCGAGTGAATTTAGCAGAGAAGTAAAAGTCATTTAAAGTGTAGAACGTTCGGGATAAAAATTGACAATTTTAGAAAAAATCAAACCAAAAAGAAAATAAAAGATATTTGGTCGAGTAGTCAATAATATAAAAACGAATAATTTTTATATTTAACATTACATTAACACTGTAATGTTAAATATCTAGAAAACACTGCCTTAATCCAGACTATTAGGCTATTGCGAATGGACACAAGGCTGAAGTTTATTTGAAAAACCCTCTATCTTAGCTGGTTTTGAGTAAAAATACTACTAGATTAGTTGAGTAACAGTTTTATTATTTTCCATCCTTTATTTTACAATACCTAATTCTCCAGCTATATAAAGATTCTGTGTTGAAAATATCCAAATTTTACAGATTTTACTCAGTAGCAGATTGGAAATAAGTTGTTGCTATTACTTCCTACATCCGTCCAAGTCTAACTGTAAGCTGGTGCGCCCAGTACTATTCGATCTGTGGGTACTCCTGCTGATAAGTAGTTTTGAATAGTAGAATCAATGTTGTATTGAGAAGCTACGGAAGAAGGATCGTTAGGATTGGCATACAAATATTCTGTTATCAAGTCTGTCGCTCGATTTAGTTACAGTAACGATAAGAAAGTCAACTTTACTATTGTGAAAAGAAATTTTAAAACTACCTTTGGTAATTAAATTAATTATGAATAATTTCAATGCCAGAAAGTTTAGCATTGTCAATGCTGGCATTCATATCTAAGTTAAGTACACCATCTCGAACATCGATGTTAAATGATTTCTCTACGGCAATGTTCTTTCCGCCTATTCCCTTATAGATATCAAAATTATCCAAAACCAGTTGGTTTTCTACATAAAGTAATTATTGGAAGTGAGACGAGGAATCTTTTCGGTAGTACCATTATCCGCCCAACCCATGGGGTATAGATTGCGATCGGGAACAACGTTAGGCTCGGGATGCTTGTACTCGAACTCTGCCATAATTCCCAGGTTTTTAGCATAGTAGCTATCTTGCACTCCTTCTTCAACAAAGCCAGCCCAACGTCGCCAACCAATAACTACATTTTCATAAGCGACGTTAGCCGTAGTAAGAGCATCAAAATCAAAACCATCTCCACCTGCATTCTCAATGAAGTTGTGAGCAGCTTGAGTCTTTTCTGAGCCTAAACTCCAGATGGCACGTTTTCCAGTATCGTGAATGTAGTTATTGAAAATTCTTACATTACTATTACCCCAGTGAGCTACTACACTTTCCCACACATTGCCAATATCAAAACCGCGTACTTCAACATTAGAAGAACCTTCTATGTAAACACCTGTAGCTCGATTATTGCTAACTAATTTAGCATTATTAACACCGATAAGTTTAACATTGGATTTATCATCTACGCGAAATACCGCATCTACAGAATTACCTTTATTTTCATCATCATAGAATTTTGGTTTGTGGCTACCGTTTTTAGTGATAGTGCCATCAATATAAATTGTGACATCGCTAGGTATATTTAGTGTTTTACCAAAATTGAGATTGCCACGCAGTACAAAAGTCTTTCCTCGACCATTTTCAATTTGAGCGATCGCATTTTGACTGGCTTCTGTTATTTCTATAGCGTTTTGTGGAACTGAATCTGTCGCTCTTATCGCCTCGATCGTATCTTGAAAAGCTTCATCTTCTAAAACGGCTTTTTTTTGTTCTGAATTTATAGTGTTATATAAATAATTTATAGCCCGCTGTGATATTCCTGCTTCTTTTAATTTTTGAATGTCCACTATCTTTTTATTTTGAATTCATTGCCTAGGTTGACAGTAAGAGTAATAAAAGCTTAGTGACTTTCATTACTCCATATACTTTGCTGTCGTTTAATTTGTAAGTTATAACTACTTTGCGTATTGTTGAGATAAAAAGTAGTTATAACTATTGCTATCGTTCTGCTCTAATAATGATTATTTCTTAGTACTAATTACTTGAAATTTATCAACCATAATCATAGTATCCATGGAAATATTACCATGATGTCCTCCTTCAAAATGATGCATACCAGGCATTATTACTTTCTCTACTGTTCCTGAAATTTCTACCATAATATCGGGATTGTAAGCTAATGTTTCATCTTTAAAATGAATGAGAATTTTATTAAGACCGTCGGTAAAAATATAACATTCTTCTATTTTCCCCACAATTTTCCCTTGTAAGATTACCTCTTCTCCTGAGATATAGTTTTCTAAAATCAAGGGTATATTAGATAATACTTGAGCAGAAGAAAAGCTAGAAAAACCTACAGAACTTAAAGCTAATAAGGTTAGAATAAAACTGATTTTTTGAATTATTTTCATTTGTTAATTATTGATATGATGTGGACTTATTAGTGATAGTAAAGCGTATTTTTGCTGATTGACTATTATTATTTTTATAAATTTTTCAGTAATCTTTTTAGGTAAAAATTTTCGAGCAAAAAATCTGAGTATAAAATCTTGAATTATTTCTTATTTATTTTTATTTTATAACCAACTTCAAAGTTAACGTAGTTTTAAAAAAAAATATCGTAAATTTCTTAGAATAATCAACTTGAATTCAAATCATCTTATATCTAGTATTTAACTAAATTAATGAGGCTTTAGCTAAAGTTTTATTGTTTTTTTCTTCAGCCAAAAATTGGGTTAATATCTTGTAATGTTCGTAACTGCTCAATAACTGCTGAGGGCGCTCAGGGATAAAAGGCGATCGATGATATCAAGTGGGGACAGAGGCTGAAGCTCTAGCTCTAATTAGATCTCGAAGATCTGGAATCTTTTCATCGTCAG
>JBFRWK010000168.1:0-43279 GCA_051439545.1 Xenococcaceae cyanobacterium | reverse complement strand
GATGGGGGGTTTGATAACCCAATAAATCGGTTAGGGTAACAGACTTAAAACTATTTGAAACCCCCCTATCCACCCCCACGGCTTCGCAAGCCGTTTGGGAACGCGCCCTCGCCCGAAGGGCTGATAGCTATCTTGACCATTTACTTGTCTTAACCCGAACTGACGTTAAGATAGATAGCTTTTGTGGAACTTCCGATGTAGAATTAACCCCAGAAGGAAAAATAATGGCCAAAGATTTTGCTGCTGCCTATTCTAATGTTCCTTGGAAAGCAATTTTGTCTAGTCCGATGATTCGTACCATGACTACAGCTAAACCGCTGTGCGATTTAATTGGTATGGAAATGCAGCTACGGGATGGTTTAAAAGAAATTGACGAAGTCCAAGCAGGCTCCGTCGTCTTACGGCGGAGTACCTTGGACTTCGGTGCATGGGAAAACAAAACTAAAGAGGAAGTCGATCGAGAATTTCATGACGAATATGTACGCTGGCAATGCGAACCTGGTTGGAATTCTCCTACCAATGGCGAAAGAGCGATCGATATTGCTCGTCGTAGTTCTGAAGTTATCGAAGAAATTGAAAAAACCTATCGAGATGGCAATGTCTTAATTGTTTCCCATAAAGCCACCATTAGGATTATGTTATGTTCTCTCCTGGGAATAGATGTAGGACGTTATCGCGATCGAATTTATATGCCCGTTGCTGCTGTTACTGTAGTTGAATTTTGCGAACAAGGGCCATTACTCAAAAAACTAAGCGATCGCTCTCATATAACTAGCCTACAGCTATCGGCTATGGGTGAAAAAGCGAGTTAGAAAATAATAACAATCGACCATGATAATTTTAGTATTAAACGCGGGTTCTAGTAGTCAAAAAAGCTGCCTTTACAGTTTAGGAGAATCCATACCAGATAAACCTCCCGAACCTCTGTGGGAAGCTCATTTAGATTGGACAGTGGCTCAAGCAGGGGGTATTCTTACCGTTAAAAGTAATGGTATTAAACAAAAAATTGAAGTAAAAGAGCGAGATACTGCCTTAAAAGCTCTCCTCAATACTTTAGTAACAGGAGAAACTAAAGTTTTAGAAAATCTCGATAATATTGATGTAGTCGGTCATCGAGTAGTTCATGGCGGTTCAAAATACAGTCAAGCTACGGTAATTACTCCCGAAGTAAAAAAAGCGATCGCCGATCTAATTCCTCTAGCACCCAATCATAACCCCGCCCATCTAGAAGGAATTAATACTATCGAAAAAATTTTACCAGAAGTAACTCAAGTAGCAGTTTTTGATACAGCTTTCCACGGGACTATTCCCGATGCTGCCAAAGTCTATCCTCTTCCCTATGAATGGTACGAAAAAGGGATTCTGCGTTATGGTTTTCACGGTACTAGTCACGAATATTGCGCCAAGCGTACCGCCCAAATTTTGCAGCAACCTCTAGAGTCTCTCAAAATTGTTACTTGTCATTTAGGGAATGGTTGTTCTTTAGCTGCCATTAAACAGGGAATTTGTGTCGATACCACTATGGGATTTTCTCCCTTAGAAGGATTGATGATGGGGACTCGCTGCGGTTCGATCGATCCCCAAATTCCAATTTATATGATGCAAAACTATGACTTAGATGCAGATAAAATTAATAAAATACTTAACAAAGAATCTGGTTTAAAAGGTGTTTCTGGGATCTCTGCCGACTTAAGAGCTATTTTAGATGCCATGGGTGAAGGTAACAAACGAGCATCATTAGCTTTTGATATTTATATTCATCGTCTCAGAAGTTCGATCGGGGCGATGGTTGCCAGTCTCAACGGTTTAGATGTTTTAGTTTTTACTGGGGGAGTAGGGGAAAATGCCAAGCTCGTTCGCGCCAAAACTTGCGAAAGCTTAACTTATTTGGGTTTACAACTAGATTTAGATAAAAATAATAATAATCCTGTAGATGCCAACATCGCAATAGAAGATTCTGCCGTCAAAATCTTAGTAATTCATACTCAAGAAGATTGGGCGATCGCTTTAAAAGCCAGAGGGCAATTACTTAGGGTTTGCTAAAAAACTTGAGTTGCAAGATATAATCTCTGAAAAAGCTATTAGCTGTCAGCTATCAGCCCTTCGGGTGCGGGCGGTCAACATTCTGAGGAAACCTCATGTCGGAGCGCGTTCCCTTGCGCGTTGACCGCGCGCGGGGTCGCTCCTCAATTACGCCCTTACTTTTAGCTTTTAGTTGCCGAGGGAATTAAATCTTTGTAGCATTACTTAAAACAATTGTGCGTGTCAATTCTAAACCTTCTTCACTATAGCCAGAATCTACCTTTTCTATCTTAAAGCCCCAATTACACAAATCGCGATCGAGCCAAGCTCTTGTTAAATCGTCATTACGACTGCGGTATTGAGAAATAACTAACAATAAATATCCTAAATATTTCAAGAAACATTTAATAATTTTTCTACTTCAAGCTCGATATTCGGAAAAGCAACAGGATTAATCCTACCAGACTTAAATTCTTGTTTATTTAAATAACCATTATTTTGAGGGTTAGTTAAAACCCACAACTTTTTATTAACTAAATCGATTACCCAATATTCGATAATTCCATTACGAGCATAAATAACAGATTTTTCTTCTAAATCTTTGGTTAGAGTTTTATTAGCAACTTCGATTAACCAATAAATATCTTCAGCATAAGGATGGCGATAGATATATTTGGTATAAGGAGCAGAAACTATAGCAATATCGGGTTCTGGTTCTGAATTATCTAAAGTAATCGGATGAGCTTCTCTAATAACTGCCAAATCACTAATAAATTTTCTCAAATAATTAACAGCCAAGTAATTAATAGTTGTATGAAGAGGACTTTCTGGACTCACAGTAATAATTTCTCCTTCCAAAAGTTCTACTGATTTATTTTCTAAGACTCCAGATTCGATAATTTGATGGTAATCTTCAACCGACCATTTATATAGTGTTTTCATTATCTTAATCTTGTTAAATAACTGGATAAACTGGCTACCAAAACTGTCACTAATTATTCTAAATTAAAAGATCTAGAGCGATCGCTTGTTTTCTTTGTTTCATACCACCGAGAAGCAAGATCGCATAATTCATCTAGTACTTTAGATAGTTCTTTTCCGCGATCGCTCAAACTGTAAGTAACCTGAGGAGGAATTGTTGGCTCATGGTGGCGATGAATAATGCCATTTTCTTGTAGCATTTTCAATCGTTCTGTCAAAACTTTAGTCGATATTCCCTCAACTTTGCGTCTCAATTCCCCAAAATGCAGTGAACCATTTTTATCTAAAACGCACAAAATATAAAGTGTCCATTGCCCTGATAGCTGACTGAGAAGTGTTGCCAGTGGATTGCACTTTGATTCTAGTGTATGTATTTTTAGTTTCTTTATTGCCATTTAGTTACTTTTTTGTAGCTACTTTACTTCGGTTTAAAATGAACAATATTGAAATAATTCAAGAACTGTATCGAGCTTTTCGCGATCGAGATTACGAAGCATTTATGGGCATTAGTGCAGAAGATATAGAGTGGATTCAAAATGAGGGATTTCCAGATGGTACTACACACAAAGGTACTTCAGAGATTATTAAAGGAGTATTCCAAGCAAATAACAATAACTGGGAAGATTTTGCTTATCAAATTGAAGAATTTCTCGATGCTGGCAATACGGTAATTGTTACTGGGCGTTATACTGGGCGCAACCGTATTTCTGGTAAGCTAATGAGTGCTGCTGCTGCTCATATCTACGATCTTCGTGATGGAAAAGTATATCGTTTTCGGATGTTTGCCGACACAAAAATAATCTGGGATGCAATGTCATAAATCTTACTATTGTGGTCATGAAAAAATCAAAGAATTAGAAATTACATCGCTATTATTGGCAATAAATACTACAATTAAGTTACGCTATTTGTCTTTGCTTTCTTTGGGCGATCGCTCTCAACATAGTCCAATATAATTAGAATGTAGTGCTAGTGGCAATGGTAATCTAGACAATTAGCGGTTATTTGATTAAACATAGGCATGGATATTAAAAACGGTTTCGTCGGTACAGTTGGCAATACTCCTCTAATTCGTCTCAACAGCTTTAGTGAAGAAACTGGCTGCGAAATTTTGGGTAAAGCGGAATTTCTCAATCCAGGAGGTTCAGTTAAAGATCGGGCAGCTTTATACATCATTCAAGACGCAGAAAAAAAGGGATTACTAAAGCCAGGCGGTACTGTAGTCGAAGGAACAGCAGGGAATACAGGGATTGGTTTAACACATATTTGCAATGCCAAAGGTTATAAATGTCTGATTGTGATTCCTGAAACTCAATCCCAAGAAAAAATCGATACCCTCAGAACTTTGGGGGCAGAGGTACGTACTGTTCCCGCAGTACCCTATAAAAACCCTAATAACTATGTCAAAGTATCGGGGCGTTTGGCAGAGGAAATGGATAATGCTATCTGGGCAAACCAGTTTGACAATTTAGCAAATCGCCAGGCACATTATGAAACTACTGGTGCAGAAATTTGGGCGCAAACTGATGGAAAAATAGATGCTTGGGTAGCAGCTACAGGTACGGGGGGAACTTATGCAGGAGTTGCTATGTATCTCAAAGAAAAAAATCCAGAGGTTAAATGTGTTGTCGCCGATCCGATGGGCAGTGGACTATATAGTTACATTAAAACAGGAGAAATTAATCCAGAGGGTAGTTCAATTACTGAAGGAATTGGCAATAGTCGTATTACCGCTAATATGCAAGGTGTACCCATTGATGATGCTATTCAAATTGACGATCGCGAATGTATTCGTGTTGTTTATCAACTACTCCGTAAAGACGGTTTATTTATGGGGGGTTCAGTCGGTATTAATGTAGGTGCAGCAGTAGCCTTAGCCAAACAATTAGGAGCGGGACATACTATTGTTACAGTACTATGTGATAGTGGAGCGAGATACCAATCTCGGTTATACAATCGGCAATGGCTCGCTGAAAAAGGACTTTCTTTTGAATAGTTAGTAGTTAGTGGTTAGTGGTTAGTGGTTAGTGGTTAGTAGTTAGTGGTTAGTAGTTAGTGGTTAGTAGTTAGTAGTTAGTAGTTAGTAGTTAGTGGTTAGTAGTTAGTGGTTAGTAGTTAGTGGTTAGTAGCGAGTAGCAAGTAGTAAGTAGCAAGTAGCAAACTTTTGTAACTTCTCTAATTATAAATGAGTAAAAAATCTAGTGGTTGCCAAAAAAGTTATTGTTTGTCAAGGTCGTTCTTGTCGTAAATATCATGCCGATCGAGTTTTAGCAGCTTTTCGAGCCAATTTAGTACCAGGGGTAGAAATAATTCCGACTGGATGTTTGGGACAATGTGGTAATGGCCCGATGGTATTAGTCGAACCAGAACAAATTTGGTACGATCGCGTTTTGCCCGAAGAAGTACCCACTGTTGTCAAACAACATCTTCAACAACAACGCCCAGTTAAACAGATGCTTTATCCTAAATTTCATGGCGAGTAGTTATAGCTGGACTTTAGGCGATCGGGCGTAGCCTGGCACTGCGTGACTACTTTCGTAGCGTGCTGCGCGGGCTGGCGAAGCCAGATCCCTTCGGGATCGTCTTAACTTAATTAGTTAAATTTATTAAACATATAGTGATGAGTATCTCCAATTCTCCCGCAGCAAATGATATTAAACTAATTTTTGACAGAATTGCGCCAATATATGACGATTTAAACGATTGGTTGAGTTTGGGTCAACATCGCATCTGGAAACTAATGGCGGTGAAATGGAGTAACCCCAAAGCTGGAGATGTAGCCTTAGATATTTGTTGTGGTAGCGGTGATTTAGCGATTATGCTAGCTAAAAAAGTAGGAAGGCAAGGTAAAGTTATTGGTTTAGACTTTGCTGTAGAACAATTAGCGATCGCCTCACGAAAACAAGCCTATTATTGCCCTCATTTACCTATTAGTTGGCTAGAAGGAGATGCTTTAGATTTACCTATGAAGTCTAATTATTTTGACTGTGCTACTATGGGCTATGGTTTAAGAAATGTAACAAATATTTCTTTAGCTCTCCAACAATTACATCGTGTCCTTAAACCTCAAGCAAAAGCAGCTATTCTCGACTTTCATCGCCCATCTCAGTCTTATCTCCGTTCTTTTCAAGAGTGGTATTTAGAAACTGTTGTCGTGCCTAGGGCTAAAAAGCTTAACATGACTGAGGAATACGCCTATATTGCGGACAGTTTAGAACGATTTCCCATGGGTGATAAACAAGTTAAACTAGCATTGCAAGCAGGATTTACTTCTGCGGTTCACTATCCTTTAGTTGGGGGCATGATGGGAGTTTTAGTGCTGAGAAAATAAAATAATAGATGTATATTATATATTCTCTGTTTTAGTTAACTTTTTGTCTCTTTTCACAAGATAATACCTTGCAACTATCTAATCTTTGGATATTTTTTGTGCCTCCTGTAGCTGGAGGAATTATCGGCTATTTTACTAACGATTTAGCCATCAAAATGCTCTTTCGTCCCTACAAACCGATTTATATTGGTAAAAGAAAGCTACCTTTTACCCCTGGTTTAATCCCTGCCAACCAAGAAAGATTAGCACAAAAAATTTCTGACACGATTATGGGGTCATTGCTTACCCCAACCGAATTACAAAAATTAGCTCAAAGACTTCTCCAAACAGAACGAGTTGAAGGGGCAATTTTATGGGTACTCAAATTGTCGTTAGAACAAGTACAGGCAGATCGAGAGCAAAAAACCGCGAGAATTTTAGGTAGCATTTTACGAGATTTATTTGCCGAATCTATACCTCGTTTGCTGCGGGTATTATCTAAAAGAAAGGATTTTTTAGAAGTCCAGATAAATCAAATTTTTGACCAAATTTTACTCGATTTCAAATTAAGTCAAGTCCAAGCAAGACAATTATCTGACTGGATATTAGAAGTAGTTTTACCTGTTGATGCTATTCGTAAAGCACTTATTGATTTTTTGACCGATCGCAATATTCAAATTATTGATGAAGGGTTTAGGGAAAAAACTAGTGGTACTTATTGGGTAGTGGCCAATCTTTTTGGTTTACGTAATAGTTTAGTCCGTTTGCGCAGTTTTTGTTTGGATGAAAAAGAAATTACCAATGCCAGACTGAAAGAATTAATTATTTCTTTGGAAGTACGTAATCGTATCCAAAAATGGCTCCAAAATATTTCTCTGCAAAATTTACCTGTTTCTACCGTCAGACAACTCCGTAAAACAACTAGAGAGGTAGTTCGTAACTATTTACAAACCAAAGGAGCAGATTTAGTTCAAGGATTGGGTACTTCTGTTGATTGGGATCGTGTAGCTGTAATTATTATTAATCGTCTTCAAGCTTCAACTACTATCAATAGTTCTTTAGAGTTAGTCAGTCAAGAATTAGCTTTGATTTTAGAGCGTTATCTCGAAAAAGATTTGGAAAAACTCGTAGCACAAGCTATTCCCATTTTGTCCATCGATCGAGTAATTATCGATCGAGTTATGGCTACTTCCCCTCGCGATCTAGAATTAGCTACTCAAGGTATAGTGAAAAACGAATTACAAGCAATTGTTAATTTGGGTGGCATATTAGGTTTTGTCATCGGTTTAATCCAGACAGTAATCCTGTATCTACGCTAGATATTTTTTAAAAGTTTTAAATATTGCCTTAAATCAAACCAATTTTTAGTACTAGTTATTAACTATCGATCGCTATTAGCTACTTGCTACTTATCTCAAGCATTAAGCAAAAAGTAGCAAGTATTAAAAGTTAAAAAAAGGCAGAATATATAGCAGTAACCATTAATATTTAAATATTATTGATAATTAATGGCACAATCGATTTATTTTCTCTGCCCCCAAAGACCAATAACCTTACCTTCCCTTCCCTAAAAGAATTACGCGAATTGTTTTTAGGGCGATCGCTATGTCTAATAAGAGAGAATAATTTTTAATGTAATAAAGATCGTAGGCAACTTTTTGATAGGCATCTTCTGTAGAAGCACCATAAGGATAACAAACCTGCGCCCAGCCAGTGATTCCTGGTTTAACTAAATAGCGTACATCGTAATAGGGTATTTCTTTTCTTAAATTTGCGTCAAATTCAGGGCGTTCTGGACGAGGGCCAACTAAACTCATTTCTCCTTTGAGAATATTTAACAGTTGAGGCAATTCATCCATTCTGGTTAATCGTAATAAACGACCAATTTTGGTGATTCTGGGGTCTTTTTCTTGCGCCCATTGTACCCCCATTTGTTCGGCATTTTGGTACATAGAACGAAATTTATATACCTTAAATTTTTTGCCGTTGAGTCCAGTCCTTACCTGACTGTAAAATATTGAGCCAGGACTATCTAGCTTAATGGCGATCGCCATTAATAGAGTTAGGGGTAAAGTGATTATTAACAACAATGCTGCTGCTGAAAAATCTACTATTTGTTTGAGCTTGACGTTAATCCGATTGTGTAAAATGCTAAAACCAGAAGTAAAAGCAAACCAGTCATCTTGAATATAAGAAGGCGGGATTTTATGCCAAAACTGTTCGCAAAAACCCGCCAAACTGTAAACATATATACCTCTAAGTCGCATATCCATCAACACTCTAATCATCTCGTTGGATAATTCTTTTTCCGTATCATCAATCAATACTCCCGACCAAGATTGCTTACTCCAAGCAGTAAAATTATCGATACTGTCGATCGATATACAAGAATTAGCAGGAAAAGTAGCTGAAGTTTTTTGTGGTTGACTGATGAAACTATTTCCGCCCACCATAGATAAAACTTCTTTTGATTTTTTTGTTTCGGTTAAAAATACAAATTCACTCTTGTTATGAGTAGAACGGCACTGTCGTTCAAACTCGATCGCTTTATCTTCTTTGCCTAAAACTAAGAAACGAGTGTGTTCTTCTCTATTGGTAAGCCATTGGTTAGTTGCTAACCGCCAAAATATTGCCCAAATAGTAAAAAAACCTACACTGATAAGTAATACTCCTCTGCCAAGTAAAGGATTACTACCCCATAAACCAGTTAAGTAGATACCAGAGGTGGTTACGCCTACTGTAGCTAAAATACCGAACAGAACTCGATCGCTCGTCCATACACTAGAAACTTTGCGTCCCAGTTTATAGGTATCGGCTAAATAAAGTCCTAATAAATAAACAATAATTAATCCATATAATAACGGCGATCTCCAGTTAAGTAATTGACCTAGCCTAAGCATAAAAGCCAAATTAAAGCAAAAAAGTAATCCGATAATATCACTGATAAAAAGTAGCCATGTAATAGCAGACCGAGAAGCAGGACTATTCATTGTATATACGAATCTAGATTTTTATTAAATAGAACAAAACCGTGGAATAGAGTCTGGAAAAATGACTTTTGTTTAACATATTCAGAAAAGAGATTCAATTAAATTTAATCGAATCTGGGATCGAGTATTATTTTACAGTTTTGATGTAAATTTATTAGCAAAAAACTTAAATGTAGTAATTAGAACAACATCAGACAGAAAAAATCTACTTTTTCTGATATAATGCTTGTTTTTTTCGTAATCCTTGACGAGTTTTTTAGTATTAAATAGATAAAATTGACAGCACAAAAATACCGAAATACTGACTTTTATCTAATTTAAGTTTATTGATTTGTGAAGTGACACCAAATAACAATACAACTTTTTAATCTGGTTGAATACTCAATTAATTAGGATGAAAATAGGTGTATATTTCGCGAGCCAGACTAGTTCCAATCCCAGGAACTTCGGTTAATTGTTGAATAGAAGCTTCCCGAATATAATCAATAGAATGAAAATGAGCCAAAAGTTGCTTTTGCCGTTGGAAACCTAAACCAGGGATTTCTTCTAAACGCGATCTTCTTCCCTGTTTTAATCTCTGTTGGCGATGGAAACTAACGGCAAAACGATGAGCTTCATCTCTTACTCTTCGTAATAACTGTACCCCTGGTTGCTCTTTTTCTGTAACTAAAGGTTGCGATTCTCCTGGCAAAAAGATTTCTTCTCTTTTTTTAGCCAAACTGACAACTTTAACCGTTTCTAATAAATTCATTTCTTGTAAAACCTCCACCACTGCTGATAATTGTCCCTTACCACCATCTATCATGATTAGGTCGGGAAAGTCATCTGTCTTACTACCTAATTCTGCTTCTTGTTTTTCAGATCCAAAAGTCGGCAGAAAAACTTTTTTTTGAGTATATCGAGAAAAACGACGACGAATAACTTCCGCCATACTAGCAAAATCATCACTATGTCCAACAGTTACTGTAGAATTTTTAATTTTATAGTGACGATAATGTTGTTTCGCAGCAACACCATCGATAAAAACTACTTGGGATGCAACTGCATTAGAACCCTGGATATGAGAAATATCATACCCTTCAATCCGTTTGGGTAAATCGGGTAAATCTAATATATTAGTTAAATCTTGCAACGCTTGGTTATTATAATCTCGATATCTTTGAGTTCTTTCTAGTTCGTAGTTAGCATTTCGTTCCACCATTTCAATTAATTCTGCTTTAGTTTGTCTTTGGGGAACAACTAAACTGACTTTTTTTCCTTTAGTTTGACTCAGCCATTCCGTTAGAATTTCTCCTTCTGGTAACTCATGTTGTAGGATAATTTCCGTGGGAATCTCTACAGATTCAACAGTAGTGTAATGTTCCTCTAATACTCGTTGTAAAATAGCCCCAGGCGTATTGGATTTAGCTTCAGCAAAGAAACCCAAGCGTCCGACCAATTTACCAGCACGAATTTGAAATAATTGAATACAACAATATTCATCATTAGCAACTAAAGCGATCGCGTCACGGGAAACAGTATCATCAGGTAAAGAAACTTTTTGCTCTGCATTCAAAGCAGACAAAGCTTTAATTTGGTCTCTCAATCTCGCTGCTACTTCAAAGTTTAACTCTGCCGATGCCTTTTCCATTTGGGCTTGTAGCTTATTTGTTAGCTCTGATGTTCTCCCTTGGAAGATCATCGCTATTTCCCGAACAGTTTGACGATATTCTTCGGGACTAATTAAAGCTTGACATACCCCAGGACAACGACCCAGGTCATAGTTTAAGCAAGGGCGATCTTTAAATAAAGGTTGACGACGCTGACGTAAAGGAAAAACCCGCTTAATAATATGCAAAGTGTAGCGGAGAAGGCGAGTATCTACATAAGGGCCATAATAACGATCTTTGGCGTTGACTGCTCTTCTTTTACGGGTAATAAAGATACGGGGATAATCTTCCGACCAAGTAATGCAGACGTAAGGATATTTTTTATCATCCTTGAGTAAGACATTATAGTATGGTTGATGTTGTTTAACTAAATTGGCTTCTAAAGCTAAGGCTTCTGCTTCTGTGTCGGTAACAATAAACTCAATATCGAATACCTGACGCACCATCATGGCAATTCTGTCGCTGAGTTTCTGGGACTCACGAAAATAAGAACGAACCCGCGATCGCAATTTCTTAGATTTACCAATATACAGAATATCCCCATTACTTCCCCGCATCAAATATACTCCAGCTTCTGCGGGGATCTCTTTCAATCTAGTTTCTAGACGTTCTGGTTGTTTGAGTAAGGGTTTTGCTTCCGTCGATGTCGTCATAAGAATATTTACTGGCACTTCTTACGATCATAGAAAAATATAGCTCTTTTGCGCTTCTTAAAAGAGAGGCTTAGAGAAGCATTTCTCCCAAACCTTGACGGCGGAATTTGGGTCAGTTAAAGAATGAAACCCAACAACCATAGTAATAGATGGGTAGAGCGGTAGCGAAACCCATCCTACGAATAATGAGGTCTAAAATTCTCTATTTACTATCGGCTACAGCAACATAAGTTCCCAGTCCAATTAAAGTACAACCCGACATGATACGCTGACCTTGTCTTAGTCTGTAGTTGGTTCTCAGTTTATGCTCGATTAATCCAGCAAAAGTTACCACTATAAAATCAACAGCAAAATTGAACAAAATTGTAATTAAACCTAGGATAAGAAACTGGGTAAAAACATGACCGTTTTCAACACGGATAAACTGTGGGATAAATGACAAGAAAAACAAAGCTGTCTTAGGATTCAGAATTTCAGTAATAATGCCTTGATAAAAAGCATTTCCTCTGTTTACGGGGTTAGCGATCGCCTCAGAGTTAACGGCTAATGTATCTCGACTTAAAAGAGTTCGGAGTCCTAAGTAAATTAGATAGACAGCACCAGCATATTTAACAATAGTAAATGCCACTGCCGAAGTCATCAACAAACTAGAAATACCAAAAGCTGCTGCAATAACGTGGGAAAATCCCCCAACTAGTAAACCCAAAGCAGATGAGATGCCTTCAGACCTACCTCCGCGGAGACTGCGTGCTAAAGTGTACAATACGGCAGGGCCTGGTGTGATACTGAGAATGAAAGCTGCCGTGAGAAAAAGGCTAAGAGTTGCAAGATCGGGCATATCAAACTCCAAATACCTTGTATATTGTCGATCGCGGTTAATTAGTTATTAAAAATATTTTAATTATCGATTTACGGGCGAATGTGTATTCGCCCTTATGGATTTACACTTTTACTACTTGTTTTTCTTCTTCTAAATCTTGAAATAAAGGAGTACTTAGATAACGTTCGCCAAAACTCGGTTGAATCATGACGATGAGTTTATCCTTATTTTCTGGTCTTTTGCCTACCTTAATTGCAGCACAAAGGGCAGCACCAGAAGATATACCTGATAATAATCCTTCTTCTTTGGCTAAACGACGACCATAACTCATCGCTTCATCATTAGTAACAGTAACCACTTCATCAATCAAATCTACTCTCAAGACTTCGGGGACAAAACCCGCACCAATACCCTGAATTTTGTGACCTCCAGGATTACCGCCAGAAAGAACAGGACTATCAGTAGGTTCTACCGCGATCGCCTTAAACTCTGGTTTACGTTGTTTAATCACCTCCGCTATGCCAGTGATTGTACCGCCTGTACCTACACCAGCAATCAGAATATCTATTTTTCCGTCGGTATCTGCCCAAATTTCTTCTGCTGTAGTTTGACGATGGATTTCTGGGTTGGCGGGATTATTAAACTGTTGAGGCATATAAGCGTTGGGAATACTATCTACTAATTCTTGTGCTTTATTGATTGCTCCTTTCATCCCTGCTGTAGCTGGTGTCAATTCTAACTTAGCTCCATAAGCTTTTAACATCGCCCTTCTCTCTACGCTCATACTTTCGGGCATAGTTAAAATAAGTTTGTATCCTTTAGCAGCAGCAGCCATTGCTAGAGCAATTCCCGTGTTACCCGAAGTGGGTTCGACTAAAATAGTTTCCCCTGGCGTAATTAAACCAGCTTTTTCGGCAGTGTTAATCATGTTAACCCCGATTCTATCTTTAACTGAAGCAGCAGGGTTCATGCTTTCTAACTTAACTACAATTTGACTCAGGCAACCTTCGGCAGCAGGAATTTTATTCAGGCGTACCAGAGGAGTTCGACCGATAAGTTCTGTGATGTTGTTGGCAATATTCATAATTAAGCAATTTTAGATTAGGTACTAACCATAGTAATACTACCGATCGAGTCTCTGTTTTTTCTTTTCTACAAGAGTTTCAGGATTGCCTGACAATATTTAATCATTCTTTCTATTCTTTCTCTTAAGGAACGCAATCTTTGCAACTTAGTTTCCGCTGCACGAGAAGAGGCAAAAAAGAGTATATCTGTCTCTAATAAGCGCAACTCTCGATATAATTCTGTTTGTAGACTTTGCCACTGCATGGCGATCGCCTCATCTAACTCCTGAATCGTCGCAATATGGCTCTGAAAAAATAGTTTAATTGTCTGAAATTCTGCTTTTAAAGACGGAAGGTCGATATCTTCACTGCCTATTAAAAACTCATTATTAAGTTTTTCTAATGAGAGCAAAAATTCCTGATATGCTTGACTATGTGACATAGATAACATTATTTTAAGAGAATAAGATAAAATTTTGCTAAATAGGCTTGACTTTTTAGCTTGATTCTACTGGAAATTACAGTTAGCTCTAGTTTCGCTCGGAAAGGGTATAGCAGTATACCTACCAATAAATCCTATTTTTGAACAAAAAATAAGCTAATTAGCTCGAGAAATTATTTTTAAATATATTCTCTTTATTTGATAAAGATAGCTAAGATCGATAAAATCATCCTCAAATTATTCTCAATAACCCTACTCAAGCACTAGTTCTTCTCTATGACTGCTACTTCTCTTGTCGAACACCCCACCTATGACATCAAACTTCCTTCTTGGTTACAAGAATGCCTAATTGACGAACAATTAGATAATTCTGAAGATAAAAAGCTTATTTGTCAGGCTTTTAATTTTGCTTATAAACTACACGAAGGACAATATCGTAAATCGGGAGAACCTTATATCGCTCATCCTGTAGAGGTAGCAACTCTATTGCGAGATTTAGGGGGAGATAGTGCGATGATTGCTGCTGGTTTTCTCCATGATGTAGTAGAAGACACCGAAGTTACTCTAGCAGAAATCGAAGAAAAATTTGGCTTGCAAGTAGCTCAATTAGTTGAAGGAGTTACCAAACTATCTAAGTTTAACTTTTCGAGCAAAACAGAACGCCAAGCAGAAAATTTCCGTCGGATGTTTTTAGCTATGGCCAAAGATATTCGCGTTATTGTGGTCAAATTAGCCGATCGCCTACACAATATGCGTACCCTAGAACATCTCAAGCCAGAAAAGCAAAAACAAATTGCCCTAGAAACTCAAGAAATCTTTGCTCCTTTAGCTAATCGTTTGGGTATAGGTCGTTTTAAGTGGGAGTTAGAGGATTTATGCTTTAAATATCTAGAAGAAGTAGCTTATTGTCAAATAAAAGAACTAGTAGCCGAGAGAAGAGACGATCGCGAAGCTAGAATCGATAAGGTGACAGAATTATTGCGATCGCGCTTAGAAAAACTAGGTATTAATATCTTTGAACTCAAAGGAAGACCGAAACATCTTTATGGCATCTATCATAAAATGCAACGGCAGCAAAAAGAGTTTAACGAAATCTATGATATTGCTGCGGTCAGAATTATTGTGGAAACTAACGAAGAATGCTATCGCGCTTTAGCCGTAGTCCACGATGCTTTTAAACCAATTCCTGGCAGATTTAAAGACTATATCGGATTGCCTAAACCCAATCGCTATCAGTCTTTACACACAAGTGTAGTCGGGTTGAATGGTCGTCCTTTAGAAATCCAAATTCGTACCCTAGAAATGCACCATATCGCCGAATATGGGATTGCTGCTCATTGGAAATATAAAGAAAGTGGTACGAGCGAAGTTGCTGTTAGTTCGGAAGATGAAAAATTTACTTGGCTAAGACAGCTATTAGAATGGCAAAAAGACCTCAAAGACGCTCAAGAATACATTGATAGTTTAAAAGATAATCTTTTTGAAGATGATGTTTATGTATTTACTCCCAATGGCGATGTAGTAGTATTAGCACAAGGGGGAACTCCTGTTGATTTTGCCTATCGCATTCATACAGAAGTAGGCAATCATATGAAAGGAGCGAGAGTAAATGGTCGTTGGTCGCCATTAGATCGTCCTTTACAGAATGGTGATATTGTGGAAATTATCACTCAGAAAAATAGCCATCCTAGTATAGATTGGCTTAATTTTGTGGTGACTCCTACTGCCCGTAACCGCATTCGTCAATGGTTCAAGCGATCGCACCGCGATGAAAACCTTAGTCGGGGACGAGAATTACTGGAAAAAGAGTTAGGTAAAAGCGGTTTAGATGCTTTACTTAAATCCGAACAGATGCAATTAACGGCTCAACGTTGTAATTATCAAAATGTCGAAGATTTATTAGCTGCTTTGGGTTATGGCGAAGTTACCTTAAGTCAAGTAGTAAATCGTTTACGGGATGAAGTCAAAAAACAACAGCCAGTAACCCAAGTCGAACCAGAACCAGAACCAGAATACACTCCCTCTAACCCAATTACCAATTTACCTAGTAGTGGTAGTAAATCCCCCATTGCTGGAGTAGACGGACTTTTATATCATCTGGCAGGATGTTGTAAACCCCTTCCTGGCGAACCAATTATTGGTGTAGTAACTCGTAGTGCTAGAGGTATTTCCATCCACCGTCAAGGCTGTGAAAATGCTGAAAAAGTACCAGGAGAAAGACTGATCCCAGTAAATTGGAATCCCATTGATGCTCAAGGAAGACCTCTTACTTATCCTATAGATATTCAAATAGAGGCACTCGATCGAGTAGGGGTATTTAAAGATATTTTGGCACGCTTGAGCGATCAAAACATTAATGTGCGTAATGCGGGGGTAAAAACTAGTTATGGTAAACCTGCTTTGATTTCTTTGAGTATAGATATCCGCGATCGACAGCAATTTGAATATATTATCAATCGGATTAAAAATATGAGTGATATTCTTAATATTCGCCGTCTCAATCATGTTGATGGTTAAATACTTGCTTCCCTTGGCATAGCAATCGCTCATGAGCTTTAGAAATATTAGTCTTTAACGACTAAATTATCTCGATGGACAACGGTTTCTTCAGTTTCATAACCTAAAATGAGGGGGATTTTATCGGAATGATGTCCTTGAATTTTGCCAACTTCAGTACTGTTATAGTTGACTAATCCTCTAGCAACTTCTTGTCCTGACTCATCACATAATTGCACTGCATCAGACACGGCAAAATCTCCTTCGACCTTAATAATACCCGCAGGTAAAAGAGATTTTCCTTTCTGGCAGATGGCTTTAACTGCACCCGCATCTAAATATAATTTACCCATCGGGATTAAACCATAGGCGATCCAGCGTTTACGAGCATTATCTGTTCTGGGTTGAGGCTCAAACTGAGTACCGATCGCTGCTCCTGCTAAAATTTTACTAATATTTTGCGGTTGTTTACCTTGAGTAATTACCGTTCTTACACCAGAAGCAGTAGCAATCCTCGCAGCAGCTAACTTAGTTGCCATGCCTCCCGTCCCCCATTGAGAACCACTCGAACCTGCTTCTACTTGTAATTGTTTAAAGTCTGCATTATTTACTAATTCGATGGGTTTGGCATCGGGTACAACTCTGGGATCGGCAGAATAGAGTTGGTCTACATCAGTCAGCAAAAACAGCCAATCTGCTTTAATTAAACTGGCAACTAAAGCCGAGAGAGTATCGTTATCGCCGAATTTTAATTCCTCTATAGCAATGGTATCATTTTCATTAACAATGGGGATAACACCTAGTTCTAATAGTGCAGCAAAAGTATTAGAAGCATTAACATAAGCAGTACGCTCCATCAGTTCGCGACGAGTCAACAAGACTTGAGCGATGGGTTGAGCTAAATTACTAAATAGGTCATCGTAAATACGCATCAATCTACCTTGTCCCACCGCAGCAACAGCCTGTTTTAACGCCATTTTCTTGGGTCTTTCTTTGAGATTTAGTCTGACACGACCAACTCCTACCGCACCAGAAGAAACCAACACGACTTTATGACCTTCTCTCCGCAAACTAGAAAGAGTTTCTACTAAAGAAGCAATTGTGGCGATCGCAATGTGACCAGTTGTCTGAGTTAGGCTAGATGTACCAATTTTGATAACTATGGTTTGTGAAATCATAATAGATGGGTCAGGAGTTAGGTTTCTACGTTTCCGAATAAGTATTCTACTTGGTTTAACTTTTCTGTTTACATCATTTCCCTAAACTCCTGAGACTTTTAGAGCTATTGAACTAGTCTACTCAAACCAAAAACCCAGTAAATTTACGATTGTGATCTGTAAAGCCTCTCTCTAGATCTCTAATTTATCTTTGGAGCGGGTGTACCCTCACTTTTAGTGAGGGATGTAAGCGGATTTTACAAGAAACATAGCTATGTTGTAAAATATGTAGGATGAGATCAATAGCAACATAAGCGTTCTTGGTCGTAATGCTTAACCTCGCTTACACCTACAAACTACAACCAAGCAAAAAGCAGATAGAAATCATAGATCATAATCTAGCTGTTTGTAAGTCTGTTTGGAATCATGCTCTAAACATAAGAAAACTTTGGTATAACAGTCGTAAGTGCGATATCAATAAGTGTTCGATAATCTCTGAATATGTTATAGAACCCTTTGAATATCCTAATTACCATACCTTCGCCTATCCCCCACGGTCATGCTGTGGGAATAGATGTCGGTATTGCCAGTATGCTATCGACTTCTGATGGTTTGGTAATCCCAAGACCAAGGTTCTTAGACAAAGCACTGCGTAAGATTGAATTACTACAAAGAAAGCTGAAAAAGAAACGCCTTGGCTCTAGTAAATGGAACAAACTACAGAAAAGAATAGCTCTATTACATGAAGCAGTAGCTAACAAAAGAAAGGAATATCATTTTAGACTTGCTTATCAATTATGTGAGGGAGTGGGGATGATATTTGTAGAAAACATTAATTTCAAATCTTGGAGTAGAGGTCTTTTTTGCCAGCAATCTCTAGATATGGGATTAGGTCAATTCTTGGAAGTCTTACAGTATGTTTGCTCAAAAACAGATACATTTTTTGCCAAAGTAGATAAAGATTTCACGTCTCAAATTTGCCCTAATTGCGGTACTCGTACTGGTAAAAAAGAATTAGGTGTAAGAACACATCTTTGTCCTGAGTGTGGATATAAGCAGGATAGAGATCTAGCTGCTGCTGAAGTTGTGAGGGCGCGTGGCTTGAATTCACTTCAAGCCCTTGTGTCGCCCGTACGTGATAGAGGCCTAGAAAATATCGCGGTCGGTGCGCCCGTGATTAAACAGCCCAGTAACGGCGGTCTGGCAGGGGCGAAAGCCTAGTCAAGAGTCTATACGGGAATCCCTCACTTTTAGTGATGGGAGGTTCAAAAAAGAGATTTGTACGCATCTAAAGTTAGATGAGCCGTTTTTTTCCAAGAAAATTGTTTGGCTCTTTCTTTTCCTTTCGATTTTAAATTATGACGTAGTTGGGAATCATTAATTATTGCTAAAATAGCCTCGGCTATCTCAAAAGAATTATGAGGATTTACTAGTAACGCTGCATCTCCTGCTACTTCGGGTAGAGATGAACTATTAGAAGTAACGACTGGTGTACCTAAAGTCATGGCTTCTAATACTGGTAATCCAAAACCTTCGTAGTATGAGGGATAGGCTAAAAGTTCTGCTTTTTGGTAAAACATGGCAACTACTTCATCAGATAAATAACCAAGGTGATGAATACAATGTCGCCAAGGAGAATTCTCGATCGCTGTTAATATTGGACGATATAACCATCCTTTTTGACCGATAAGAATTAAATTATGCTCGATTTTATATTTTTCTTTTAAATAATTAAAGCTTTTTAGTAAATTATTAATATTTTTACGGGGTTCTAATGTACCAACAAAAAGAATATAGGGTTGAGATAAATATGCTTGATATTGTTGGATTAATTCCTTGCTTATAGGTTGAGATAAATTATAATTTTGATAGCGACTTGCTAAAGGAGTTACCCAAATTTTTTGAGGGCTTACATCTAAATATTCTATTATTTCTTTTTGGCAATGTTCTGAGCTTGTAATAATTAAATCCGACCATCGCAAACAATTAATAACTCGTTTTTGATATTGTTTAACTACTGAGTCAATATAATCAGGATATTTGATAAAAGTTAAATCGTAAATATTAATTATTTTTTGAGGATGACTAAAAGGATAAGTATTATAGTTAGTACCATGAAACAGATCTGGTTTGTCTAAAATTGGCTCTAAGTAATTAGGAAAAAATTGGGGAAAGCGATCGAGAAGCGCATTAGATATTCTCGTTGGTAAAGGTAGTTGATATTGGGGCGTATAATTTTGTAAACATTCTGGCAGAGAAAAATTTCTCCTCAACCAATTTTTAAATCCTGGTTGATAGGCAAGTCCCAATTGAAAATTTTCTGAAGCTTGTAACTTATATAAAGCATCAATTAAATTTAATAAATGTAATCCTACTCCACTGGGCATAGGAGTTATAGGAGTAGCATCAATAACGACTTTAAACATTAATAAAATAATCGAGAAAATCCAGAAATTATAGCATTTTCCATGAAGATAAAATAGATTAAGTCTCAGTTATGAGCTTAAGATTCTCGATCTTATTTTTTTCGATCGATAGCAAATTGAAGTAATATTGCCGTTCCCAGACCCCACGCACCATTAAGCATCAATCCTCTAGCAATTAAATTGAGTTCCCAACCACCAGCAAAAGGCATCCCTTTGAGAGGTGAAACAACAATTGACATCCTCCCATCGCGTATTGGCGAGGGATTCCCCCTTCCATCCACCGCTATGCAGCAGACGTGAGAGCAGGTTCCTGGGCTATCGCTCCGACGAGCGAAATATCTCCACAGGCTAACTGGGCGTGTCCCGCCCTTAGTACATTAACTGCACCTACCAGATCTGCGTTATTCTCGTAGCCACACTCAATACACTTAAATTCAGCTTGGGTCTTGCGATTATCTCCTGAAGTATGATTGCACTCAGGACATCTTCGAGAAGTATTTTTCGGGTTAACTAAGACTAGCAAACCTCCAAGCCATTCTAGTTTATAGCCAAGTTGACGTTTAAACTCGTGCCATCCCTGATCTAAGATGGATTTATTCAATCCTGATTTGGCTTTTACGTTGGTTCCAGGTTCTTCTATCGTTCCTTTCGCTGACTTACTCATGTTCGCTACTTTCAAGTCTTCTAGCACTACTACCCCGTGGTTTTTGCTTAAGTTGTGCGAAAGTTTGTGAAGGTAGTCCTTACGAGCGTCAGCGATACGAATATGAAGCCTGGTTATTTTACTCTTTGTCTTTTTCCAGTTATTTGAACCTTTTACTCGTCTAGCTAAAGTCTTTTGGAGTTTGGCTAACTTAGCCTCAAGTTTCCGAAAGCTATTGAGTGGTTCAAAATATTTTCCTGTTGAAAGGGTTAGAAAACGAGCAATCCCCAAGTCGCCTCCAACAATACTAGTTGCTGTTGGCACAGGGCGTTCTACTTCTATCTCGGTCTGGATAGAAACATACCAATGATCGCCCTTCTTCGAGATAGTGATATTCTTAGGATTGCCGACGATGTTTCGACTTTTACGGTATGATATCCAACCGACTTTCGGGAGATAGACACGCCTATTATTCTCGTCGATTTTGAAACCTTGTGGATAGCGAAAGGAATCTCGTTGCCCCTTCTTCTTGAAACGGGGGAATTGTTTAGGATTGGTTTTGTTAAACGCTTCTTTTAAGGCTCGATCGAGAAACATGAGCGTTTGCTGCAAAGGTTGAGAATGCGCATTTTTAAGAAAGGAAAGCTCTTCTTCTTTTTTCCAATCCCTAAGCAAAGCAGCCATTTTGTTATACGACAAACAAAGCTTTCCTTTCTCCAGTAGCTTCTTTTGAAGCGCAAGAGCTTTATTCCAGATTAAACGGCAGCACCCAGCAGTTTGCGCCATTAGTATGCGCTCAGGTACGCTTGGTTCTAGTCTGAATTTAAAGGCTTTTCGTATTAACATAGTCCCATGATATCAAAGGGATAGTTAAAAACAAGCTTCTTGAAGTATTATTTTGAGGAAAATTCGGGACGCATTCATCCCGTCATTGAAAATGAGGGTCTTCTGCTAAGTTAAGATAAATGTTCGACCACTGGTAGCTAAACTCTTTTTTTGCCTTATGCTCGATCTCGTTCTAGATCGTAAATAACTTTTTCGGCTAACCAATTTGGAGAACGATCGGGATTACTTATCAAAGTACCAGATAAAAGACGATCGGCTGTTTGTCGATTGTGTACCAGTCTTAGTAGTTGTTGGCGTAGTCTGGGACTAACGCGATCGAGTAAAGAAGCATTATCATTATTTATTGTCGGTAGGGAGTTAACTAAAGAAGGTTTGTAGGCACGAGTTATATACCAACCGATAGTCCCTATACCTACTGCTAAACCTGTAATCCCAACAATTTTCTTAAAATCTTCTGTAGGTTCGGGATATCTAGGGCGATCGTTATAAGAGAAATTTTGGCTTAAGATTAATTCTGGGCGATCGGATTCGGAGACTAAATTATCTTCATAAGCGCGAACGGGTAACGCCATCAAGCTACTAGCAATACTCGTACTAATTAAAGTTGTCACAACTGTTTTTAGAGTAAATATTTTGTTCATCTTATCTTTCGTCAATCTGTTTTTACATACATTTTGACGACTAAATATGACAAGAAAATGTCAAACTGTTTACAATTAGGCGTGCAAAATTACAGCAGTTTTCAGATGAGTTGATACCATTAGATACATCTAGAAGCCCCCGTGTTTCCCCTGCCCCCCTATAATCCCCCCAACTTTGGCGGGATGGGGGACTTTGAGAATAGTTCCTCCCAGAGTTGGCTCCGCGAGGGGGGCGAAAACTGCTGTAATTATCTATAGCACTACACACTTAGATTAGGACACTCATTACTTATGTACGGGCAGTTCGCGAACGGCCCCCTACTTATTACTTATCTACGTATTTTGTTAGTAGCATAATTCGGAATGGATTTAATTGAATTTTCCAGGGAAAGGGACGATCTTTTAATTCTGCCCATTTATCTTTAAAAACTTCTGCTTGCAAATGATAATCTTCAGGATTATTAGCAGGTTGGTTTAACTTAAGATATAGAGTCATGCGGTGTTGGGTTTCGCTAATTGTTGCTAACCAGCAAGAAAAAGTATTTACCTCATTTTCTGTATCGGGAAAGACAATCTGATGGGCGCGAATGCCTACATATTCTAAAGATTGGGGTACTGGTTCGATTACTTCTAAGATACAATCCCAGTCGATCGCCTTTATTTGTCGCTCCGATCGAGCAACGGCGCGAGAAAAGTTTTTACAGCCAGTAACCAGTGCGGTTCTAAAATTACCAGGATGCTCGAATATATCTTGTTTTGTCCCACTGGCGATCGCTTTTCCTTTATCTACTACTAACAGGTTGGGACATACTCTATAGGCTTCCTCTAGGTTATGGGTGATAAATAAAGTTACTCCCTGAAAGTGAATCAGGTTTTTTCTGAGCATTTTTTCTTGTTTATCCCGCAAATAGGTATCTAACGCAGAAAAAGGTTCATCTAGTAGCATTATTCCTGGTTGACTTGCTTTTGCTCTGGCTAATGCTACTCTTTGCTGTTGTCCCCCTGAAAGTTCCCCTGGATAGCGATCGCCTATTCCTGGTAAGTCTACGGCAAATAAGTGCTTTTCTACTTCTTGTTTAATTTCTCGATAAGATTTACCTGGAGGCATTCCAAAGGCAATGTTTTCGATGATAGTTAAATGGGGAAATAGAGCATAATTTTGAAACAAAAAACCACAAGCGCGATCGCGGGGTGGTAAATTAATTCCTTGTTCTGAATCAAATAATACCTTTCCGTTTAAAATAATACGTCCTTTATCTGGAGTATTCAAACCAGCAATACAGCGCAAAATCAGACTTTTACCCGCACCAGAAGCCCCTAATAATCCCAAAGGTGTTTGATCTGTCCGAAAAGAGACATCTAATAAAAAGCCTGGTAGCTGTTTTTGAATATCGACAATTAATTCAATTTTGGCTTGGGGTACGGGATAATCTAAAGCTTTTTTGCGTTTTGCTGCGATGCCAATATAGTCGAACAACTGGGCAACAAACCGTTTGTCCCTACGGGGATTTGATTTGTAATGCCAATTCCCTTCAGTCCAATAATTAACTGCTGTAATTACTCCCAGGGAAATTGTCAAAATAATAATTACCAGTAGTATTGCCCGATCCATCGCCCCACCTTCAGATGCCAGGAAAATAGCGATCGGAATTGTTTCGGTTTTACCAGGAATGCTGCCTGCTAACATTAAAGTTGCGCCAAATTCCCCCAAAGCGCGAGCAAAAGCGAGTAAAGTTCCAGCAATTAACCCAGGTTTCGCTAAAGGTAGCATAATATGCCAGAAAACTCTCCATTCTGTAGCTCCCAAAGTTCTGGCACAGGCGATTAAATTAGCATCGATTTGTTTGAATGCCCCCAAAGCAGTTTTATACATTAAGGGAAAAGCCACCACCGTCGAGGCGATAACGGTAGCATACCAAGAGAAAATAACCGTAACGCCAAAATAACCCAATATTTGCCCGATAAACCCATTTCTACCAAATAACAGCAATAATAAAAAACCAACTACCGTCGGGGGAAGTACTAAAGGGGCAGTTAATAATCCTTCAATTAATCCCTTAGATTTCCCTCGATATCCCAACATCCATCGCGCTGCTAAAATGCCCAGGAAAAAAGTAATTACTGTAGCAGTAGTAGCAGTTTTGAGAGATATCCAGATGGGGGTTAGATCGGTCATTGTTACCTAAGGGCAAACGGCCGTTCGCCCGTACAATATAAAAAATAAACTTATTGTTTACGGGCAACAATATGAAAAATATGCCAGTATCTATCTTCTCCTAGGGGAGTGTTGCCCTGATGTTCTTCTTCTTCAAGGAGTTCGATCGCGTAAGCTTTTAATAAGGTTTCTACTTGCGATCGCGTAAAAGTATTAATTAATTTACTATCGCCCCAAGAATCTCTATCTCCAAACAAATGTCCGCAAAATCTTCCCCCTGGCACTAAAGAATTAAAAATCTGATTCCACAGGCTAGGAAAAGCCTCGATCCCACAAAAGGGTAGAGAAAAGCTAGCATTGATTAAGTTTACTTGCTTGGGAAGTTGTAACTCTTCAAAGCTAACGATTTGGGTTGTTAACTGCAAGGTATTAAGATTAGGACGGGCGAGTAAACGGGCGATCGCATCGGGTTCTTTATCTATAGCCAAGACTGCCCAGTTTTGCCGTAACATTTCTACTGTATCCCTGCCATCGCCACAACCAAGATCGATCGCCATTCCTGGTGTTTCAAATGCTCCTAAAGCAGTCAGGATCGTTTTTCTCGGCGGGCGATCTGCTACGGCAGCATAATATGCTTTCCAGTCTCGTTTTAAGGTTGGGGAATTCATAAAATTTTGTCCTTGGTTTTTTGTTTAAACAACTAATAACTAACTACTGGCACAAACCCATACTCTTCAAATACTGCTTGTGCTTCTAGAGTGGTTAAAAACTCTACAAACTCGGTTGCAGTTTCTGGATTACTACTATCTTGAATGACAGCAACAGGATAAATTACAGGGGAATGGCTAGTTTCTGGGGCAGTAGCGACTATTTGGACACGATCGGAAACTTGGGCATCGGTACGATAAATAATTGCTGCATCTACGTTACCCGTAGCGACGTAATTAAGAACCTGGCGAACATCTTTAGCGTAAACGGCTTGAGAGTTTACTCGATCGGCAATTTTGAAATAATTTAAGACTTCCTGGCCATATTTTCCCGCAGGAACACTTTTTGGTTCTCCCAGAGCGATCGTAGTTATTTCTTTGGTAGTTAAATCGTCAAAATTATCGAGCTTGGGATTATTTTTTTGATTACTTGCAGGGGTAACTAAAACCATTTGATTTTTTAATAAATCTCGGCGAGTTGCTGTTAGTAATAAACCCTGTTTTTCCAAGGCATCCATTTTGTCAATAGCAGCAGAAATAAACAAGTCTACGGGTGCGCCTTGTTCGATTTGTTGTTGCAAGGAACCAGAAGAACCAAAATTATAGGTAATACCTACTTCGGGGTGGTTTTTTTCATAGATTGGTTTAATTGCTTTGAGGGCATCTTGCAAACTCGCTGCTGCTGAGATGGTTAAATCTATAGGTTGATTGGATTGGGCAACACTAGGGAAATGAAATCGATCGATTTTACCTAAATTGACTACTAATAAAAAAGACAAAAATAACGTAACTAAAAAAGCTAAAATATTTTTTTTATTCATATTTTTTCATAATATTCTCAGGATTGTTTTCAATTATTCTTGTCGATATATTTTTTAAAAAAAGTAGTAGTATATACATGTCCTTAAAATATTAATTAGAAGAATAACCATGGAAGTAAGTGCGCGTAATACTTTAAAAGGAACAGTCAAAAAAGTCGTACCAGGTTCGGTAAATACAGAAATAACCTTAGAAATTGCTCCAGGAGTAGAAGTAGTTTCAATTATTACTAAGTCTTCAGCAGAACGTCTTGGTTTATCTGAAGGTAAGACTGCTTATGCAGTGGTTAAAGCCTCTGAGGTTATGTTAGCTGTCGATTAAGTTTAATTGTATTAGTAAGGTGGGCAATGCTCACCCTCTAACTAATTCCTGTTCGTAACTCTAACCTTAATTGAATTAGCAATTTCTTTGTCGATCGCAATTCTAGTTCGACCTACTCTAATAACAAAAGAAGGAAATGTTTGTTCTAAAGTAATTTGCATTCCTGTATGAACCCCCATTGCTAATATTTTTTTAACAATCCGTTCGTCTTGATTTCTAATAGCAGTAATAAAACCTTGGCTTTTCTTACTTAACATACTTAAAGGAGAATAACAGACAGAAAAAGTTTGAGAAATCATTTTAAAAACTCACCTCGATAATAGTTAGTAATTGATTGAGAAGATAACCTATAGAAAAAGCAAACAAAACTACAAAACTAGCGATCGCGAGCGTGGTTTTTACACCCCGTTCTTTAAACATAAATTGTAGTTGGGCGATACAGGGAATAAACAGAGTTAGTGTTACTGCTGCTACTACTAATTGTTGACCTGTTAAAATTCCCGAAGAATGGAGATCGAACATTCCTGCTGCCCCATAGTCCCGTCGGAAAAAGCCATAGAGAAAGGTAGGTGCAGCTTCTGTCGGTAATCCCAACCATAGCATTACTGGTTCTAACCCTCTGACTACCAAATCGAACAAACCTGTTAGTTTACCTGCCCAAATTAAAACCGAAGCTAAGATAAATAAAGGTAAAATTTCGGCAAAATACCATTTAAGTCTTACATAGGTTTTAGTCAGAATGGCTTTAAAACGGGGTATTCTTAAGGGAGGAATTTCCATATAAAAACAAGAGGAATTTCCAGGTACGATCTTCCCTGCTAAAAAACCAATACCTAAAAAGATTGTCACCATTATCCCTACCCAAATAAATAAAGCTGTAGGTTCTTGGGAAAGTAAAGCCAGAATTACCCCCAGTTGTGCAGAACAGGGAATAGTCAAAGCTAGAAGCAAAGTAGCGATAATTCTTTCTCGTTTGCTTTCTAGGGTGCGCGTAACTAGAGTTGCCATAGTCCCACAACCTAGCCCTAAAATTAGAGGAATAATCGATCGCCCTGAAAGTCCTATGGTTTTAAACAAGCGATCGACTAGTAAAGATAGACGGGGTAAGTAACCGCTATCTTCTAGCAGAGAAAACATTAAAAAGAAAGTCGTGACAATGGGTAAGACTATAGCTACCGCATAACGAATACCTAAAGTAATGATGCCATAATCGTTAGCCAATAGATCTCGAATGACTTGCCAGGGGAAAATAGCAGCGATAACCGAATTGACAACGGGATTAATTTGTGACTCAAAAAATCCTTCAATCCCATCAACTAATGTTCCCCCACCAAATACCCCGACAAATTGATAGATGCCAAAATAGAGAACTAAAGCGAGAATGGGAATACCCGTCACGGGATTGACGGTTAACCAATGCAACCATTCATGTTTAAAACTCCGTTCCCGTTGTGGTTGAATAGTAACATCTTGTTCGATCTCCATTGCCAGTTGATGGCGGGATTGCGCGATCGCGATTTGTAAAGATTCAGCACAACTCTCCTGAGTCTCGGCAACTATTCTTTCAATATCTGAAAAATAAGGTTCTTGCTGTAGCTGCGAGCGTAATATGGGATCTTTTTGGAGCAATAATAAAGCAATACTACGACGAGAAAGACGATTGTGAGTATCGCCTAGTAAAAACTCAATGCGGGAAATCGCAGCTTCAATAGGTGTGAGATAATTGAGTCGATCCGACATAATCTGCTACCTTAGCGATTAATTTGTTTAGTCCCACTTTTTGCGTTGCTTCCATAGTGACAACAGGAATACCCAGTTTGTAGGCTAATCGATCTTCGTCTACCCAAATACCTAGTTTTAGTGCCTCGTCAATCATATTAACTACCAGCAACACGGGTAATTTGGCTTCAATTAATTGCAAAGTAAGATTAAGCATTCTGCCTAAATGTTTGGCATCGACTACATGAATAAATAAATTCACTGTCTCGTTCATTAGCAAATCACGAGCAACGCTTTCTTCTTCGGTGATTGGTATCAAAGAATACATTCCTGGCGTATCGAGAAAAGTTACTTTTTCTCCTGCAATTACAGTATTACCTCGCGCTACTTCTACTGTTGTTCCTGGATAGTTGGAAACCGTAACATAAGTACCAGTTAATAAGTTAAATAATAAACTTTTACCTACATTGGGTGAACCAACTAAAGCAATAGTGGTTTTAGTCTGATGAGAAAAACTGTTTTTTACTGATTTTTTAGAGCCAAAGCCAAATAATTTCCAACTATTTTTTCGTTGTTTTGGCTGACAGCTTTGGTGGCAATCATGACAATCCATTTTTTTCTCCTAATTGGTTTTATCATAATCAACTTTTTTTTTGATAAGTGTAAATATAGATACAAAAATTTTGGTTAACTTGTTAAAAAAAACTGAGTTTTGATTAAAAATATTATTGGTTAGGTTAGCGAGCGGCGATCGACTAGATTGCTATTAGCTGTTGAAGTTTTTTGCTAAAGCTCTGGTAAGGAAGACAATAAGTTTCGGGACAATTTTTAAGCCTGCAATATCTCGAAGTTTCAGCCAAAGCGCGAACTCTGGTTAAAAAATCAACCCTCGTCCTAGATTTTTTTATTTCTTAATATTTTTAATTTTTTTTGGGTTATTTAAAAATACTATGGGCGGGAAATATTTTATGTCCAACAACGAAAAATAATCCCCCTATAAAGACTTTAATTATAGGAGGAGTTAAAATAAAAATACATAATAAGGCTAGCATACCTGATAAAAAAGCAAGCATTTGATGAATTTCATCGCGATCGTGAATCAATAGGACTATTGTACCTATACATATCGATAAAATAAGTAAACTAATAGCTAACATTTTCCTCCCTCCAAAAAAATTAATCTGCTTCATTAGCAATCCAACATAGCTCTAGCCAAAAGCGAAAGTCTTGCCGTTTGATTTTTGAGCGAGGGTCTTTTACTAGCCGATTAGCATTAAAAAAAACGACCTCTACCAATCCCATGTTTTCGGCAGTATCCCTAAAAACTTCTTGATGTTGTAAGAGTCTCTCGATTATTCTTTCTGGATAATAAATCCCTAAATAATAAGAATTTTCTTGGGAGCGACGGGCATTTAACTTGATAATTTTTATTAAGCAATGGCGTAATAGTCGCCCTGCCATAGGATAATAATTGTTGATAATGTTGATATATTCTTGTGCTAATTGTTCGCGACTAATCATCAATCTAATTAAGGTGAGAATTTCTATAAATTTTGGCGATCGGTAATTATTAATTGCTTACCCTATAAACACAAAAGAGAAAGAACAAAGAACAAAAAATGTAGATATTTATCCTCTCTCTACCTCTTTTATATCTGTTGATAGACAGATAACTTTTAGACAAGGTTTTTCAAGATTTTTGCATTTGCTGTTAAAGATTTCAGCTTGAGCCTTATAGATATCTTCTTGAAGATCTATTGGTTTAGTTGCCGAGCCAGGAAGGGGACAAAAATTATCTATCTTCGGACAAAACTGGGGTGGATATTCGTTGATTTTGACAGTTCTGCGATTCTTAAGATTTAGATCGGAATCTTGAGTAAAAAGAAATTCACAGTAATCGGCAATATTATCTAAGCCGATAATGTTAAGCCAAACTTCCGTAGCTAGCCAAACCCCAGTTTTATAAGCAACTTGTTTCCACATTTTTTTGGTTTTTTGTCATTGGTCATTGGTCATTGCTCCCCTGTCTTTTGCCATTCGTTCTTTGTCCTTTTTTATGTGTCATTTATCCTTCACGTTTTACCAATGATGAATGACAGGCGCAAGACTTGCGCCTTCATTGACTAATGACCGCGGAATGCGGTCAGCGCAGGCACCGTCGTTTCACGGCGGTGTACCGCTGACTCATGACAAATTACTTACACCAAATAGGCTTCTTGATGAGTTTTAATCGTACAATCGGATTTAGGATAGGCAACGCAAAGTAAAACATATCCTTTAGCAATTTGATCGTCATCTAAGAAGCTTTGATCTTCTTGGTCTATTTCTCCTTCAACAATTCTGCCTACACAACTAGAACAAGCTCCCGAACGACAGGAAGAAGGCAGTTCTAAATCTTGCTCCTCCGCAGCATCGAGAATATACTCGTCTTCTGGGACATCAATAGTTACATCTATTTCAGGGGGTTTTTTCCTTTTTCCTTTAATTAGACGAACTTTGTAAGTAGTACCCATAATTTTGTTCTCCTCATAATTTGATTATTTTCTTTTTGTCCTTCATTGGAACTGATGAGCGGTGACTAACTACAAGGCACAGCTTCGGGAGTACCATCAGCAACAGAGAAAGACTTGCCACAACCGCAGCTATTGGTAGCATTAGGATTTTCAAAAGTAAATCCAGCTTGAGTTAGGCTTTCTACAAAATCAATAACGATACCATTTAAAAAAGGTGCGCTTTGACGATCGAGGTAGATATTTACTTTGTCTTGTTCGTAAATCAGATCGTCAGCTTCGGGGCGATCGACTATATCTAAGGCATATTCAAAACCGCTACAGCCACCATCGACTGCTGCTACACGAACTCCTTTTTCTGTAGTCGTTCCCTCAGCACCCGAACGGATAAAACTACGAAGTCTAAAAGCTGCTTTTTCGGTTAAATATACAGTCATGAAAATTCTCCTTATGGTTAGTAGTTAGTGGTTAGGGGTTAGTGGTTTGTTTCCTAAGTCTCTAAACTTGCACTGCATCTTTGCGTTCTATCGTCTCCGTGTCCCTAGAAGCTTTACCGCATACAGGACAATCAGGATCTTTGTAGAGGCGAAGTTTGTTAAACTCTACATGGGCTAAATCCATATTGAGTAACTGTCCTAATAGAGGTTTACCCAATCCCGTAATTAGTTTGATTGCTTCTAATGCGCTCAAACAAGCTAGAGTGCCAGAAACCGCACCGAGTACGCCAAAAGCACGGCGATCCCAGTCTGGTTTTTCAGGGAAAAGACAAGACAAACAGGGAGTTTTACCAGGAACAATCGTAGTTAGATAAGCCTCCATACTATTCATGGCAGCTTCTACCATCGGCTTGTTCTGGCGCACACAGGCAGCATTGAGTAAATCTCGTTCGGGAAAATTGTGAGCGCAACTGAGGGCAATATCGGCACGTTGGACGAGAGAATCGACATTTTCGGGAGTAATATATTCTTCGATCGCTTCAACTTCTACATCGGGATTAATTTGGGTGAGGGTTTCTTTAGCTTTAGTAACTCTAGGTTTTCCTACCCAATCATCAGTCATTAAAATCTGACGATTCATGTCATCCAGACGTAATTCACCACCACGAACTAGAATCAACTTACCAATACCAGCTACCGCTAGGTAAAGAGCCACAGTCCCGCCCAAACCACCTACTCCAGAAACTAAAGCAGTAGTATTTTTTAGAGCTTTCTGTCCTTCTTCTCCGAGATCTCGAAGTTGAATTTGTCGGCTATAGCGTTCTAATTCTTTTGGTGTAAGCATAATTGTCCTCTATTACTGATTGGTCATTTGTTGCTTGTCACTTGTCTGTTATCCTCTGTATTGAAGAAATGAGGTGTTAAATAAGGACTAATGACTAACAATTAACGACTTTCATTATCCCTCTGCTTTTTTTTCAAGCTCATCTAAAGAAACAAAGTTTTTCGGTTTGCTTTGAAATACTTTAAATAACTTAGTTTCCAGAGGACTAGAAGTTAAGAAAACTTGATAAGCTTCTTCTAATGCCAGGCGATACTTTTCTAGTTTTTCTGCTTCAGTAACATCGGGGAAAGCTTTATCTACTTCCTGAATTAATAGAGAAAATTGTTTTAAAATATGGAGGCGATTGATATTCACAAAATCGCGATCGTACTCGATCTCAAAAAATTGTAAGTAATCTTCCGCATCAGTTAGAGTTCTGAATTGTACTAGGGTTTTTGGGGTTTCAGTAGAATTCATGAAAAAATTACTCCTCTCTAGATTTGATTTGCTGTTGTAAAATCTCTAATTGTCGGCGATCGATTTATTCAGGGTGAAAAAGTCGATCAGATTAACTTTTCCCAGCTTTTTAGTTGCTTTTTGAGTTGGGCTAATTGATTGTAGATTTCATAAGTTTTAACTGCTTCCTCGATTAGTTTTTCATAATCAGTAGGTAAACCTTCGGCAAGATCGTGCAAGTCCATTTTCATTTGACCTGCTTTACTGTTGAGTTTTTTGATAGTTTTCTTCAACTGGGCAACAGTTTCGGGGGTTGGGGTTTTTGTTTCTAGTGCGGTCATTTTGGTTAATGGTTAGTGGTTAGTAGGGTTCAACGGCAGTTGAACCTTACGGGAAGAAAGGACAAATGACAATCAGGCATTTGCAGCATCGGGAAATTGTTCGATATTTTTAATACCCGACTCGACTAATCTTTCTCCTTGGGCTGCCAATTTTTGGAGGGAAGGATAGCCAAAACGTTGAGCATCCCGTAAAGTACGAGATAATACCATCAAGCGTCCAGTCCAGACGATCGCCCAACCAAAACCTTCATGGGAAAGATCGATGACTACTTGGCAGAGTTTACCAGTTTGTTTTTCAATACAAACCGCGATCGCCCGATAGAAACAGAGAATTCTTAACTGAGTAGCGGGATCGACATCCCCTTCGACAGAAATTTGGCTTTTCTTTTCTTTACTAACCACAAAATTGGCTAGCACTAGTTCATCTTTCCAACTGCGATAAACGCCATAATGATCTTGAGCGCGTACCTGCAAAACTAATTCTTTAAGAAAAGTACTTTCTGCAACAATGCTAGTGGTGGTTTCTGGCGTAGTACTTGTAGTATTCATAATTTTTTTAATGGTTAGTTGTAGGTAGGGGCGGTACGGGAACCGCCCGTATAGTAAGTTGTTTATTCTTCTTCATCTTCAAAATCGAAGCTGGTAGCATTTTTGCCCAAAGCTTTGCGCAACCAGGGAGGAGGATTACCTAATGTTTTTACTAGACTATTAAGAACATCGGTAATTTCATCGTCTTTATTTTCTGCTTTTAGAGGAGTAATTTTATTTTTTAATAAGCGAGAGGCAGCACTTCCGCCGATCGCGGAAACATAGACAAGAGTACAACCCTCAACAGCATTAATTTTAGGAACTAATTTATCTTCGTTGCCATCTTCTTTAAGTTCTCCACCAAATTCAACAGTATTGAGGAAGTCAAAACCTTCATCAGAAACATCATAAATATCGACCTTTTTTGCCCAACCAAAGTGAGCATTAATATGGACATTATCTTGGGTAGCAAAAGCAACTTTCATTATTGCGTTCTCCTAAAATAAAAACCTCGATTATCTAGTGGTTAGTCATTAGTTATCGGTCACAAATAACGAAAAAAAAGGACAAAAAGCTAAAAATCCAAATATCGACTAGCTTTAATAACAGCATTTTGAATGTTATTTTCAGCCGATTCAATTAACTCTTGTAAAGAGCCAAAACTCAATCTTCTAGAACCCCAAATTAAAGAATATAAAACTAAAACTCCACCACAACAAATCACCGCAGAACTACATTCTTTGTCTTGTAAATGAGTATAAGTTTCTGTAGGATGAACTGTTATTCTCTCGATAGTTACTCCAATAGCCTTGTAAAATGCAGAAGTTAAAAGCTGACTGAGAAAATCGATATCGAGATTTGTTGGGGAAACTAATTCTTTATTTTCAGGAACAATTAATCGATCGATTAATGATTCATCAGACCAATTATAGTATCGATTAGAAACATCGGAGCGACGAATCTGTTCGATCAATTCTTCTAGAAAAGGATGCTTTAATTTACTCAGATATGGTGGATTTTCTCTAACTAAAACTTGACTCATTTTCTTTGTCTCTTACCTAACTAATGACTAATGACTGACAATTAATGCCCTAATTCGATAAATATATTGCCGAGGTCGAATAAAAACTGCATCGTACCCCGATAACTCACTAAACAACGAGAACCATTACCCAGGCGATCGTAAATAGGATAACCCATACGATATAGGGGAATATGTAGTCGATCGGCGAGGCCTTTTCCTTGGGAATTAGTAATAATTAAATCCGAACCTACGGCTAAATCTTCTAGGTCTTCTAAATCCCCGATAGTTACAGTCTCGAAAGGTAATTCATTGAGGATTGGGGACTTAGTAGTAGTTACAGCAGCTTGAATTTCTGCTCCCATTTCTGTTAGTAACCAACTAGTTTGATAGAGTAAATCTGGTTCTAGTGCTAGAGAAACTTTTTTGCCACCGAGATAGAAATGAGTATCTAAGATAGCATCTTGTAATTGGCGACGTTGCTGTTGATATTTTGTGGGGATTTGAGGTTTAAATTCCCAACTGGGATGATTGTTAAAATTAGCAATTTGTGCCAGCAACCACAAAAACTTATCTACTGCTTCTAAACCTGCTAAACGGGGTAAAACCTCAAACTTTGTCCCAAATCTTTGTTGTAAAGTTTCCGCAGCAGTTCGCATACTTTCCCCAATGGCGATGGTAAAAAGCGATCGATCTAATTGCTGTAGCTGTTCTAAGGAAGTACCGCCAGGGGTTTTACTGTTGTAATCATCATCTAAATGTCCGTCTACCGAACCAGATAAATCGGGGATAACTAGCGGTTTTAGACCAAATGCTTCGACTATTTCTTTTATTTGTTCTACATCCCCAGGAGCAAGCAGCGAACCAGCCAAAATCGTTACCTGCTGTTGAGATGTTACCTGGTTAGTTTCAACGGGTGTACCATAATCGGTTTCCACAATTGACTGTACCGCAGCAGCAAAACCATCTTGCAAAGCACCCTTATAATCGGGAGTAGAAACAAAGATAATTGGTAAATAATCTAGTTCTGGATGACGTTGACGAATAGATCTCAGGATGCCATGCATATCATCCCCCCTGGTTTCGGTTAACCCCGTAGTTAACAAACCAATTAAGTTGGGTTCGGCTTTTTCTACCAAGGTTAAAATTGCCTGTTCGATGTTTTCTTCACCTCCCAAAATGGTCGAAACCTCAGTCATCGCAGTAGTTGCTAGGGGGATCGCTTCGCGGAAATGTCTGACCAATAATACTTTGGCAAATGCCGTACAACCTTGAGAACCATGAAATAGAGGGACAATGCCTTTTAATCCCAAGAAAGCTAAGGCTGCACCTAAAGGCGGACTCTGTTTGAGGGGATTAACAGCGACGGATTTTTTGTTGCGAGTAATAGTGGTCATTTTAAAAAGTAGCGAGTAGCGAATAGCAAGTAGCGAGTAATAAGTTTTTTGATCAGTCAGCTATTAACAATTAACTGATAACAGTTAACTGTTAACTGTTAACTGTTTCCCAGGGTGCTGGCTTTCTAACCTGTTGCCAAATGGGACTGTGGAGGGCGCGATCGAATTCTTTTGCCATTTCAATTAATCCCACATATCCTGCATAGGGTTTATGGCGTTCTTGGTTGATGTCGAGGAAGGGAATTCGAGCTTTAAGGGCTGTATATTGGTTGCGTCCCCCTGCGACAAGCATATCTGCTTTAGTTTTAGCGATTACTTTTAATAGCTCTTTCGCATTACCTTTAGCTAGAGCAATGCCGTCTTTGCCCAATAATTGTTTGATTTTAGCTTTATCTTCTTCGGTACTCTTTTTAGTGCTGGTAGCAACTACTTTCATTCCTAAGTCCTGGGCTGCCGACATAACCGACCAACTTTTTACCCCTCCTGTATATAGCACCATCCGCTTATCTTTGAGTCGGGCGCGATAGGGAGCAAGAGCAAGATCGAGTTTGGCGGTTTCTTCAGCAATTACTGTTTCTACCCGTTGCTGTAAAGCCTCATCGCCTATCTTTTTGGCAATATTCCGCAAACAACGGTTCATGTCCTCAACGCCATAGAAAGACTCTTCGATATAGGGAATACCGTAACGCTCCTCCATTTTTCGCCCCATATTGATTAGAGCTTTGGAGCAGATCATTACATTAAGTTTGGCACGATGGGCGTAGCGAATTTCTTCAAAAGTGGCATCCCCTGTAATTTTGGAAAGGACGCGAATACCAACTTTTTCAAACAGGGGTAATACGCCCCACAGTTCCCCTGCAACGTTGTATTCCCCAATTAAATTAATATCGTAGGGAGTCGTATATTCTGGTTCGGCAGTACCGACAACATAATCTAAAAGAGATTCCCCAGCTAACCTATTACCCAAATTTTTACTCCCGACAAAACCAGGAGAGTTAACGGGAATAATCGGGGTAGCAAACTTTTCAGTAGCTGCTTCGCACACTGCGTCCAAGTCATCCCCAATAAGGGCAGTAACGCAGGTAGAATAAACAAAGACAGCAGGAGGATGATAGCGTTTGAGGACTTGGGCGATCGCTTTGTATAATTTTTTTTCACCGCCGAATATGATATCATTTTCACTAATATCCGTAGTAAAGCCCATTTTATAGGTAGTAGCACCAGAAGAAAGACTACCGCGACTACCCCAAGAATTACCCGCACAGGCAATCGGTCCATGGACTAAATGTGCAGCATCGGTAATGGGGACGAGGGCGATCGAAGCTCCATCAAAAGCACATCCTCCTTGGGCTGCTCCTGGTTTAGCTTGTTGAGTACAAGCTTTATTTTTACCTTGTTGTCCTTTTTTATGATTGTGTTCGCAACCTGGTTCGTTAAGGAGGTCTGCGATTTTGGGCTTGGTCATTATATCCTTCGTCCTTCGTCATTAGTTTTTGGTCATTGTAGAGGATAGAAAAAATCGAAATGAAATTTTCTAAAATTAATTAGGGAATTAAGTTGATTCTGGGTAATATTTAGATCTAATAATTTCCTCAGTTTTCTGGAACTAGTTCTAGTTCTTTCCCCAGACAACCTACGACGTTATTTGTTTCCAAAAAATGAACCGAATAGATATAAGCTGTTTGCAAGTATGTACCGATGGAAATGATGTACCCTTCGTCTCCTTTATTGGCTAAAGTCTCACCAATTTGTTTGCCTGGAAAAGTTCCATCATTACGAATTTTTTTGCGGACTCTAACTTTGGCATCGAGATTAAAATCTGGTTCGCGATCGAGTTCTACATCACCTAGTTTCATAATTTTCCTTTTCAGTTAATAGGTAGGGGCGAACAATCGTTCGCCCGTACATATACAAAGATCTTGTTCATTAACGAATTAGATCGAAAGAAATATCTGTTTTAGCAGGTATAATAGTCTGGCGATCGAGTTCGTCGAGGATAGTGTTAACGATCCAGTTATGGAGGTTGAGCGCACCTTTATAACCTAGAGTTTCATAGCGGTGCATATGGTGGCGATCGAAGATCGGATAGCCAATGCGTACTAGAGGGGTTTTGGTGTCGCGCCAGAGGTACTTACCGTAGGAGTTACCGATTAAGAGGTCTACTGGTTCGGTAAACATTAAACTGCGTAAGTGCCAGAGGTCTTTTTTACCCCAGATGGTGGCATCTTTACCGTAGGGACTAGCATCCAATACAGCTTGCAGTTCTGCTTCAAAGTCTTCATTGCTGTTGGTAACAACGATGTGGACTGGTTCTGCACCCAATTCTAGTAAGAAGTTAACCAAACCAAATACATGATCGGGATCGCCGTAGAGGGCAACACGTTTGCCGTGAATCCAAGCCTGAGAATCAGTCATGGCATCTACTGCACGACCTCTTTCTTCAACTAATTCTTGAGGTACGGGTTTGCCAGTGATTTCTGATAACTTAGTTAAAAACTCATCAGTACCGCGAATGCCAAAAGGACGGAAGTTAAAGGTTTGCTGACCCCATTCTTTTTCGATATAGCTTTGAGTTTTTGGAGTGGTGTATTTTTGGAAGAAGAATGTGCCTTCTGCGTTAATCGAGTCGGCAGCATCTTCTAGTTTGGTCAGACCGTTGTACATTTTGAATTCACCAGTATTAGGAGAATCAAAAGCATCGGCATTATCGGAAAGAACTGTGTAGTCGATACCGAATAATTGGAGAATTCGTTTTAGTTCGCGAATATTACCAATATAAGGATCGAAGCCCAAGTTAAAGTTATACTTACCGTTAGTAGTTTCTTGCTTCTTATCTTTGGTTAAGCAATCTAAAATACCCTTGAGCATATTGTCGTAACCAGTGATGTGAGAGCCGACAAAGCTAGGAGTATGGGCGTAGGGGACGGGGAAATCTTGGGGAACAGAGCCTTTATCCTTTGATGTTTGGATAAATGCACCCAAGTCATCACCAATTACCTCAGCCATACAGGTAGTGCAGAGGGCAATCATTTTGGGCTTATATAGTTGATAGGAGTTAGCCAACCCATCTACCATATTGTTGAGTCCGCCAAATACTGCTGCATCCTCAGTCATGGAGGAAGAAACAGCTTGGAAGGGTTCTTTAAAATTACGAGTTAAGTGAGTACGGAAGTAAGCAACGCAACCCTGTGAACCATGAGAGTAGGGTAAAGTTCCTTCAAAACCTGCTGCTACAAAGAGAGAACCCAAAGGCTGACAGGCTTTAGCGGGGTTGATGGTTAAAGCTTCGCGGGCAAAGTTTTTCTCGCGGTAATCCCAAGTTTTTGTCCATTCTGCAATGCGAGCTACTTCTTCCTTGCTATGCGCTCCTTCAAACTGACGCTTATATTCAAATATTTCCTGATAGGGATCGGTTTGGAATAAATCAAAGTGGTCTTGAATCTTACCTGCCTCTGAAACTACGGGAGGTGTTAGATTATTTTGAGTGTTCTCAGTCATGACGCTCTACCTCTGAAGGAATGTTATTGATTGTTTGTTTGCCATTTTTTTGGTTATTAGTCATTGGTTGTTCGCTTTAAACAAATAACAACTAACGACTAACAACTAACGACTATTTATCTTGCCAAGGATTTTCGATTAAACTCCAAGTGGGGTTATTAATTGCTAAATCCATGTCGCGGGCGAAAACAGCAAAGCCATGATAGCCGTGATAAGGACCAGAATAATCCCAAGAGTGCATCTGACGGAAAGGCAGAGCCATTTTCTGGAAGACGTATTTTTCTTTAATTCCTGCTGCGATTAAGTCGGGATTTAGCTGTTTGGCAAATTCTTCAAATTCGTGACCGCTAACATCATCGTAAATGACTGTGCCATCTTGTACATAATCTGCGGTGCGTTTGTAGTCATCGCCGTGACCGAATTCATATCCAGTACCGATCACTTTCATACCCAAGTCTTCAAATGCAGGAATTACGTGACGGGGGCGCAATCCACCAACCATCATCATTACAGTTTTGCCTTCTAAGCGGGGACGATATTGAGCGATTATCGCATCCATATCTTTTTGATACTGAGCAATAACTTTTTCGGCATTTTCTTGAATAGTTTCGTCAAACTGAGAAGCAATTTTGCGTAGAGACTTGGCAATTTGAGAAGGACCGAAGAAATTATATTCTAACCAGGGAATATCGTATTTCTCTTCCATGTGACGACAGATGTAGTTCATCGATCGATAACAGTGGATGAGATTTAATTTGGCTAGGGGAGTCATGACAGTTTCGTTAAATGTGCCATCCCCAGAGAATTGACTGATTACTCTCAAGCCGATCGCTTCTAGTAACATACGGCTAGGCCAAGCATCACCACCGATGTTGTAGTCCCCGATAATGTTAACATCATAAGGACTTGGTTCAAATCCTTCAGGAAGCTTGCGATATTCATCAGCTTTGGGCAGTACCCAGTCACGAACTGTATCGTTAGCAATATGGTGTCCCAAGGACTGAGAAACACCCCTAAAACCTTCGCAACGTACTGGAATTACTGGTTTTTCGGTTTCTTTCGCTTTTTGTCTGGCAACAGCTTCGATATCATCCCCAATTAAACCAATAGGACATTCAGATTCAATGGTAGTACCTTGGCTTAAGGGGAAGAGAATTTCTAACTCGTCAATTAGTTTGGCTAGTTTTTTGTCCCCACCAAAAACGATGTCTCTTTCTTGGAAGTCGGAAGTAAACTGCATTGTACCGAAAGTATCAACTCCAGTTGTACCAACGTAGTAATTACGACGACCCGACCAAGAATAGTAACCGCAACCTACAGGACCATGAGAGATATGAACCATATCTTTTACAGGACCCCAAACCACCCCTTTTGCCCCTGCATAGGCACAACCACGAGTGGTCATTACTCCAGGAACGGATTTTTTGTTGGATTTTACGCCACAATCAGAATTACCTTCTTCGTAAACATCGAGGTGTTTGGAGCGTCTTTTGGCAGCCTTCTCTGGATAGGCTTCTAGTACCTCTTTAATCAGTTCTTTATTCTGTTCTACAGTTGACATGATGTTCCCCTTTATCAGTTGGCAGTAGAGGCGAACTGTGAAGCAGTGCGGTCTTGGGGGTTCCCCCCATGAGCAACTGCTGAACCCTTTAGGGCAGTTCGCCCGTACAGTTAGTTATCAGCTATTAGTGAATGAATTAGACTTTAGCAGCAGCTTTATCAGCAGCGATCGCTTTTTGGTATTCTGCATCAGAATCCATAAATCCGTACTCAACTAATAATTCTTCTAGCTCATCCATGCTGATGGGAGTAGGAATTACTAAGTTAGTATTATTTTCGATCTTACGAGCTAAGGCACGATATTCAGCAGCTTGAGGATGATCTGGTTCATACTCGATAACAGTCATACGACGTAATTCTGCTCTTTGAACCACGTTGTCGCGAGGAACATAGTGAATCATTTGAGTGCCGAGTTTGTCAGCTAAAGCCTCGATTAATTCGATTTCACGGTCAACTTTACGGCTGTTGCAGATTAAACCGCCCAAGCGAACTCCACCAGATTGAGCATATTTGAGAATACCGCGAGCAATGTTGTTAGCTGCGTACATTGCCATCATCTCACCAGAAGTAACAATGTAGATTTCTTGAGCTTTACCTTCACGGATAGGCATTGCGAAACCACCGCAAACAACGTCACCTAGTACGTCGTAGGATACTAAATCTAGGTCTTCGTAAGCACCTTCTTCTTCGAGGAAGTTGATAGCAGTGATAATACCGCGACCCGCACAGCCAACACCAGGTTCGGGACCGCCAGACTCAACACAGCGAACGTTATTATAGCCAGTGAGTAATACTTCATCTAATTCGAGGTCTTCGACTGAGCCTCTTTCAGCTGCTAAGTGAAGAATAGTAGTTTGAGCTTTAGAGTGCAGCATTAAGCGAGTGGAGTCTGCTTTAGGGTCACAACCAACGATCATGACTCTTAAATTTTCGGAAAGAGCAGCAATAGTATTTTGAGAAGTAGTAGATTTACCGATACCGCCTTTTCCGTAGAATGCAATCTGTCTCATGATAATCTCTCGTTAAGTTTGTTAGAGGTCAATGGTTATTTGTCTACACGGCGATCGCACTTATCGGGGCAACCTCGACGTGCCTCACCGTTATTGGTTTTTGGTCTTTAGTCTCGGGTTGTCAGTAGCGATCGCAAATATCGAATGACTGATGACTAATGACTGATAGTAAGAACTACGCACTGGGAGGCGATCGCTCTCCGTAATTATTCAGGTTGGGAATGTACATTTTATTTAGGTAGTAAATATTTGGTTTGCTCTTGGGAGGAAAACAGCAATCAATTGATAATTATTGACTACTAGTAATTGATTTTTTAAACTGATTCGACAGTTAAAGCAGGTGATACAAACTCTTGAAGGGTTGCTTCAATAGCTAATTTTAAAGTCTCAGTAGAAGAGGCACAACCGCTACAAGCACCTTTGAGAATAACTTTAACTGTATCTCCTTCTACATCGAATAGTTCCATATCACCGCCGTCTTCGGCTAAAATTGGTCTGATCTCTTCATCAATTACCTTTTGAATTAAGGTAATTTTTTGTAAATTAGTGAGGGCGCGTCCCTGTCCTCGAAGGGCAGGGCGGACGATTCCTTGGGGCGAGGCGACCTCGCCCCCCACGTCCTTGCTTGTGTCGCCCGTTAGAGGTCTAGGGGTTGGAGTGGTTGATGCTCCCGCTCCAGACGAGGGATTATTATCCTGCCAAACTTGTGTTGCCACCTCCACACTTTTTTCTTTTTCATTGGCAAATTCGTAAAGCAGATCGTCGATATCTGGTAGACACGAACTACATCCTCCACCCGCTTTAACATAGTTAGTAACTTGTTCTGCGGTTGTAAGATCATTCTCGCGAATAATTCTTTTGATTTTTGTATCAGATATACCAAAACAACGACATATAAGATTTCCTTCATCTTCTTCATGGGTGTCGAGGGGAATACCTTTGTAGGTATAGATTGCAGCCTCTAAAGCTTCTTGTCCCATTACCGAACAGTGCATTTTTTCTTCAGGTAATCCACCTAGAGATTCGGCAATTTCTTTGTTAGTAAGCTTGAGAGCTTCTTCTACTTTTCTGCCTTTTAATAATTCAGTCAGGGCAGAAGAAGAGGCGATCGCGCTCGCACAACCAAAGGTCTGAAACCTAGCATCTTTAATAGTTTGAGTCTCTTCGTCAATTTTGAGATGGAGTTTAAGAGCATCTCCACAGGCAATACTGCCTACTTCTCCTGTTACAATTTCTTCTCCTTCCTGTTTCTCCGTAATCTTGCCTTGATTGCGGGGATTATGGAAGTGTTCCATTACTTTTTCTGTATAGTCCCACATTTTCAGTTACCACCTTATCAGTTATCAATTTATCTAGCGAGTACGGCTTCCTCTTGTTCTTTGAGCCAATCTGCATCGTCGCTGTTGAAGGGGGAAAGTTCGCGAAGGCGCTCAATTATACCTGGGAGAACTTCTAAAACGCGATCGATTTCTTGTTCTGTTGTAAAGCGGGATAAGCTAAAGCGAATCGAGCCATGAAGCACGCTATAGGGTAAGCCTAAAGCTCTTAGTACATGGGAAGGTTCTAGAGAACCAGAAGTGCAAGCAGAACCAGATGAAGCGCAGATCCCAAACTGATCGAGAGAAAGTAAAATTGCTTCTCCTTCGATATATTTAAAGCCAATATTAGTAGTATTGGGTAATCTATTAACTGGGTCGCCGTTAATTACTGTATTGGGAATACTGTTGAGGATACCTCGTTCTAATTTATCTCGTAACCGTTTTTCCCAGGTTACACTTGCCAAATGCTGCTGTGCTAGCTTGGCAGCTTCACCTAACGCAACTATACCCGCTACATT